>NZ_JBNWUK010000030.1:0-14448 GCF_050563205.1 Zafaria sp. Z1313
TGATTGGGTCCCGGTTAGCAGTCCAGTGGCTATGCGATAGCTAGTTGATTTTTCTGCGTCCAGGTGTCCCAGTATTGTTTCGGCGTCATGCCGTCGAGGGATCCGTGGGGCCGTTCATGATTGTAGATGTCCTTCCACTCGTCGGCCAAGTACTTCGCTTCGGCCATGGTGTCGATGATTTCCCCAGTGAGTTGTTCCCTTCTGAATTGGGCGTTGAATGATTCGGCGAACCCGTTCTGCCACGGGGATCCCGGGTCGATGAACGCCGTATCTACCCCGGCAGTGGCGCACCAGTTGACCAGCGCTGCGGCGGTGAATTCCGGCCCGTTATCGGAGCGCACATAGGTTGGCGTGACACCGGTTTCGGCGATGATGTCCTCCAGGACGGCGACCACATCGGTGGCGGTGAAGGACCTGCGCGGAACGATCGCCAGGGCGGTGCGGGTGTACTCGTCAATGACGTTGAAGAACCGGACATGCCGCCCACAGGAGGTCACATCGGATTGGAAGTCGAAGCTGATCACGTGCATCGGGTATTCGGCCTTCAGCCGCTTCTGCTCCCCGGCGCCGGGCCCGGTGCGGCGACGCTTACGCGCCTTCGGCTTGCACGTCAGTCCCTCGGCCCGCCAGAGCCGGCGCACCCGCTTAGCGTTGAGCACCACGCCAGCCCACTCCGGCTGGGCCAGCAGGCGCCAGCGGGCCTTCCGCCACCCCCACGCCGGATGCTCCCCGGCGATGGCCCGCAACGCCGCGCGTAGCCGGGCTTCCTCAAAGCTGACCGCTGGGCGTGACTTGCGCAGCGCGGAACGGTTCTGCCCCAGCACCTTGCACGCGAATCTCTCGGACGCCCCGAATTTCTCCACCGCCATGCGCACTGCCCGGCGGCGAGGTTCGGGGCTCAGAATTTTCCCTTAGCCACCTCGTTCAGGATGTCGATGGCCAGTTCCTTCTCGGCCAGCAACCGCTTCAGCCGGGCGTTTTCCTTCTCCAAGTCCTTGACCGCTTTGGTTTGGGCTGCGTTCTGCTCGGAACCGTACTGCTGCAGCCACCGATACCAGGTTGCCTCGGTGACCTGCAGCTCCTTGATGACCTCGATCATCGGCTTGCCGTCATTGAGCATCTTCTGCCCCTGCCGGACCTTCGCGACGACCTGATCCGGGGTATGCCTACGTGCCATAATCTGTGAATTTCCTCCTGCACCCATTATCGGATGCGAAACTCACACAGTCACCGGACTCCTACCCGGGGACCCAACCAAACAAACTGGCGGGTGATGGTCTGCTCATCCGCGTTGCCGGCAAGGGCACGTTCGTCGCCCCGCAAAAGATCAACGCGGTCTCTCCTGTATACAAAGGAATCCGTGAGCAGCTCGAAGTGCTCGGACGAATCGTCATGCGGCTCAGGCTGTACTCCCGGTTCAGCTCGTTCTCCGACGGGATGCGGTGCTCGGGTGCCCACTCACCACTGGCGATCTTCGCGTGAAAGATGTCCTCGAGCTGCTGATAGATCGGTGTCGCTGAGTCGCGCTCAATCACGTCCGTCATCTTTATGCCTCCAAAACTTTCCACATGATCTTACCTAGTCCGTCTTGTATAGAGTTGTATAGCCATGTACTCTCGACTAAAAGGACCGGAACGAAAGATGTTCTGGCCGGAGCTCGCTGAGGCAGAGCCTGACACAAGGAAGTGAGATCGGACTATGGCCGTATCAACTCGTCGTCTCACGACGGGAGCGCGGAAGCACGGATACGCGGTTCCCGCTGTGAACGTCTTCGACGAGATCAGCATGCGCGCGGTCATCGCCGCAGCGGAGGAGAAGGACTCGCCTCTGATTGTCCAGATCTCGACAAAGACTGTTCGCACCTCGGGGACCGCTTTCATCACGAGCCTTTTCCAGGCGCTCACGCGGCACACATCCGTGCCGGTCGCGCTCCACTTGGATCACTGCCCGGACCGTTCTGTCCTCTCTGACGTCATTGCCGCCGGGTGGTCATCGGTTCTCTTCGATGCTTCTGACCGTGATCTTGCTGACGCAGAGCGTGAGACGACGGAAGTCGTCAAGGAGGCTCACGCAGCGGGCGTCGATGCCGAGAATGCGCTGTTCCTGCAAGAACACAGCCTCCTGAGAGCGATTCTGCAACGCCGTTGGCGTCTTGTTCCTGCAAGAATCTGAGGCCGTCCGCGTGGGACGAGGCGCCCGACTACGGAATCGCCCCATAGGCAACGACCGGCTCTGTGGCTTCAGGTGTAATGGGCGACCGCACCTACGACACGACGACGTGCACACCTCCGGTCGACGCAGGGCCTCCAGGCTCCCGCGGCGCGTCTGCGTCGGCGACCACGAACGATCCAATGACGGCGAAGCACTCGGCCGATGATCAGGGCGTGGTGGGGTCTCGATTCATTGCGAAGACCCAGTAAGCACGGCCGCCCCGACTGCGACCGCCGCCCGCTCCAGCCACAGTACGATGCAAGCTGCGAGCATCGCCCGTTCGGGTGTAGAAGGCGCCCGACAGCTACCGACGGAGGAACGCTCAGTGCCTTCGCTACTTGATACCTGGAATTCCACCCGTCTGCGCCTCTTGGTGGAGCTTGAGCGTTCCGAGAATCTCTCTCAAGCGGCGGCCGCAGTAGGCTTGAGTCAACCCAGCGCAAGCGAGCACATCAGACGGATCAATCTCGCAGCTGGTGAACCGGTTGTTGCTAGACATGGTCGCTCACTCAAGCTGACGACCGCCGGTCAACTGCTTGCGGCCTACGCCGCGCAAGCTCTGGCCAATCTTATGGCGGGCGAGTCGGCGCTGGCGGCTCGTGCCGGCCTAAGGACCGGCATCTTAAGACTGGGGGCTTCTTCCGTGCCTGGCACGTACATCGTGCCGGACGTTCTCGAGCGCTTCCAACGACACTCTCCGGACGTTGCCGTCGAGGTCTCAGTGGGCTCAACTGCCCAGGTCCACCAATGGCTGCTCTCAGGGCGAGTGACGTGCGCCGTCACGTGCGGTGACATTCCTGACGATCGACTCAAACGCGTCCCAGTCGGCCCAGACGAGATCGTTGGCATCGTTGGTCCTCAATTGCTGGAACTCTCCTCCACCGCGAGAATCTCGGCGTCAGCTCTGGACGGCCTTACGCTCTTGGTTCAAGAAGCTGGTTCAAGCACACGTGAGTACGCTCTCCACCTGCTTGACGGCAGCGACTATCGGTTTCGCAGAGTCTGGGAACTCGGGTCCGTCGATGCACTGAAACGAGCTGTGAGAAGAGGCAGCGGCGTAGGTTTTGTCTCCACGCACACGATCGCCGATGAGCGGCGGCGCGGCGAAGTTGTGTCGTTCCAAGTGGCGGGCGTTCCGCAATCCCCTCGGCAGGTTAGTCTTATCCGCCTTTCGCGGTCGACGGTCAGTCCCGCTGAGCAGTACTTCGAATCAATCCTCCGCGCACACCTTTCACGCACCGAGCTGATAGATACACCCCGATAGCGTGGCAATGCTTGGCGCTGCCGTGCGGCAAGCATTGCCACGTCTCGAGCCGGTTATCTCGACACTCAGGATCCGAGCAGAGCCTCTGGCGATTCCGGAAGGATCTGCCCGCCGTCAACCACGAGGGTCTGACCCGTAATGTAACGAGCCTCCTCCGACGCGAGGAAAGTGACGGCGTGCCCGATGTCTGCCGGCCGGCCCAACTCACGCATGGGGACGCTCCGGGCCATCTGCTCCAGGTATGCTTCCCCTTGTCGCTGCAAGCCTTCGGTGAGGACGTTACCGGGGAGAACAGCATTGATCGTGATGCCGTCGGTCGCACATTCCAGTGCGGCACTCCGCATGAATCCTTGCTGCCCCGCCTTGCTCGCTCCATAATGCGACCAACCCGGATATCCGGTGACGGAGCCCGTGATGGAGGACGTAATGACTATGCGCCCCGACTTGCGCGTGCGCATTTGTGGAAGCACAGCCTGGACCATCAGGAACGTCCCCTTGAGGTTGACCTGATGCATCCTGTCCCATTCTTCTTCGGTAATGTCGTCGAGTCGCGCCTGCGGGTAGATGCCTGTGTTCGAGCATAGAATGTCCAGCCTGCCGAATCGCTGCACAACGTTCTCAACCGCCTCCCGACATTCACGTGCGGACGTGACATCTAGATGCTCGAAAGCGCCCCCGATATCGTTGGCTGTAGCGCGGCCCTTGTCGTCAGACACGTCTGCGATCACAACCGTTGCACCGGCACGGGCGAGCACTTCACTGATTCCGCGTCCGATACCGGACGCCCCTCCCGTCACGACAGCCACCTTGTTTTCAAGTGAGAACACTTCGCGCTCCATTCGAGCAAGTCGGGAACTATTTGCGGATTAGGGAGCTCGCAAGCCACCGCCGCGCGGGGCTATCTTGCAGCTCCAATCGTGCTGGTGTGAATCGCTGCGACATAGTCACCGAAGGTAGGGTTCTCAGCGATCGCCGTCATCCTCGACAGGCATTCATCGGCGTAACTGGCGTGGTCGAAGTCGATGAAGCCCGTGCTTCCCGCTTGAACTGACCAAAGGCCCTCTCTAAGCATGCTGACGAAGCGATAAACCCTAACTAGCGCCATGCTGCCACTCTCGACTCCGCCGTCGTACTCGGCCACCAACGCATGTTCTTCTGATTCGCTCAGCTGTGCCTTTTCAGCGAAATCGGCCAAGTCATAGTACGGGTCTCCGGCCCCCACATACTCCCAGTCAATAAGCACTGCGCGCTGGGGCGTGATGATCACGTTTCCGTCTGACACGTCCGCGTGGCAAAGAGAGCGTTCATAGCTGCCTCGAGAGCGCCTGATGCGCTCAACCACCTCGATCGCCCATCGAAACTCGGCCGCCAAGCCGGGAGCAGATCGCTGGACCTGGTCATAAAGCCAAAGCGTTCCGTGGTACGGGTCCGACACGAATCCTTCAAGGGTGGCACCTCGGGTCGCCCCATGGAACGCTGAAAGCAGTCGAGCGACATGGGTAATCGCAGTTCTGCGGTCATCCACTTCCCGGATCAACTTTCCGTGGACGTACTCGACGACGACGGTGCCCGCTACGGGGTCATGGAATACCACCTCGGGAGCCAGGCCGAGCCCAGCGACCTGCTTCAGTGCTTGGAATTGGTTCTCGCGCTTGATTCCGACCCGCTTTGCCAGTTCCCCAGGCAGTTGCTCCTGCACGACGAACGTCTTCGTAGACGAGTCCTCGAGGAGTACGTCCACCCGATAGTTGCGGTTAGTCATCCCGCCGTCGAGCGGTTCCGCATTCCACGACGCTCCGGGGAACAGCGACGTCATTGCTGATTCGACGCTTGGCGGGTGAACGCGCTGCTGAATCGACACTATTCCACCGACTCTCTGCTCTTTGCCAAGCCCTCTGCGTACGGGACGGCTAGCGCCACATCGACAGGCCCCTGCGCGGGTGTCTCGTTCGACATACGCGCTTCGGCCTGCTCAAGGCGCTTCGCGGTGGGCACCGCGATGAAGTACGCGACGATCATGGCTAGTACTGCCGCGATGAGCTTCCCGACCAGAACGGGCATGATCAAGGTTGGCTGGAAGTTCGCTGTAAACGAGAGGTGGTCACCGAGCAGGAAGGCACCTGTCGTCGCAAAGGCGATGGCCATGACCTTGTCCTTTGCCGGCATCTGCCGGATCAGGTGGAAGAGCGCCAGGATGTTGGCGCTGCCGCCCAGAATTCCGGCCATGCCGGTCTCGCTGATGCCGAAGCGTGAGCCGATCGCGGCCAGCGGCTTGGACAAGTACTTCTGGATTGCGTACACCATCGGGAATGCCCCTGCGAGCATGATGCCGACGTAACCCGCGACCTCGAGGGGCCGGAACTGGTCCTCCGGGGTGGCGATGATCGCCCCAAATCCCCACGAACCGAAGACCGTCGAGAAGACCCCAGTGAAGTACTCCACGATAGAGATCGCTAGGAGCACCTTTACCGCCGCGTCGATGAACCGGCCGAACCCCATGAAGAGCTTGATCATGAGGTCAGGGAGAAACTTCAGTCCGCAGGCGATCGCGAGCACGATGATCACTAGCGGCACCATGTTCCCGATTAGGGAGCCCACATCGAGGCCAGCAACTGCTGTGTCCGAAGGTCCGCTCGTGTTTACGTCGCCTCTAATCTTTGCCCCTGTCGCCAGGACGATCATCATCGTGATGAAGACGCCGACGGGAATCGTCAAGATCCCAGACATGATTCCTAGCGCCATGTACTTGTGGTCACGACGGGCCAACATTGCCAATCCGACGGGGATGCTGAACACGATCGTGGCACCTGCCATGAAACCGGTCACCATGGCGGTGATCCAGTCACCGGTGGTGCTCGCTGTAGCCTCCGCGAGCTGATAGCCCCCCATGTCACTGGCGATAAACGTCGTGGCGGCCATCGCGGGGTCGGATCCCAGGAGCGACCACACCGGCCCCAGGACGTTCTCGATGAAGGTGCTGAGATACGGCAGTGCCGCCATCACACCCGCCACCGGAATAAAGAGGTAGCCGATGGAGTGGATGCCCTGAAGGAACTCTTTTCCCAGGCCGCTCTGATCGTCCTTGATGGCGGCGATCGCGCCGATAAGCACGAACGCCATCATGACGTAGATGACGAGGTCGCTAATGATCTCCATGTCCTGCGCCCTTCCGCTAGAGCTGCGTCGGTAGCAGCGTGGCGTGTGCCTCGATGCACGCGACGGCGTGATCGATCGAGATGTGGTCCTCCACCGGCAGACCCGTTTCGTTACTTCGGATCTTGAGCGGTCTTCCGCCGGGCTCACCGAGTTCGTCGGTGACTATTTGCGCCACGCTGAGGTCTTCGTCGCGGGTGAAGTGGCTTATCGTCGCGATTACTGCCATGCCGGCGGCGGACGCAGCGGTCACTCCAATACGAGAGTCCTCCACCGCGACAGAGTTTTCGGGTGCTGCACCTAGCGCGGCCATCGCACTCAGGTAAACGTCGGGCGCTGGCTTTTTCCTGGGCACCATGTCGCCCGCGACGATAACGGCTTCCCGAACGATGTTTGGGCCTAGCGACTTCAGTGCTATGGCTCGCACAGCCTCAAGTGAGGATGTGGAGGCGACACCGATTCGCCAGTCGCGCGCGAGTGCCTCCTCCGCCAGTCGTCGGACGCCGCGACGTGCCGGCATACCATCGCCTGCTGCAATCTCCAGGAAGATTCTCGTCTTGACCCTGTGCCAGTTTGCGATCTCCGCGTCTAATTGACTAGAATCCATCGGAAGTTTGTTCTCGACGATGAACTCGGGAGTGCACAGGGAACGGAGACGCTCCTTGCCCCCGGCGATTTGCAGGACGTCGGCGTAGTCGCGCTCGGTCCACTCGACGGGGAGCCCCACTTCCTTGAACATCTTATTGAATGCCCGGAGGTGTCCGTCTCTTTCCGTCTCCGCGAGCACTCCGTCGCAGTCGTATATTAGGCTGTTCATTCTGCTTTACCTGCACTCCCGAAAACGTCGATGTAGTTTACTGCGACATCACGGACACGGTCGGCGACATATCGCATCAGATTGAGGGGCTCATAATCTGGCTCCCGTTCGCATATGAACTCTCGGTGAGCGTCGATGTAGGCGGCTTTGAGTGCCGTCGAGATGTTCACCTTCGAGCAGCCAAGGCCGATGAGTTCGTTGAACTGCTCGTCACTAAGGCCACTTCCTCCGTGGAGGGCCATCGGCTTGCCCGTAGCACCCACCAGCGCCCTTACACGTTCCGTGTCGAGCCTGGGCAGTTCCGGATAGTTGCCGTGCGCGTTGCCGATCGCCGGCGCAAAGCAGTCGACACCTGTGGTTTGAATGAACTCCACCGCTTGTTCAAGGGGGTACAGGGTGGGGGCGTCGTCACTGCCAACTCCGTCCTCAACCCCTTGGATCCCCTCGATCTCACCCTCTACGTCCGCCCCAAGACGGCGCGCTTCCTGCACCACCTCGATGGTCTGGCGTGTGACCTCCGCCAGAGAAAGACCGGACCCGTCGAAGAGGACCGAGTTCCAACCGGCATCGAGGCATGCGCTTAGCACCTCTCGATCGGTGCAGTGATCGAGATGGAGCACCACGGGCACTGTGGATTTCTCTGCCGCATGACGAAATGCGGACAGTGTCTCTCTTACGCCGTGGGCCTTTACGGTCTTGACGGACGTTTGCACGATCACGGGAGAACGCCGTAGTTCGGCGGCCTCAATGACCGCTCGTAGGGTGAGCTCGTTCACGATGTTGATAGCCAGAACGCCGTAGCGCTCATCCGATGCTCTTTCGAGCAAGGGCCGCAGAGTCGAAATCGCCATTGGTATGCCCCTATGCCCGAATTCCTCGGGACGTCAGTCGTCCAAGCCCGAAAACGCCGATCAGCACTCCGACTACTGCCACCACATAGGCGACATCCTTGCGATCCAGTGTTGCCTCGGAGCGCCATGCCCCCATTGAGACGTCGACTACCGGCTGCCAACCTCTGAAACGCACACCATCCATGCCAACGTGAAACTTTCCAACTGGAGAAAGTACTTGCATTTCGTCTCCTGACGTTTAGATGTTCTTACTGAAGTTCGGCCAGCACGCGATGGAATGCTGCGTCGGCTGTGGCCTCCGCGTCTTCGACGCTCTTGGGATCCGCCGAACTGAAGCAGTCGATCACCGCGCGACTCGGGCCAACGGCGTTCTCAACGTTGCGCATGGGAATTCGTCTGGCAGCGAGGACTACGGCGTCCGTCGGGATTCGGATCGACTCTCCAGCCTGGCGAACGATCGCCGTAGCCGTTCGCGGGAATCCTTCAACCGCCTCGAGCACGGAATTCCAGTGCGTCAGCGTTCCAGGGAACGCAGACGCTTCGCCCGGCTTTGATCTGATTGATGTCACGTGCGCGGCACCAGAACGCAGGAGTTGACTGCACAACGTCGCAGCTAGTTGACCATCGCCCACCACGACGGGATATCTACCCGGGAGCACGCCGGAGTCGAGGTAGTGGTGCACCACCGATCCCGGGAGCACACCTGCGCCGCGGTCACCCGCTATTCCGAGTTCAGCCCTCGTGGCGGGCCGGCTCCCCGTGGCAAGCACTAGCGCTTCTGCGGCCAATGTTCGGGCGCCGTTGACTCCTAGGGTCCGGACCGACCTGTCCCGGTATTCAAAGGCAAGAGTGCCGAGCAGCCATTTCACACCTGCGCGACCCGCGGCTTGTGCCATGCGGCGCGTTTCCGGTTCGGGCTCTTGCCCACCAGGTTCGGGCAAGCGCTCGACGCACGTGACTCCTACTCCCGCCGCTGCAAGTTTCCGGGCGACGAGCAGTCCCGACTGACCCGAGCCGACAACGACAACCTCACGCACGACTTGTCTCCCCCACGCCAATCGAGGAGTCGGGCTCATGCATTGGTGTTTCCCATGCCGCACCACCTGTATATAGCGATGTGATGAATGCGACGCCTGACAGGCAGGCCGAGCCCTGACAACGCCCCCAGGTCGCGTGCGTACGCCGTGCGACCCCGCCGATGGACGTGGCCGGAAGCGGGTCCTGCAGCGCCTGGTGAATATCTCGCGCTGTGACCTTTTCGCACGCGCAAATCACCGTTCGGCCGAGCGGATCCTGCGCGCTGCGTTCACCATCGCCGTCCCACCAGAGGGGCCGGGCGTAGTCCAAGCTGTCCCGAGCACCCGTTCGTGGGAGCGAACTCAGGCCCGCGGAAATCAGCACGTCGCGAATATGCTCACCCATCGCCGGCGACGAAGACACGCCGGTCGAGCGAATACCTGCGACTTGAAGCAGGTTGCTGCTCTTATCCGACCATCCCACTCGATACGTCGGATCACTATGCGGACGTAGTCCGGCGAAGGTCTTGATCGCGAACGTAGTGTCGATTGCTGGCATCAATCGCTGGCAACGAGCTACCACGTCAGCTATTCCGGCGATAGTCGTAGACCTATCGTCTTTTCGCTCGAGATCTTCTGCATCCGGACCCACAAGTACGGAGCCATGCGCCGTAGGGATCACCATCGGCCCATGACCCAGATTGGTCGGCACCCCGGTCAGAATCGATGGAACAGACTTCCCGAATTCCCTGTCAAGGAGAACCCACTGTCCGCGACGGGCGGTGACGGAAAAGTTCTCACCTTCTAGTGCATCCGAAACCTGATCGGCCCCCACACCGGCTGCGTTAACAACGAATCGAGGTCGGAAGCGGCGTTTCGTTGTGACGACCTCACTGACGTGATCGCCGCTACGTGAAGACCCGATGACCGCCTCGCCGAGGTAGAAGCGAACACCGTTCCGCTCAGCCAACTCGGCGTACGCGACGGGCAGTCGCACCGAGTCGACGACACCCTCGTCGGGAACAAACAAGCCGATCATTGCGTCGGGCGATGCATGCGGAGCAACTGTTTCCAGCGCGGCACCCTCCACAATCTCAGCAGCAACGCCGTTGCTCGAGGCACGGTCGGCGAGCAGCGGGATCTGCTGGGCCTCATCCTTCGTGAAGGCAAGAAGCGTCAGTCCGACTCGACGGAATTTGACGCCCAAGCGCGTGGACAGGTCCTCCCATCGACCACTCGACGCCTGCACGAGTTCTGCTTCCAGGCTTCCGGGCCTCATCGACCAGCCGCAGTTCGCGATGCCGCTGTTCGCCCGGGACGCCTCCTCCCCGACATCGTGCCTACGCTCGACTACGGCGACGTCCACGTCGAGGTGGGACAGCGCCATCGCGATCGAAGTGCCGACGACACCTGCTCCGATAATCAGAACGTCTGGACTTTCGACCTCGGCCACCATTGGACTCGGAACCACTAGACCTCCTATTTGTTGGCGTCACCCTCGACGCCTCCACATGCGGGACCATAGTATCATAGGAGCCCCAGATAGACACGGTCAACGAGACCGGCGAAAAGTGGCTCCAATAATCGAGAGACTGGACGTGAGGGCTTCCATCTATCAGGTCTCCCTATACGTGGAATGGGACATAAGCCGATGACTGCCCGCCATCAACCGGACTTCTCGGCGCGAGTCAAGTCGACGAGGCCGGTGAACTCACTCGCGGGGAGCTGGAAAAGACCTCGAACTTGCCGCCGCATGGCGGCGCTACGGCGAGAGCCGCCACCCGACACGCCGTAGGTTCCGGTGGCGGAACTCTGCTGGCGAACCGCCTCGTCGCCGTGCGAGGTTGGGGACTGTCGCCTGCCATGAGCATGGGACCGGTCTGAGCGGTTTTCTGCCAGTTGCATGGGACCACCTGGATCGCCAGTCATGGGACCGCCCGGCGCGCCTTGCCGGGGGTCTGTTCGATGGCCCGTTGGATCGGCTGTGTCGGTGTTGTCGGCGCGGAGGTTCGTGGGCGTGGGATTCAGGGAGGTCAGCGTGATCGAGATCAAGGAAGTGCTGCGCGGGTGGCTCGACGGGGCCGGGCTGCGCACCGTGGCGGAGCGGGCGGGGGTGGACCGCAAGACCGCCCGCCGTTACGTCGCTGCCGCGCAGGCCGCTGGGCTGGAGCGCTCCGCGGGGTTCGACGCGGTCGATGATGACCTGGTCGCCGCTGTGGTCACGGCGGTGCGGCCGGCCCGGCCCAACGGCCACGGCGCCGCCTGGGAGGCGCTCCTGGGGCACGAGGAGCAGATCAAGGCGTGGGTCAAGGGCGAGGGCAAGGACAACGAGGCGCTGACGATCGTGAAGATCCGCGACCTCCTGGCCAGGCAGGGCTGCCATGTGCCGTACCGGACGCTGCACCGCTTCGCCACCGAGCGGTGCGGGTACCGGGCCAAGGACACCACCGTGCGGGTCGACGACGGTGAGCCGGGCGTGGAGCTGCAGGTCGACTTCGGGCACATGGGCTACCTGAGCGACCCCGAGGACGGGCGACGGCGGAAGGTCCACGCGCTGATCCTCACGGCCGTGTACTCCAGGCACATGTTCGTCTGGCTGACCTACTCCCAGACCCTGGCGGCGGTGATCGCCGGCTGCGAGGCGGCCTGGGCGTTCTTCGGCGGGGTCTTCAAGGTGGTGATCCCGGACAACCTCAAGCCGGTCGTCACCGACGCCGACCCGGTCAACCCCAGGCTCTCCGTGGGGTGGTTGGACTACGCCCAGCACGCCGGGTTCGTCACCGACCCCGCCCGGGTCCGCTCACCGAAGGACAAGCCCCGGGTCGAACGCGCGGTGCAGTACGTGCGGGGAAACTTCTGGGCCGGGGAGACCTTCACCGACCTTGCCCAGGCGCAGGAGCACGCCGTGGCGTGGTGCGCCGAGCGGGCCGGGATGCGGATCCACGGCACCATCCAGGCCCGCCCCGCCGAGGTCTTCGCCGAGGTCGAGGCGGCGGCGCTGCTGCCGGTCCCCGCACCGTACGACGTGCCGGTCTTCCGGGAGGTGAAGGTCCACCGCGACTTCCACGTCGAGGTCGCCCGGTCGTTGTACTCCGTGCCCGGTGACTACATCGGCCAGCGCCTGACCGCGCGCGCGGACAGCGAGCTGGTCAAGCTCTACCACCACGGGATCCTGGTCAAGACCCACCCCAGGCAGGCGCCGGGGGTCCGCTCGACGGACAAGGCCGACCTGCCCGAGGAGAAGTCCGGCTACGCCCTGCGCGACCTCACCCGCCTGGTCGCCACCTGCGCCGGGCACGGACCCAACATCGGAATCTACGCCGAACGGCTCCTGGACGAGCCGCTGCCCTGGACGAGGATGCGGACCGTCTACCGCCTCCTGGGCCTGGTCCGGCGTTACGGTGCCGGGCCGGTGGAGACCGCGTGCTCACGGGCCCTGGACCTCGACGTCGTATCGGTCACCAAGATCGCCTCGATGCTCGAGCGGGCCACCGAGGACACCGCCCCGCTCCTGCCCGCCGCCGGGACGACCACGACAGGCAGGTTCGCCCGCGACCCGGGCGAGTTCGCCACCCGCAGGACCACCCCGGCCACCAGTAGGACCACCACCCCGGCCACCAGTAGGACCACCACTCCGGCCACCGGTGGGACCACCGCTGCCACTGGTGGGACCACCGCTGCCGGTGGTGGGACCGCCACGCTGACCCTGATCCGCGGCGGGCAGCCCGCCCAGGCCTTCACCGCCACCGACCTCGAGGAGGAGAACCAGTGACCCCCACCCCGACGACCCGGCCGGCAGCCTCGGCGCCGACGGGACCGGTCGACCCGGTCGGGGCCGACCTGACGAAGATCCTGCGGGCCTTGAAGCTCTCGGGCCTGAAGGACACCCTGCCCGAGCGCCTGGCCCTGGCCCGCCAGCAGCAGATGGGCCACGCCACCTTCCTCGAGCTGCTCCTGTCCGACGAGGTCAGCCGCCGCGAGTCCCGCTCGGCGACGCTGCGCGCCGCCAAGGCCGGCCTCGACCCGGCGATGCGGCTCGAGACCTGGCACGACGAGCCCGAGCTGTCCTACGACCGGATGCTGTGGTCGGACCTGACCACCCTGCGGTTCACCGAGGCCCGTACCGGCGTCCTGATCCTCGGCCCGGTCGGGGTCGGGAAAACACACCTGGCCACCGCGCTCGGGCACATCGCCATCCGCCGCCGGATGACGGTGGCGTTCTACCGCTCCGACAAGCTCTTCACCCGGCTGCGGGCTGCCCGCCTGGACAACACCCTCGAGGCCGAGATCCGCCGACTGACCGGCGTCGACCTGCTCATCATCGACGACTTCGCCCTCCGCCCGCTCGACGCCACCCAGACCAACGACTTCTACGAGCTCGTCGTCGAGCGCCACCGCCAGGCCTCCACGATCTGGGTCTCCAACCGCGAACCCTCCGAGTGGCTGGGCATGACCACCGACGCCCTGCTCGCCCAGTCCGCCGTCGACCGGCTCACCTCAGGAGCCCACACCCTCGTCGTCGAGGGCCCCTCCTACCGCCAACGCGCCCGTGTCGGCGTTGACACCACCACGGAGGCCCACCATGCTCAGTAACACCTCCAGGTGGTCCCATGCTCGTGGCAACACGGTGGTCCCATCACGCTGGCAAGCGACACTTGCCGACGGGCACGAGATTGCCTGGGACTGTGGAAATAACGGTGTATCCGGCTCGACACGCCGGGCGGTAAGCCTGGCGGGGAGGAGCCCGATATGGCCGCAACACTTGAGGCTGTGCCGAGTACGAAAACCGCTGAAAAGAAGACAGAAGTATCCGAGGGCGACGCTGCGCGCGAGCTGGTCAGAATGGCGAAGGAACAGGGCCTGTCCCTGACCGGGCCGGACGGTCTGCTCAAGCAGCTGACCAAGACCGTGATCGAGACCGCGCTCGATGAGGAAATGACCGAGCATCTCGGATATGAAAAGCACGATACGGCAGGGAAGCAGACCGCGAATTCCCGCAACGGCGTGCGCCCAAAAACGGTGCTGACGGAGACCACGGGCCCGGTGGAGGTGGACGTGCCGCGGGACCGGGAAGGGACCTTCTCACCGGTCATCGTCAAGAAGCGTCAGCGCCGCCTGACCGGTGTCGATGAGATG
>NZ_JBNWUK010000031.1:0-12954 GCF_050563205.1 Zafaria sp. Z1313
CGAGGTTCGGCAGGTCCGGGTAGAGGGGGTGGGCGGTGGCGAGGGCCTCGACGCGTTCCTTCAGGCCGGCCAGGGTCTCCGGATCGGCACCGTTTTCGTCGGTCCCGGCGATCAGGGCCTCGGCGATCACGTCCGCGACCTCGGCGAACGCTGCCTCGGAGAAGCCGCGTGTGGCCAGGGCCGGGGTCCCGATCCGCAGCCCCGAGGTCACCATCGGCGGGCGCGGATCGAACGGGACCGCGTTGCGGTTCACCGTGATCTCCACGGACGCGAGCAGATCCTCCGCCTGCTGCCCGTCGAGCACCGAGTCCCGCAGGTCCACCAGCACCAGGTGCACGTCCGTGCCCCCGGTCAAGACGCTGATCCCCCGCGAGGCCACGTCCGGGCGGGTGAGGCGTTCGGCCAGGATCCGCGCCCCGGCCAGGGTCCGCGCCTGGCGTTCGGCGAACTCCTCGCCCGCGGCGATCTTGAACGCGACCGCCTTGCCCGCGATCACGTGCTCCAACGGCCCGCCCTGCTGGCCCGGGAACACCGCGGAGTTGACCTTCTTGGCGATCTCCGGATCGTTGGAGAGGATGATTCCGCCGCGCGGGCCCGCCAGCGTCTTGTGCGTCGTGGAGGTCACCACGTGCGCGTGCGGGACCGGGGAGGGATGCAGCCCCGCCGCGACCAGGCCCGCGAAATGCGCCATGTCCACCATCAGGTACGCCCCGACCGCATCCGCGATCGCCCGGAAGCGGGCGAAGTCCAGCTGCCGCGGATACGCCGACCAACCGGCCACGATCAGCTTCGGCCGGTGCTCCAACGCCAGGGCCTCGACCTCGTCCATGTCCACCTCGTAGCTGGACTCGTCCACCCCGTACGGGACGATCGTGTACAAGCGGCCGGAGAAGTTGATCTTCATCCCGTGCGTCAAGTGCCCGCCATGGGCCAGATTCAACCCCAGCACCGTGTCGCCGGGACGGATCAGCGCGTGCATCACCGACGCGTTGGCCTGGGCCCCCGAATGAGGCTGCACGTTCGCGAAACCCGCCCCGAAGAGCGCCTTGACCCGCTCGATCGCCAGCGACTCGATCACGTCCACGTGCTCGCACCCACCGTAGTACCGGCGCCCCGGGTACCCTTCGGCATACTTGTTCGTCAACACCGAACCCTGCGCCGCCATCACCGCCTGCGCCGTGTGGTTCTCCGAAGCGATCATCTCCAGACCGCCCCGCTGCCGCGACAGCTCCGCGTCGATCCCCGCAGCGACCTCCGGATCCAACGCGGCCAACGACGCCGTCAACGACCCCGCGACCACCGGCTCATACGTGGTGGTGCTCACTCGACGTCTCCGCCGTTGGCGGAGGCGTAGTCCTGCGCCGAGAGCAGCGGGCCCTCCTCGGAGACCTCGACGGTGAAAAGCCAGCCGGCGCCGTAGGGGTCCTCGTTGAGCAGGGCCGGGTTGTCGATGGCCTCCTGGTTGACCTCGACGATCGTCCCCGTCACGGGGGCGTAGAGGTCGGAGACGGACTTGGTGGACTCGACCTCGCCGCAGGACTCGCCGGCGGTGATGGAGGCGCCGACCTCGGGCAGGTCGACGTAGACGACGTCGCCCAGGGCGTCGGCGGCGATCTGGGAGATGCCGACCTTGGCCGGGGTGGATCCGTCGATCCATTCGTGCTCGGCGGAGTAGCGGAGGGTGGAGAGGACCTTGCTCATGGTGGTGTTCCTTTCGGGAAGGCGGTGCCTGGTGGGTGCTACTTCTGGCGCTGGTAGAAGGGCAGGGTGACGACCTCGAAGGGCTCCGCCTTGCCGCGCAGGTCGACGTCGAGGCGGGTGCCGGTCTCGGCCAGGGCGGCGTCGACGTAGGCGAGGGCCACCGGGTAGCCGAGCGTGGGGCTGGGCTGTCCGGAGGTGACCTCGCCGACCGTCTTGCCGTCCTTCATCACAGGGTAGTGCGAACGCCCGGCGCGGCGGCCGAGGCCCTTGAGGCCGACGAGGACGCGGCGCGGCCCGGCGGCCTTCGCGGCCTCGAGGGCCGCGCGTCCCACGAAGTCGTCCTCCTTCTTGAAGGAGACCACCGGGCCCAGGCCCGCCTCGAACGGCGTCGTGTCCAGGCCGAGCTCGTTGCCGTAGAGCGGCATGCCGGCCTCGAGGCGCAGCGAGTCGCGGCAGGCCAGGCCCGCCGGGATCAGGCCGGCGTCCGCGCCCGCGGCGAGCAGGGCCCGCCACAGCCCGGCGGCCCGCGCGTTGGGAACGTAGAGCTCGAAGCCGTCCTCGCCGGTGTATCCCGTGCGGGCCAGGAGCACGTCGATGCCGGCCACGGCGACCTCGTCGGCGGCGTAGTACTTCATGCCCGTGACGATCCCGGCCGATGCGGCGGGGACGAGTCCGAGCAGGATCGCCTCGGCCGCCGGGCCCTGCACGGCGACGAGCGAGGTCTCGGCGGAGGCGTCGACGACCTCGACGTCGAAGCCGGCGGCCCGCTCGGCCAGCGCCGCGGCGACGGTGGCCGCGTTGCCGGCGTTGGGGACCACGAGGAAGCGGTCCTCGGCCCGGCGGTAGGTGATCAGGTCGTCAATGATCCCGCCGTCGGCGTTGCAGATCAGCGAGTACTTGGCCTTGCCCACGGCCATCACGGCGAGGTTGCCGACGAGGGCGTGGTTCAGGAACGCGGCGGCCTGCGGGCCCTGCACCCAGACCTCGCCCATGTGGGAGAGGTCGAAGAGGCCGGCCGCGCTGCGCACGGCCTTGTGCTCGGCGAGCTCGGAGCCGTACTTGAGCGGCATGTCCCAGCCGCCGAAGTCGGTGAAGGACGCGCCGAGGGCGGCGTGCTCGTCGTGGAGCGCCGTGCGGCGCGAGGTGGTGGTCTGTTCGGTCATGGCGGGTGCCTTTCTTAGTCCTCGAACGCCTCGGGCGCGGGGCAGGAGCAGATCAGGTTGCGGTCTCCGGCGGCGCCGTCGATGCGCCCGACGGGCGGGAAGTACTTGTCCTGGCGCAGGCGGGCCACCGGGAAGGCGGCCTGCTCGCGCGGGTACTTGCGGTCCCAGTCGCTGGAGACGACGGCGGAGGCGGTGTGCGGGGCGTGGCGCAGCGGGGACTCCTCCACGCTGAAGTCCCCGGCCAGGACCTGGTCCATCTCGGCGCGGATGGCGGTCATCGCCTCGATGAAGCGCTCGATCTCACCGAGGTCCTCCGACTCGGTCGGCTCCACCATGAGCGTGCCGGCCACGGGGAAGGACAGGGTCGGCGCGTGGAAGCCGTAGTCGATGAGGCGCTTGGCGACGTCCTCGGCGGTGACCCCGGTCTTCGCGGTGAGCTCGCGCAGGTCCAGGATGCACTCGTGGGCCACGAGCCCGCGGTTGCCCGTGTAGAGCACCGGGAAGTGCTCGTTGAGCCGCGCGGCGATGTAGTTCGCGGCGAGCAGGGCGTTCTTGGTGGCGGCGGTCAGGCCCTCGCCGCCCATCATGGCGACGTACGCCCAGGAGATCGGCAGGACGCCCGCGGAGCCGTACGGCGTGGCCGTGACGGGGGTGCCGTCGTTGCCGTTGGAGGCGCCGGCCGGGGAGCCGGGGAGGAACGGCACGAGGTGCTCGGCGACCGCGACGGGGCCGACGCCGGGGCCGCCGCCGCCGTGCGGGATGCAGAAGGTCTTGTGCAGGTTCAGGTGGGAGACGTCGCCGCCGAAGTGTCCGGGCCGGGCCAGCCCGACGAGGGCGTTCATGTTGGCGCCGTCGATGTAGACCTGGCCGCCCGCGGCGTGGACCTTGTCGCAGACCTCGCGCACGTCGGCGTCGTAGACGCCGTGCGTGGACGGGTAGGTGATCATGATCGCGGCGAGCGCGTCGCGGTGGGCGTCGATCTTCGCGTCGAGGTCGGCGGCGTCGATCGTGCCGTCGGAGGCGGTCTTGACGACGACGACCTTGAGCCCGGCGAGGACGGCGGAGGCCGCGTTGGTGCCGTGCGCGGAAGCCGGGATGAGGCAGATGGTGCGGGAGTCGTCGCCGTTGGCGAGGTGGTACTGGCGGATCGCGAGCAGGCCCGCGTACTCGCCCTGGGACCCGGCGTTGGGCTGGATGGAGACGCCCGCGTAGCCCGTGATGGTGCTCAGGCGCGCCTCGAGGTCGGCGATCAGCTCGCGCCAGCCGGCTGTCTGGTGCTCGGGGGCGTAGGGGTGGATGGAGGCGAACTCCGGCCAGGAGATGGACTCCATCTCGGCGGTCGCGTTGAGCTTCATGGTGCAGGAGCCCAGCGGGATCATGGTGCGGTCGAGCGCCAGGTCGCGGTCGGAGAGCCGGCGCAGGTAGCGCAGCATCTGGGTCTCGGAGCGCACGGAGTGGAAGATCGGGTGGGTCATGAACTCCGAGGAGCGTTCGACGCCGGACGGCAGTCCCGTCCCGGCCGCCGCCTGGGCCTCGGCGACCCGGGCGTCGGCGTCGGCCACGCCGAAGGCCGCGGCCACGGCGGCGAGGTGCGCCGCCGTCGTCGTCTCGTCCGTCGAGACGCCCACGGTGTCGGCGTCGACGAGGCGCAGATTGACCCCGGCCTCCTCGGCCGCGGCGACGACCGCGGCGGCGCGACCCGGAACGGAGGCGCGCAGGGTGTCGAAGTACTCGGTCCCGGCCAGCTCGATCCCGGCGCCGGCGAGGACGTCCCCGAGCGCGCGGGCGGCGAGGTGGGTGCGGCGCGCGATCGCCTTGAGTCCGTCGGGTCCGTGGTAGACGCCGTACATCGACGCCGTGATGGCCAGGAGGGCCTGCGCCGTGCAGATGTTGGACGTGGCCTTCTCGCGGCGGATGTGCTGCTCGCGGGTCTGCAGGGCGAGACGGTAGGCGGGGGCACCGGCGTCGTCCTTTGACACGCCCACGAGGCGGCCCGGGAGGGAGCGCTCGAGGCCCGCGCGGACGGCCATGTACGCGGCATGCGGGCCGCCGAAGAAGAGGGGGACGCCGAAGCGCTGCGTGTTGCCGACGGCGATGTCGGCGCCCTGCTCGCCCGGGGGGACGATGAGGGTCAGGGAGAGGATGTCGGCGGCAACGGTGACCATGGCGCCGCGCTCCTTGGCGGCGGCGATGATGCCCGCGTGGTCCACGACCCGGCCGGAGTCGCCCGGCTGCTGCAGCACGATCCCGGAGATGTCGCCCTCGGGCAGGCCCGCGGCGAGGTCGACGACCTCGACCTCGAAGCCGAGCGCCTCGGCGCGGCCGCGGACGACGTTGATGGTCTGCGGGAACAGGTCGGCGTCGAGCACGGTCTTCGCCTCGCCCTTGGCCTTGTTGGCCCGGCGCATGAGCAGCACGGCCTCGGCGACGGCGGAGGCCTCGTCGAGCAGGGAGGCGTTGGCGATCGGGAGCGCGGTCAGGTCGCCGACCATGGTCTGGAAGTTCAGCAGCGCCTCGAGGCGGCCCTGGGAGATCTCCGGCTGGTAGGGGGTGTACGCGGTGTACCAGGCCGGATCCTCGAGGACGTTGCGGAGGATGACGGGCGGGGTGCTGGTGCCGTAGAAGCCCTGGCCGATCATCTGGGTCTTGACGGTGTTCTTCGCGGCGAGGGCGCGGAGGGCGGCGAGGGCCTCCTCCTCGCTCAGGGCGGCGGGGAGCTCGAGCGGGGCGTCCTGGCGGATGCCGGCGGGGACGGCGGTGTCGACGAGCTCGTCGAGGTCCGCGTAGCCGAGGGCCTCGAGCATGGTCCGGGCGGCGTCGGAGGCGAGGCCGATGTGGCGGTCGGCGAAGACCGGCGCGGCGGAAGCGGTGGAGGTGGTGGCCGTGGTCGCTGTCATAAAAGGGAACTCCCGTGGTGGTCGGTGTGCACGCACGCCGAATGAGCTTCGGTTCCCTCCCCGACTCTGTATTGGACCTGAGAGATTCCGCGGTTCCCGGTCTCCCGGGTCCCGCTTGCACCGTCGGTGAGTCTGCGCGACTTCTTTCCAGAGTGGCCTCTGCGCGGCGGTACGGGGGCCTGAGAGATTCCCGGGGAGGAAATTGCTCCTACGGCGCCCGCCCATGGCTTGAGCGGGTCTCTCCCGCCGCATGTCGATGGCCGTGCCCCTGCGGGCACCCGTTCATTGTATTCCGAGACGCGCGCCACATCCAAGTGGCCCGGCCGTGCTACGGGGCGAGCCGGACGTAGCCGGGGTACTTGGCCGTGAGCGCATCGCCCGAGGACGTCCCGGTCAGGCGGCGCTTGACCCACGGCAGCACGTGCTCCCGGCCCCACGCGGCGTCCGCCTTGAGCTTCGCGAGCCGGCCGAGGGCGGGCGCGGCCTCCAGCTCCGGGGTCCGGATGGCGTCGGAGGCGCGGAGCACCTCGAGGACCTTCTTGGCCATGAGGGTGTGCCCGGGCGTGCCCATGTGGAGCCGGTCGCGGGCCCAGTAGCGCCAGTCCTGGAACTCACGCCAGCGCCAGTAGTCGGCGATCACGGCGCCGTGCCGCTCGGCGATCTCGCGCACCCACTCGTTGTAGATCGCGGTCCGGCCGCGGGTCTTGCCGAAGACGGCGGAGCCGGCGGAGTCGAAGCCCGTGAACAGGAGCACCTCGGCGCCGGAGGCACGCAGCGCGGCGACGGCGCCGGCGTAGCCCTCCATGAGCTCGTCGATGTCCACGCTGGGCCGCAGGATGTCGTTGCCGCCCGCGTACAGGCTCGCGAGGGTGGGCTTGAGCTCGAGCGCGGCGGGCAGCTGCTCGTCGACGACCTGGCGGATCTTCTTGCCGCGGATGGCGAGGTTGGCGTAGCCCCAGCCGGGGTCGGCCGCGCACAACTGCTCCGCGACGCGGTCCGCCCAGCCGCGCGCGCCGTTGGGGCGCGACGGGTCGTCGTCGCCGACGCCCTCGGTGAAGGAGTCTCCCAGTGCCACGAAGCGCTTGCCGTATTCCACGATCCCCAGCCTACGACGCGCCCCCGCACAGTCCACACCCAGCCGGCCGCGGGAGGCTGGAGGCACAGAGGGCGGCCCGCCGGGGCGGCCCCCGTCGAAGGGAATCCACCGTGCAGATCCGCCACGCCGTCTTCGCTTCCGTCGCCTCCGTCGGCCTCGTGGCCGCGGGCTGGCTGGGAGGAACCGCCCTCCAGCCCGCGGGAACGACGCCGGGGCCCGGCCCCTCTTCATCCGTCGCCGTGGGCGCCCCCTCGGAGTGGTCCCCGCTGCGGCCCGTCGAGCCCGGTGCCCTGCGCAGCGGCACCGCGGTGCAGTTGCTCAGCAGCGCGCCGCCGCGCGTCCCCGGGGAGCGGGAGCCGGTCGAGGGGAACGCGGCGTGAACGCGGCGGACGGCGGCATACCGGGCCTTGAACTGCACGTTCCCGGCGACCGGGCGGAGCTGCACGCCGCGCGGGAGGCGGTCGGGCGCGGAGCGGCGGGCCTGACGGGGCACGCGGCCGTGGCGGCGGCCGGGGACGTGTTGGCGGCCCTGCGGCTGCCGCATTGGGCTCTCTGTTGCGGCGGCTACGTGTATTGCGCCGGATCGCCGTTCCCGGCCCCGCCGGACACCGCGGATCCCTGCTATGGCGATCCGTTCTACGGCCGCCCGTGGCGGGCCGGGATCACGGCGCCGCGCACGGCCTCGTCGTCGCCGGGGGAAGCGGAGCTGCTGGCCGACGTACCGCTCGCGGGCACCCCCGGCTTCACGGCGGCGATCGCGACCGAGGCCGGCGACCGGGCGGACGCGTTCGCGCAGGTCAGCGTGCTGGCCGAGGACCTCGGCACGGCACGTTCACTGGCCCTCGCGGTCCTGCGCGCCGGGCAGGGGGCGCTGCGCCGCGGCGGCCTGGCCAGTGGCACGGCGGGTGGCACGGCGGCCGGCGGACGCCTTGCCGAGGTGCTCGCCGTCCCCTGGGCCTCGCCGGGCCGGCCCGGAACGCCGCTCGCGACTCACGGCTGGCCGCGGCACCCCGCGCCGACGGCCCACGGGTGGCCCCTCCTGGGGCTCGAGGCGGTCCGGCCAGGATCGGGCCCTCAGCCGGCGAGCAGCGCCTGGCGCAACGCCACGGTGAGCCGGCCGCCGCGGGAACCCGTGCCGGATTCC
Source organism: Zafaria sp. Z1313 (assembly GCF_050563205.1). NCBI lineage: Bacteria > Bacillati > Actinomycetota > Actinomycetes > Micrococcales > Micrococcaceae > Zafaria > Zafaria sp. Z1313. Next base: position 8,002 of record NZ_JBNWUK010000031.1, read on the forward strand.
TCGGCGCGGGCCGGCACGTAGCCGAAGGCGGTCCCGTAGGCGGGATCGCAGAACGCGAGCGAGGCGTTGGCGCCGTCATGTCCGAACGCCTGCCAGGAGCCGAAGTCGTTGCGCGGCTGGGACTTCATGAACACGATCCCGAAGGCGCCCATGAGCCCGTGCGAGCGATCCGGGCCGAAGACCTGTTCCTCGGCGAACGCGGTGCGCACGCCCTCCGACAACAGGGGCTCGGAGACGGCACCCGTGCCGTCGTCGATCCCGGTGCCCGCGGCGGCGTAGAGCCGTGCGAGCCCGCGCGCGTTCGCGACGCCGCCGGCCGCCGCGATGCCCGCGGCCCGGACGGCCTTGACGTTGGGCAGGTCGAGGATGTCCGTGCTGGGGCCGTCCGGCCCGTCGAAGCCGGACGTCGAGTTCACGGCGAGCCCGAAGTGGCCGTAGGGGTCGATGAATCCCGGATCGGGTCGCTGGGCCGGCTTGAGCACGTCGCGGTAGCGCGGCTCGAGCTCCTCGGGCAGGCCCAGGTGGAAATCGATGCCGTAGGGGGCGCGGACGCGGCGCTCGTAGATGTCCTGCAGGCGTTCCTCGGCCGTGCGGCGGGCGAGCTCCTCCATGAACACGCCGATACTCAAGGCGTGGTAGGCGTGGGCCGTGCCGGGCCGCCAGCGCGGGGCGGCGGCTCCGAGGATCCGGGCGCCGAGGCGCGAATCGAGGTACTCCTCCTGCGTGAGCCCGCCGTCGACCCCCTGCAGCCCGGCCTGGTGGCTCAACAGCAGCCGCACCGTGACGGCCTCCTTGCCGTTCGCGGCGAACTCCGGCCAGTAGGCGGCGACGGGCGCGTCGAGGTCCAGGACGCCTTCCTGGACGAGCAGCGCCATGACGATCGCGGCGGCTCCCTTGGAACAGGAGAAGACCCCGGTCAGCGCCGCGGGATCGGCGTCCGGGCCGACGGCGAGGTCCAGCACGGGCCGTCCCTCGTGGTAGACGGCGAGCTGCGCCGTATAGCCGGGATCCTCTTCCGCGTAGCTGCGCAGCAGCTCGGCGACCGACTCGAAACGCGGATCGACGGTGGCCTGGGGCCGGGTGGTATCACTCACGCCCCTAGTCTAGGGACACGGGCAAGCCGCGCCGCCGGCGTCCGGTGTCAGGTTTCCGGCGTCTCCTGCCGCAGGCGCAGGCGCCAGCGGCCCGCGTCGCGCTGCCAGAGGGATCCGACGGCGGTGGCCGCCCCCGGGCCCACGAGCCGGTAGGCGACGTGCACGGCGTCGGGGCCGATCGGTGCGGCCTCGAGGAGCTCGAACCGCCAGGGCGCGTGCCGTCCGGCCCCGGCCTCCTGCCCGGCCTGTTCCACGAGGAGCGCGATCACGGCGTCGCGCTCGCGCCACGCGCCGCCCGATCCGATCTCGCGGAACGCGGGGTGCAGGAGGTAGCTGAGTTCGCCGACCTCGGCGCGGACCTGCGGGTCCAGCAGCGCGCGCTCGAGTGCGACGACGGCGTCGACGTCGGCCGATCCCGTCCCCGTCTCGGCGGGGTCCTCGAAGGCGGCGAAGAGCGTGTCCTGGCCGGTGGAGGCAGCAGGGGCGGCGGACCGTTCCGCGCCGGGGAAGCCGGGGCCGGCGTCGACCCTGGATCCGCGCTGGTAGGCCGTGGCCGCGGCCCGGGCGCGCACGTCGGCGGCCTCGTTGAGTCCGTGGCCGGCGTGGCCCTTGACCCACTCGAAGCTGTAGTCGCGGCCGGCGATGGCCGCGTCGATGTCCTTGAGCAGCTCGACGTTGAGGACGGGCTTGCCGTCAGCCTTGCGCCAGCCCTTGCGCTTCCAGCCCGGCATCCACTTGGTCACGGCGTTGATGACGTACTGCGAATCGCACAGCACCCGCAAGTGCTCGTCCTTGACGTGCTCCGTCGCGCGGAAGAGGTCCAGAACGGCCATGAGCTCGCCCATGTTGTTGGTTCCGTGCGGCCACCCTCCGGCGGCCCAGCAGGAATCGTCGACATACCAGGCCCATCCGGCGGGGCCGGGGTTGCCCAGGGCGGAACCGTCTGCGGCAGCGGTGATCGTCATGGATTCCATCCTGCCACCGCCCGCCGACGGTTCGGCAACCGGCGCGGTCCGTGCGGGTGGCTTGCAGCCCTAGGCGGGGTAGAGCGGATTGTGTCCCGCGGCCACGCGCTCCTCCGCGCGGACCGGGCCGGGGGCGGTTCCCGCGCCGAACGGCGAGCCGCCGAGCGCCTCGCGCCCGTGGGGTTCGAGCCAGCCGGACAGGTCCGGCCCGGCGGGGACGATCTGCGTGGGGTTCACGTCCTCGTGGACCACGTAGTAGTGGCGCTTGATCTGCTCGAAGTCGACCGTGTCGCCGAAGCCCGGCGTCTGGAACAGGTCCCGCGCGTAGGCCCAGAGGACGGGCATCTCGCTGAGCTTGTTCCGGTTGCACTTGAAGTGGCCGTGGTAGACCGGGTCGAAGCGGACGAGCGTCGTGAAGAGCCGCACATCGGCCTCGGTGATCGCCTCCCCCATGAGGTAGCGCTGCCCGGCGAGCCGGTCCTCGAGCCAGTCGAGGGCGTTGAAGAGCCGGGCGAAGGCGTCGTCGTAGGCCTCCTGGCTGCCGGCGAAGCCGCAACGGTAGACGCCGTTGTTCACCTCGGTGAAGATCCGTTTGACGACGGGCTCCATGTGCTCGAGCTGCTCGGCCGGCAGGAGGTCCGGCGCGCCCTCACGGTGGTGGGCCCGCCATTCGGTGGAGAAGTCCAGGGTCATCTGCGGGTAGTTGTTGGTCACGACGCGACCCGTGGGGATGTCCACGAGGGCGGGGACCGTGATGCCGCGCGGATAGTCCGGGAATCGGGCGAGGTAGTTCTCCTGGAGGCGCTCGGTGCCGAGCACGGGGTCCCGGCCGCCCGGGTCGAGGTCGAACGTCCAGGAGCGGGAGTCGTGGACGGGACCCGGCGTGCCGAGCGAGATCGCGTCCTCGAGCCCGAGCAGCCGGCGCACGATGATGGCCCGGTTCGCCCAGGGGCAGGCCCGCGCGGCGATCAGCCGGTAGCGTCCGGCTTCCACGGGCCAGGACTCGGCACCCTCGGACAGCCCGCCGTACGGGTTCCCGATCGGGTCGCCCGTCGCGCCGTCCGAGGCGGCGACGGCCTCCGGATCGGCGACGACGCGGTCCTCGATGTAGTTCGTGTCCCGCGTGAACTCGCCCCCGGTGATGTAGGAGCCCTTCGTGGTGTACTCGTTCTCGCCCATGAGCACACCTTAGACCGGTGGCGTGCGCTTAGCCTTGATCCACCGACCGTCACGCTTGAGGTGGGACGTAATTAAGCACGAAATGCCCGTCTGACCGGGAAGAATGGGACTTGTTCAGGGTTCCGTTCCACCGCGATGAGAGGGCATCTCGTAGATGCAAGTTTCCCACACCCGGGCCGCACTGTCAGTTTCCTTCGACGAACCGAACCTCGTCGGTTCCGCGGGGTTGGTGCCGGTGATGGAACTGGCGCGAGAATCGGGCTTGCACTCACTGGCCGGCAGGCAGCTGACGGTGCCGACGGACAAGGGCGCCAATGCCGGGGCGAAGGTCGCGGCCTTGGTGGCTGGCATGTGTGCCGGCGCCGATTCGATCGACGATATGGCGGTACTGCGCCATGGGGCGATGAAGCGGGTCTTCAGTGCCTGTTATGCGCCCTCGACGTTGGGCTCGTTCCTGCGCGCCTTCACCTTCGGGCACGTCCGCCAGCTCGACGCGGTCGCCACCCGGCTCTTGGCGAACCTGGCCGACCGGGCCCCGCTACTGGGCGCTCCGGCAGACGGCGCAGGAGGATTCGTGTTCGTGGATGTGGACGACACGATCATCGAAGTCCACGGCTACGCCAAGCAGGGCTCCGGATACGGATACTCCGGAGTCCGCGGGCTCAATGCCCTGTTGGCCACCGCCAGCACCGAGACTACGGCCCCGGTGATCCTGGGCCAACGCCTGCGCCGCGGCGCGGTGGGCTCCCCACGCGGGGCCTCCCGGTTCGTCGCCGACGCACTGGCCACCCTGAAGCGAATGCCTCCGGCCGCCGGCACCCGGGTACTGGTTCGCGCCGATTCCGCCTTCTACGGACACCCCACCGTGGCTGCCGCGCTCACCGCGGGGGCCGATGTCTCCGTCACCGTGCGGATGGACAAAGCAGTCAAGAAGGCCATCGCCACCATCGACGAGCAGGCCTGGACCGGCATCAAGTACCCACAGGCGATCTACGACGAGGGCACCGACACCTGGACCTCGAAGGCCGAGGTCGCCGAGGTCCCCTTCACCGCCTTCACATCCCGGAAGAAGGCCGAGAGGATCCCCGGACGGCTGGTGGTGCGCCGGATTCCCGAGTTGAACCCCAAACACGGCGACGGGCAGCCGACCTTGTTCGACACCCACCGGTTCCATGCCTTCTTCACCACCACCGATCCCGAGGTCCTGGATACCGTGGCCGCCGACAAGGCCCACCGACAACACGCGATCATCGAGCAAGTCAACGCCGATCTCAAGGACAGCGCCCTGGCCCACCTGCCCTCCGGACACTTCTGGGCCAACAGCGCCTGGCTGGCCTGCGCGGTGATGGCCTACAACCTCACCCGTGCAGCCGGGATCCTCGCCGCCGGGACCTTCACCCGGGCCCGCACCGGCACTATCCGGGCCCGGCTGGTGAACCTGCCGGCCCGGATCGTCTCCAGCGCCCGCAGAATCCGGATACGCCTGCCCGAGTCCTGGCCCTGGCAGCAAGCCTTCGAACGACTCTTCACCGCCCGCCACCGGCCACCGCAGCCCGCATAGAAGCCATCCACCAGCCGACACCGGCGCGACAGAGGGAACCCACCGTGGAACACGACCGGCAGCGAGGCCGGCTACACGGTCATGCCAAAATCCCGCTCAAGGCTGCTTCAGAAATCCAGCCCCCGACTACATCGCCCGTCGGTGGATCGAGGCT
>NZ_JBNWUK010000032.1:0-11748 GCF_050563205.1 Zafaria sp. Z1313
CATCTCATCGACACCGGTCAGGCGGCGCTGACGCTTCTTGACGATGACCGGTGAGAAGGTCCCTTCCCGGTCCCGCGGCACGTCCACCTCCACCGGGCCCGTGGTCTCCGTCAGCACCGTTTTTGGGCGCACGCCGTTGCGGGAATTCGCGGTCTGCTTCCCTGCCGTATCGTGCTTTTCATATCCGAGATGCTCGGTCATTTCCTCATCGAGCGCGGTCTCGATCACGGTCTTGGTCAGCTGCTTGAGCAGACCGTCCGGCCCGGTCAGGGACAGGCCCTGTTCCTTCGCCATTCTGACCAGCTCGCGCGCAGCGTCGCCCTCGGATACTTCTGTCTTCTTTTCAGCGGTTTTCGTACTCGGCACAGCCTCAAGTGTTGCGGCCATATCGGGCTCCTCCCCGCCAGGCTTACCGCCCGGCGTGTCGAGCCGGATACACCGTTATTTCCACAGTCCCCAGACCTCACGGTTTGGCGAGATTATTGTCCAAGGTGGTGTAACTAGTGCCATCCTGAACGCCGTCGTGGCTGAGGAGCTGCCGGGACCCGGATCCGTCTTCCTGAGCGTGAACTGGAACTTCATGGCTCCTGTTCGTCCTGGTGACGTTATTACCGGGCACGTCGAGGTAACTGAAGTACGTGCAGACAAGCCTGTTACGACGTTACGTACGTGGGTGGTTCGTGATGACGGAACAGTTGTTCTCGAGGGCACAGCTACTTGTTACACAATGGAGCTTGGCGGACCGCCGGACTAGGGCTTTTTGTTCTTGAAGGCCCCGGAAAGACACATGTGCAGGTATCACCACGTTCTGTGGGTCTGTGTGTCCTTTAGGCCTCCTGGAGGGACGCCAAGGTTGTAAGAGTTGAGGTGAGAGCGTCGGCCAGTTCCTTCCCCTTGGCTACAAAATGCCGGGAAAACTGGTTGCGATGTTCTTCATGCTCGTGGAAATGGTGAGGAGTTAGGACTCCGGAGAAAACTGGTACGTCAGTTTCCAATTGCACTCTCATAAGGGCGTCCACGACGCTTTGTGCGACAAATTCGTGGCGATAAATGCCCCCGTCAACCACGAGGGCAGAGGTGGCGATTCCGTCGTAATGACCGGATACTGCGAGGCGTCGGACGAGTAGCGGGATTTCGAAGGCGCCAGGCACTTGGTGGACATCCACGTTGGTAATGCCGGATTCTTTCAACCGTGCCTGAAAGCTTTCCACGGCACGATCAACGATGTCTGCATGCCATTGGGCGCTTACAACCGCTACGCGGACGGAGGACATAGCCTTAGGAGACAAGTGAAATGCCTTTCTTTTGGAGCTCACCGGAATGCTTGCTGCTTCCGCCCGGTGGTCTCGCCTCGGAGCTGGTTATTCGTCAGGGGAACGGCGGCTTGTAGAACTTCAACTAGGGAGTCCGAACTGGCCGCCAGGAGTCCCTGCCGGCCAGTTCAGAGTACTGCCATGACGCTGGTGGTGATGTAACTCTTCGGAATATCGGAGGGTGCCGATTGGTCAGAAGATGCGGGCAGCGATCTCAGCCGGGGCTGCCAGCAGTTCCTTGATCTCGTCGTCGAGCTTCACGAGAGTCAGGGACATTCCAATCATGTCCAGCGCGGTGCAGTATTCGCCTACATAGCTCCGGCTTACCGTGATGCCTTTTTCGGCAAGACGCGTGTGTGCGCTGCCGTTCAGAATGTAGAGCTCGCTGATGGGCGTGCCGCCCAGTCCGTTGACCATGAGGGCCACTTCGTCACCGTCTGCGAATGGCAGGTCGGGGACAATTGCGTTGAGCAGCTCGTCCACAATCTCGTCGGCCGTGGCGATTTTGACGCGGCGGCGGCCTGGCTCGCCATGGATTCCAACGCCGATTTCCATTTCGTCGTCGGCCATCTCGAACAGCGGGGCACCCTTCGCGGGAGGCGTGCACGCGCTCAGTGCAACGCCCATCGTACGGGTTGCGGCGTTCACCTTCTCGCCGATACGTACGACCTCGTCCAGGTCGGCGCCGGCTTCGGCGGCAGCCCCGACTGCTTTCATGACGAAGAAGTTGCCGGCCACTCCTCGGCGACCAATGGTGTAAAGCGAGTCTTCGACCGCGACGTCGTCGTTGATAAAGAGGGTGCGCACATTGATGCCCTCAGCCGCGGCGAATTCGGCGGCCATCTCGAAGGCCATCTTGTCTCCGGTGTAGTTGTTCACCAGGAGGAGCACGCCTTTGTCGCTGGCGAGGCGGCGGGTGGCCTCTACGACGTAATCCGCTGGCGGCGCAGCGAAGATATCGCCGGGGCAGGCGCCGTCGAGCATGCCCTTGCCGACCGCCATGACGTGCGCCGGTTCATGTCCCGAGCCGGATCCCTGAATGATAGAGACTTTGTCCTGCCGTGGAGCGTCGGAGCGCATGATGAGGTTGTACTCCGGGACGTACGTCAAGGTCTCCGGGTTGGCCAGAGCGATGCCCTTGAGCATCTCGGGGACGAACGCTTTGGGGTCGTTAATGAACTTTTTCATTGCCGTCTTTCTCTGAATCGTTGTCGTTGATCCTGCGCTTGAATTCGTCACCGGGTACCCGCAATCCGCTCAGCCAGTACCGCCATTGCGATCGCTCCGGGGTCAGGTGAGCCGACGCTGCGCTCACCCGTGTAGGACGCGCGGCCGCGGCGGGCTGTCAGCGTGCTCGTGCGCTCAGCAGCATCACGGGCGACGACTGCAGCACTCTTGGCGATGGCTTTGGGGTCAGATCCTGCCCTGACTCCGGCCTCGATAGCATCAGTGAGGGGTACGAGCGCGTCAAGCAGGGTCTTGTCTCCCAGGCTGGCGCCGCCGCGGGCCATGATGCCCTCGGTCGCGGCCCGGAGCATGGCAACGACGTCGGCACCTTCGAGCTGCTGCTTGCCGCGGGCGACGGAGGACGCGCGAAGGAATGCGGTTCCCCAAATCGGGCCTGAGCTTCCTCCGATCCTGCTGCTCATCGTTAGGGCCACGCCGCCCAGGAAAGAGCCGAGGTCGGATCGGTCGTAGCCCTCCCAGGATTCGAGCACGATCTCGAAGCCGCGGGCAAGGGAATAGCCGAAGTCGCCGTCGCCGGCGACCGCGTCGAGATCGCAGAAGTACGTCTCGTTTTCAACACAGGTCTGCGCGATCGTCTTCACGACGTCTTCGAGACGAATTGTGCCTTCTGTAACGGAGGCGGTGTCGTTTTGCATTTCAAGGCTCCTTAGGAAATCAAGAGAAGGTTGGGATGGACGTTGCATTTAGGAGGTCAAGAAGATTCTTCAACGACACTTCGCCGTCGACGCCGACGGCGTGCGGGTCGGAGACCACGGCCACGGGATGGTCCGGCAGCTGGCCGAGCGAGTCGACAACCAGCGCCGCCCCCGTGAAATCTTCATTGATGGTGTAGCTGCTGCGGGTGACAACGGTGGTCAGGCCGGCAGCGAGGGCGGCCCTAAGGCCGTTAGCGCTGTCCTCGACCACTACTGCCTGAGTGGGCTGGATGCCGAGTTCCCTAATGGCAAGGTGATAGATGTCGGGCGCGGGCTTTTTGTGTTCGACCATGTCGCCTGCAAAGACTGAGAACTGCCTGGCCAGATCGGTTCCAACGACATGTTCGAGGACTGCCCGGACCGATTCCTCGGCTGAGGTTGATGCCACTGCGAGTTGCCAGCCCGCGTCAGCGGCCTCGGCCGAGATCCGGGCGATTCCAGGGCGTGGGGGCAGCTCTCCGGCGCGTACCATCGCCGTGTAGCGGGCAGTCTTTTCGCGGTGCCACTGTGCGATCAGGTCGTGCTGGGCCTCCCGGTCCTCGGGAAGGCCTGCCTTCGCGATGAATTCGGGTGTGAGCAGTTTGCCGAGCCGCTCCTTGCCGCCGCCGATGGCCAGCATTTGGGCGTAGTCTTCCTGAGACCAGTGCACCGGCAGTCCGAAGTGCTCGAAAGTCGCGTTGAATGCCGGCAAGTGGCCATCACGCTCGGTGTCGGAGAGGACGCCGTCGCAGTCGAAAATCAGGGCATCGCTCATCGGGAACCTACTGCCTCGTTGGCGTGCTGTGCGCGGCCAGCCGCACCGAACTGCTCGATGTGTTCCACAATTTCGTTCCGGACGGCCGCCGAGACATCCCGGAACAGGCTCGGTGGATCCCACCGGTCGTTGAGACGGGCGCCGTCAAGGTGCTTAGCGGCTGCCTGCATGTAGGAATGCTTGACGGCTGTGGAGATGTTGATCTTTGACACGCCCGCGTCGATGAACAGCTTGAAGTCTGCTGCGGAGAGGCCGGTGCCGCCGTGGAGGACGATCGGCCTGTCGACGAGGGCGGCGAGCTCGCGCACGCGACTTGGCAGAAGCTTCGGGGGGGTCTTAAACGCCCCGTGACTGGTGCCCACCTGGGGTGCAAGCATGTCAGCGCCGGTACTCTTAGCGGCCGCCGCGAGTTGCTCGACGGTGTAAGAGTGCAGTGCGGTGTCGGAACCGACGCCGTCCTCAACGCCCAAGATGTTTTCAATCTCGGACTCCACGTCCACGCCGGCAGCGTGGGCCTGGGCGACAACCTCGGTAGTTTCCCTGACGGCGGACTCAAAGTCGCGGTCGGAAGCGTCGAAAAGAACCGAGGACCAGCCCGCGGCCACGACCTCGTCAATGACGGTCCGGTCCGGACAGTGGTCCAGATGCAGTGCCACGGGCACGGTGACATCTTTCGTCACGGCTTCGAATGTCGCGCTGAGAAGCCGTGTGCCGGCGGTGCGCACCGTTTTGACCGACACCTGCACAATAAGCGGGGCAGAGCAGGCCTGGGCGGCCTCGACTACGGCCCGCATGCTGACTTCATCGAAGACGTTGACCGCCGGCACGGCGTATCCGTGATCGCGTGCGGTTCTGGTCAGTGTTGCTGTCGAAACGAGCATCCTCGTCCTTACCTTTCAGTGGTTCCTTCCAAGTTGCCCGCGTCGGATTACTGTGACGCGCACCATAAAACCTGAAACTAACGTAGACTATACAAGTATGTACCGCGCTATACAACACCGCGGCGGGCTATAATCGGCTAGGAGGTGCCAATATGACTGATGTGCTTGAGCGTGACTCTTCTGTCCCGCTGTACCTGCAACTTGAAGAGATCCTGCTGGCCAAGATCACGAGTGGCGAGTGGGCGCCCGACCAGCGGATCCCCTCCGAGAACGAGTTGAACAGGATTTACGGACTGAGCAGGATGACGGTCCGGGGCGTGCTCAACAAGCTCACTGCCGATGGGCTGCTGATCCGTGTCGCGGGCAAAGGCACGTACGTAGCCCCGCGGAAGATCAGCGCAGTGTCGCCGGCCTATAAGGGCATCCGGGAGCAACTCGAGGCCCTCGGCTACCACACCTCGACACAGCTTGTCTCGCTTGACCTGGCTGCTCCGCCCGCCAGAGTGCGGGAAAGGCTGGGGCTCGGTCCAGAGGACCAGGTTTTCGCGATCGTTCGCTTGCGCACCGTTGACGGCAAACCCTTGAGCTTGCACCGCTCGTTCATTCCGGCCCGTTTGGCGCCCGGGTTGGACACGCACGACGTCGTCAACGAGCAGCTCTGCGTGGTCCTCGAGGAGAACTACAGCCTCCCGATGAAAAGTGTCAGGGAAAACCTCGAGGCCGTGGCTGTGGATGGCAATGAAGCCCGGCAACTTGGCTTGCGCCGGGGAGACCCGGCGCTGCTGCTCACTGACGTCATTTCGGACCCGGCGGGCACGGCCTTTGAGTACTCTTCGATCGTCTTCCGTGGTGACACCATGCAGCTGAAGTTCGACTACCAGCTCGATTGAACCAGGCTCCTGCTCCTGCTGAGTGGTAATCATCTGCACAACGCACCATGAAAGATCCGCCAGATGAAGGCCGGACCTCCCATGATCACAGCGGGGTCAGAAGCCAAGGTAGGCCTGCTGGGTGTGTTTGACCTGGGGTGGCTGCGCGAAGTGAGGTCCTGCGAGTTCCCGCCACCTGGTGAATGCTGTAGAGCTGCGAAACCGTTCCGTATGATCTTCCAGGGTTGCCCAGCCAACGATCAGGGTGTATTCGGACATGTTCTCCACGGTCCGGTCCACGCGGAGGCTGAGTGCGCCCGGGGCTTGCTGAAAAAGCGGGACGGCCTGCGAGAGGACGTCTTCGAAAGCGGCTTCGGAGCCGGGCTTGATGGTCAGTGTTGCGACTTCGTAGATCATGCGCACACTCCTTTTGAGATTGCGGACTGGCTGGGACAGGTGCTGGATTGTTCGATCTTCGTAATGCTTGTGCCCGTCGGCGACATGAGTGATGCGGCGGCTGCATCCGATTCCGGGGGGGCATGCTCGCTAGTCAGAGGGCAGGTCCATCCGCGCGATCCTGTCGTCCCGGCTGCCGTATCCGAAGTGGCGGACAGAGGCGGTAATTCGCTATGACGACCCGGTACGCGTCTGGCCGTGCTGAGCTCAGGCCGCAAGCAAGTCTGTCAGCTTCGCGTGGAGTCCGGCAGCGTCAAGTCCGTAGTGCTGCAGCAGCCCTGAGTACGTCCCTGTGATCACATGCTGGTGAGGGAGTCCGATTGCATCATGGCGGACTCCGAGGTGGCGGATCGTCTCTGAGACCGCTGCGGAGAGGCCTCCTCGGATGTAGTGCTCCTCGACCGTGATCACATGGCCGGTGCGTGCGGCCGAGGTAGTGATCAGCTCAGCGTCGACCGGCTCCACGGTCGGCATACCGATCAGGTCCACTCCGATGCCGTCGGCAGCGAGGAGGTCGACGGCGTGGATCGCTTCGGCGGTTACGGCCCCGGTCGTGACAACGGTCGCCTTCTCCCCCGTGCGGATGGAACGCCCTTTACCGATGACGAAGGGCTCTTCCTCAAAAAGGTCGGGGATGGCGGGACCGCCCACGCGCATATAGACGGGACCCTCATGGGTGAGCATCGCATCCACGGCAGCCCGGATCTCGCCGGGGTCCTGGGGAGAGATGATCACAACGCCGGGCAGCATCCGGATGATGGCGTAGTCTTCGAGCGAGTAGTGGGTTGGTCCGAGGTCCGAGTAGGTCATCCCTCCGTTACGTCCGACAATCTTGACGTTTTGGCCCATGTAGGCGATGTCATTACGAAAGGCCTCGTAGTTGCGGTTTGTGACGAAGGCGGCGATGGCGGCAAACACCGGAATCCGCCCGGTAGTAGCCAGCCCTGAGGCGACCCCCGTGACACCGTGTTCCTGGATTCCGAATTCAAAATATCGTTCCGGGTGCCGGCTCTTGAAGGTACCGAAACCCGAGGACACGCCGCTGTCGGCGGAGAGGACCACAATCCTGTCATCGTTCTGTGCCCTGCTGGTTACGGCTTCCCCGAAGGTCTTGCGCGGATCGATCAGGGGTGTGCTCATCGTGTTCCCACCGTTTCTGAGATTGTGGCCAGTCGGTTCTGCAGCTCTGCCTCGGCAGCGTCTAGTTCTTCCGGATTTGGTTTCCAGTAGTGCGATGCTGCAGTTCCTTCCAGAAAGCTGATGCCCTGCGCCTTAGTGGTCCGGGCCACGATGGCCGTCGGTCTGCTCGTGCTAAGTGGTGTCTGGTCGAGGACGGAGATGACTTCGCGCATGTCATTGCCGTCGATCGTGCGCACGGCCCATCCGAAGGCGCTGAACTTGTCCGTGATTGGCTCCATGTTCATTACGTCCGCCGTATGGCCGCTGATTTGCAAGTCGTTGACGTCGATGAATGCAACCAAATTGTTCAGCTTGTGGTGTGCAGCGATGGCGGCCCCTTCCCAGTTGGAACCCTCGGGGAGCTCGCCATCTCCAAGAACTGTAAATACCCGGCCGGCGCCGCCGGAGAGCCGCAATCCGAGAGCCATGCCGCAAGCGATGGGGAGGCCGTGCCCAAGGGCCCCTGTGTTGGCCTCCACTCCGGGAAGTTTATGCATGTCAGGGTGGCCGGCGAGTCGACTTCCATGCCCGGCATACGTGTCCACCAGGTCTTCTGGAAAGAATCCGCGCCGGGCAAGGACAGCGTACTGAGCCATGGCTTTGTGCCCGGCAGAGAGAAGGAAGCGGTCCCGGCGAGGATCCGTCGGCTTGGCCGGGTCGACGTTCATCGTACGGAAGTAGAGTGCAGTGAGGATGTCAATGCAGGAAAGGGCTCCGCCAAGGTGTCCAGAACCGCCCGCGCGGAGCATGCGGAGGACCAGGAGTCTGGCCCTGGTTGCTTCGAGTTCGAGGGCTGCGATGTCGTCGTTCATGGGCGCGCCTCATTCCCGCCCTCGTAGCGATAAAGTTCGGCGAGCTTTGGCGTGCTGCGCTCTGACGGTTCGTATGCCACTGCAAGATAGTCACGCAACAGCCGCTTCGCGGTTTCGGGACCGATGACCTGGGCGCCCATGGCGATCATGTTGGCACTGTTGCTCAATTGGGCACGCTCGGCCTGGTACGAGTCCATAAGCAGCGCGCAGTAGGCTCCCTTGACTTTGTTTGCAGCGATGGAGACTCCGATGCCGGTGCCGCACAGCACTACTCCCCTGTCGACCTCACCCCGGGCGACACTTTCGGCGACATTGATGGCTGTCAGCGGGTAGAGGGGGTCTTCAGATCCAAAATCGCGTACCTCGTGGCCGAGCTCAACTGCATAGCGGGCGAGCACCGCCTTAAGATCGCTCGCGTTTGGGTCACAACCGATACCAATAAGCATGGTTCTCCGATCTGTACTTGTATAGGGTTGTATAGATAGTAGGGTTCGCGGGCTGGGAAATCAAGGGTCTACCCTGAAACAGGCTGACTGAGGTTGGAGGCAGTCCGGCCTGGCGGCGATGTGGGAGCAGAGATCGCGCGGACGCTGAGTGCCCGCGGCGGACCGACCGCAAGAGGACCCGTACAGGCACGTTGGCGCCCCGCGGAGATGCAGCGCTGTGATTGCATCGGTGCTTGGGGGTGGGCTGGGCGCAATCCTGATCCCGCGTGCCCCACCCTCGCTTCCCAGACGCTTGGCTAAGCTCAGTGGAGAACAACTGCTGCGGAGCTGTCAGGCTCGGCCCATCAGACATGACGGGGCGCTGTGCCCGGGTGCACGCACCCCTGTACAGGGGCTCTTGTTTAGCAGGCCGACTCGCGGCATCAAGTTCTCTGCTTCACAAGGTAGAGAACAGCCGAGGAGTCTGCCTCATCGGACCTTGAGGGCATCGGCTGGGCCGCTCACATCGGCTGGGTGTGGGGAGATCAACTCCAGGACTCTGCGATGCGTTCGGCCAGGACCGCGATGGCAACGGCTCCGGGATCGGGGACACCCACGCTCCGCTCGCCGCTGTAGCTGGCGCGTCCGCGTCGGGCCACCAGCACACTGGCCGCGTCTGCAGCGTCACGTGCGGTTTTTGCGGCAGAGACCGCAATCTCCCGCGTCTGTGAGCCCGAGGTGCTTAGGTCCTCGACGTTGTCGGTCATGGGAACGAGAGCGTCGAGGAGGGTCTTGTCGCCCACCTCCGCGCCACCACGGGCCTTGATTCCGGCGATCGCTGCCCTGAGCATGGCCACGACGTCTTGGATTTTCAGCTCGTCAACGCCTTTGACGGCAGTTCCGGCACGAAGGAACGCAGTGCCCCAGATCGGCCCGGAAGTCCCCCCAATGCGTGAGCTGAGGCAGAGGGCTACCGACTGAAGGAAGGCGCTGGCGCTTTCTTTTGGCAGGGTGTCCCACTGCTCGATCAGTTTTTCAAAGCCTCGTGCCAGCGAATAGCCGAAGTCTCCGTCGCCGACAACGGAGTCGAGATCGGAGAAGTAGCCCTCCTGTTCGACGCAGGTGTCAGCGATTGTGCGGATGATCTGCTCAAGACGGCCGATGTTCGTGGTCATTTGATGTGGTCCTGACTTTGAAGTTGCTGCTGCGACATGTACATCTCAGGTCCGTAATCCCTGGCATCGTCGTGCGGGCGGATGGGCGCTGGTAAAGTCCTCCAACGCGGTGGAGGGAGGCAACAGCACCTTGCGCCGGGGCTGAGCCTGCTGTTGGTTCTATTGGCCTTCGCCATGATGTTTCAGTTGCCTCAGCACGCTGCGGATTGCCAACACCCCTATGGCCGGGCCGAGGGCGAGGCAGACGAATGCCCATCCCCAGCCGGCGTTAGCCTGCAGTGTGGGGACGAGCCAGACGATGGGAACGGTCACGGTGTAACCGAGGGCCATCTGCAGGGTTAACATACTGCCCACATATCGCTGGTCGGCTACTTGAGTGATGAGCACTGAGAACTGGGCGGAGTCAGCGATGACCCAGAACCCCCAGAGGAGGGCGATGAGCAGGACGAGCCAGAGGGCGCCGGCCGGTATCCAGCCGATTACCGCGGCGCAGGCGCCAGAGAAGATCATGGAAACGATGGCTGACTTTGCGCTTCCGACGCGTTCTGCCAAGCGGCCGCCGACCAGACAGCCAACCGCCCCTATGCTGACGACGACGAAAGTCGCCAGGCTTGCGAACTGCTCTGTAAGGGGCGAGTCGGAGCGGGCAAGCACTGAACTGAGGTACACGGAGAACCATGACCACATGGCGTACAGCTCCCACATGTGGCCGAAATACCCCAGCGAGCTCATGAGTACGGGACGTGCGGTGAATGCCCGGAGTGCCTCTCGCAAGGAGAATTTACTGCGCGGAAAGGTGAAAGGGCCGTCTTTCGCCGCCAACAGCGCAGTGAGCCCGCCCGCAGCGCTTAGCAGGCTGGTGCCAACCACTACGAATCGCCAGTCCAGGCTTCCCGCGGCCGCCACGAGGTGAGGGGACGCTGATCTGTCAAGCCCCGGGTTTGGTGGAGGGCTTCTTAGTTGGAAATTGTCGCCAGCTCGGGCTGGCCGTGTAGGGTGTGGAGCTTTTCGTATTCGACGGGCGGGATGTGTCCGAGCTCGCCGTGGAGCCGACGGTGGTTGTACCAGTCGACCCATTCCGCGACGGCGACCTCGAGGTGGTTGATATCGTGCCAGGGCCTGCGGTTGCGGACGAGCTCGGCCTTGAACAGCGAATTGAGTGCCTCGGCCATCGCGTTGTCGTAGCTATCGCCCCTCGAACCCACCGAGGCCACGGCATCCTCGGCGGCGAGGCGTTCGGCGTAACGAAGTGCTCGGTATTGCACGCCCCTGTCGCTATGGTGGACAAGTCCGGACAGGTCCGCGCCGTCCCTGCTGCGGGACCAGATCCCCATTTCCAGGGCGTCGAGGGCCAGCTCGGTGTAGAGGCTGGTGGAGACCTGCCAGCCCACGATGCGGCGGGAGAACACGTCCAGGACGAAAGCGGCGTAGACCCAGCCGGCGAAGGTTCGCACGCAGGTGATGTCCGCGACCCACAGCCGGTCCTGGGCCTCGGCGGAAAACCGGCGCTCGACGAGGTCCGCGGGCCGGCCGGTTTCCGGCGCCGGTTTCGTTGTCCGCGGCCCCTTGGCCCGCGAGACCCCGCGCAGCCCTTCGGCGCGCATCAGGCGCTCCACGGTGCACCGGGCCACCTCGGTGCCCTCGCGGCGCAGCTGGGCGTGGACCTTCCGCGCCCCGTAGACGGAGAAGTTCTTCTTGTGGATCCGCTGGATCTCGGCCGTCAGCTCCCCGTCCCGGACGCTGCGCGCCGAAGGCTTGCGGGTGCGGTGCGCGTAGTATGTGCTCGGGGCGATCTGCAGTTCTCGGCAGATCGGCTCGACCCCGTGCTCGCCGCGGTGCTCCTCGATGAAGGAACACATCACCTCGACGGGCGGTCGAGCTCCGCCGCGAAGAAAGCCGAGGCCTGCCGCAGGATCGTGTTCGCCCGCCGTAGCTCACGCA
>NZ_JBNWUK010000033.1:0-11510 GCF_050563205.1 Zafaria sp. Z1313
CATCAACGGCTTGGCTCCGGGGTGCACGCCGACGCGATCATGGACCGAATCGTGCACAACACCATCTGGGTCGATACCGGCACGCACAACATGCGCGAACACGCCATGCAGAATCAGTAGCAGGACCGTCGGTGGGGACCAGTGGCCCCCACCGACGCCACTGCTGGCCCCCACCGGCAATATCACTGGCCCCGAACGGCAATATCGGATGGCCTCCAAGCCTTCGAATACTCAGGAGGGGCACAGATCGCAACCAACAGGCTGTTTGCGCGCTGAGACGCCACCGTTTAAACCGACTCGAAAGCATGAACAATGGTGCTGTCTTTGCTTTCAGGTCCTCCCCGGTGTTGAGGATGCAACTAACCAACCTTATTTCAACCAGTCGAGATAGTGCGAAGAGAAACGTAGGGCCGCCCCAGTCGCCGCTCGGTTGCCAGGGGCTCAGGCCGTATCGACTCTTCAACTTCAGATCCGCCGGTTGACGCATGCATTTCTAGTCGGAGCCAAGACGGCGAGGCTACGGATGAGTCGATAACCCGGCCCGGCGAGTCGGAAGGCCATAGGGAGGTCAGGACGGTAGGACGTAGATGAACACCTTACCGATGGCGCTGCTCCACGACGTCGGGTGCCGCGGCGATCGCTTGGAGCGGGAAGCGGGTCAGCGGCAGGCCATGTTCTTCTCCAGCGCGCAAGGCGCCGGCCTTCCGCGCCTCGGAGACGGCGGCCACCGTGTGCTGTTTCTGCTCGTCCGTAACGGTGTAAGTATGGATGACTGGTAGCGGACGTTTTTCGTCATGCTTTCACGGGAAAGTGCGACGCCGAACAGGAGAGCGGCTGCCGCTGGGGCGGTGAGCATACAAGATAAGATATTTTTTCCCTTTTCGGATGCATGCAGGGCTTAGGATCGAACCCCGGCTCGCACATACGGACTGGGATCCACACACTCATTTGTTCCCTCAGAGGCGCACGCTTTGTTCTACGCTGCTTCGATAACGCAACCGTGACTACTGCGCCTCCCGTCGCTGCCGTTAGGGACCAGGCGGATAGCGCGAGGACAAAAGGACGCCCCGGCTGCGGAATAACCGCGCCGGGGCGCCTGTTAGTTTGGGAATTCCTAGAACACCCGGATCGGAATCTCGGCGGGATCGTTCAGCAGTGACTCGATCTCGTCGTCGAGCTTGACCATCGTGATGGACGCGCCGGCCATGTCCAGGGACGTGCAGTATTCGCCCACGTAGCTGCGGCCCACTGTGATGCCGTGTTCGGCAAGGCGCTTGTGCGCCTGGCCGTAGAGCAGGTACAGCTCGCTGATGGGGGTGCCACCCAGGCCGTTGATCATCAGCGCCACCCGGTCGCCGTCGGAGAAGGGCAGGTCCTTGACGATTGGGGTCAGCAACTCCTCGACGATGTCGTTTGCGGGCATGATCTTGGTCCGCCGACGGCCGGGTTCGCCGTGGATTCCGACGCCGATCTCGATTTCGTCCTCGCCCAGTTCAAAGAGCGGACTGCCTTTGGCGGGCGGGGTGCAGGCAGTCAGGGCGACGCCCATGGTCCGTGCCACCGAATTGACTTTCTCACCCACCCGGATTACCTCGTCCAGGTCGGCCCCGCGCTCTGCCGCCGCCGCCACTGCCTTGATCACGAAAAAGTTGCCAGCCACGCCGCGGCGGCCAATGGTGTACGTGGAGTCCTCCACGGAAACGTCGTCATTGATGAAGAGCGTCTTGACGTTGACCCCCTCAGCGGCGGACGTTTCCTGGGCCATCTCGAACACCATTTTGTCGCCCGTGTAGTTGTTGACCAGCAGGAGCACGCCCTTGGGCGAAGCCATCATCCGGGTGGTCTCATAGACGTAGTCGAACGGCGGTGCCGCAAAGACGTCCCCCGGGCAGGCTGCGTCCAGCATGCCCTTGCCCACTATCATCACGTGAGCTGGCTCATGACCCGAACCGGACCCTTGGACGATGGAAACCTTGTTCTGGTCCGGCCCGTCGGCGCGCATGATCAGGTTGTATTCGGGAACGTACTTCAGCGTGTCGGGGTTGGCCAGTGCCAAGCCCTCGAGCATTTCAGGGACAAACTGCTGCGGGTTGTTGACGAACTTCTTCATGCTTTGCTCCACGTCGTTGTGTTGGTTTCGATACTCAGTGCTCTGCCCCACGGTAGAAAGAGAGCTAACACCCGGGCCACCTGGCCACGATGTGCTCGATGATGATGGCCACGGCCATGGCTCCGGCATCGGGGGAGCCGATACTGCGTTGCCCGCTGTAGCTTGCGCGTCCGCGCTTTGCTTCGAGCTCGCTCGTTGCCTCGGCACGTTCGCGGGCGGTTTTCGCGAAGGTTTCGCGGCACTCCGCAGCGTCGGCCCCGGCGGCCAGCACACGTTCCAGTTCATCCGTAGCGGGCACCAAGGCGTCAAGGAGGGTCTTGTCGCCTAGGTCCGAATTGCCCCGGGCCTTGATGCCGTCTGTTGCCGCGCGCAGCATCGCGACGGCGGCAGTGCCCGTCATGTTCTCCAACTGCTTCGCCGCCCCGGCCGCGCGGATGAACGCGGTTCCCCACAAGGGTCCGGAGGAACCGCCGATCCGGCTGGAGATGGTTACGGCGATCTGCTGCAGGAAGGTTGAGACGTCGTCGCGCTTGTACGTGTCCCAGTCCGCGAGCACTTTTTCGAAACCGCGCGCCAGGGAATAGCCCAGGTCGCCATCGCCGACGACGGCGTCAAGGTCGCCGAATTCCTTTTCCTTGTCGACTGCGGTAAGGGCGATGGTGCGGACAATGTATTCGACGTCCGCGAGGCCGATGGCGGTCATGGTGTCTCCGTCCTGATCGTGGGTGCGGCTGTTGGGACTGGAAGGTCCAGGATGTGTTGGAGTGTTTCGAGGGTCACCATGCCTGGAATTCCCAGTTGGTGGGGGTTGAGCAGGACTTCCGCTGGTTCGCCGCTTTCCGGGTCGCCTAAGGAGGACACCACCAGTGACGCGCCAGTAAAGACCTCCTCCCGGGTATACCCGCTGACGGTGACCAGGGTGCGCAGCCCCGCAGCGAGCGCAGCGCGCAACCCGTTAGCGCTGTCTTCCACAACGACGGCGTCGTCAGCGTTCAGGCCCATTTCGTGCAGCGCCAGCAGGTAGATATCTGGGGCGGGCTTTTTGTGTGGGACCACGTCGCCGGCGAATACCGAAAATTGCGACGCCGTGTCCTCACCAACGGCGTGGGTCAGGACAGCGCGCACGGCCGGTTCCGCCGAAGTGGAAGCGACAGCGAGCGTCCAGCCGGCGGCGTGGGCTTCAGCAACGATCCGGGCGATGCCGTGGCGGGCAGGCATCACTCCGCTTTCCACCATCTCCTTGTAGATGGCGGTCTTACGTTTGTGCCAGGCCAGGACGGCCTCATCCACCGCCGCGTCCCCGACGAGATTCAGCAATGCGGCGAGATCGGGAGTAACGATGCTGCGCATCCGCTCCTTTCCGCCACCGATTTTCACCTTTTCGGCATAATCCGACACACTCCACTGCACCGGGACGCCAAAGTCCGCAAAAGTCTGGTTGAACGCCGGCAGGTGCCCGTGTTGCTCAGTATCGGCCAGAACACCATCGCAGTCGAAAATGAGGGCCGGCATGTCAGCGGCCCGCCTTGCCGGCACTGCCGAACTGCTCGGCGAGTTCCGTGACCATGGTGATGACGTCGGAGCGCGTGTGCTTGAACAATGACGGCGGATCCCACTTGTTGTCCTGCTCCGCCTGCTTGAGGAAGGCCAGATTCGACTGCATGAACGTCTCCTTCAAAGCGGTGGAGATGTTGACCTTCGCGCAGCCGCGGGCGATGAGGTCAGCGAACTGTTCCCGGCTCAGCCCGCTGCCGCCGTGCAGGGCAATGGGAATGTTCCTGGCCTGCACGATCTCTGTGACCCGTTCCATGTCCAGGACCGGGGCTGCCTTGTAGGTGCCGTGGGCGTTGCCGATGGATGGGGCAAAGACGTCGATTCCGGTCGCGTCGATGAACGACAGTGCCGTCTCCAGGCTCTGTTGCTGGGACACCTCGTCGGAGCCATGGTCATCCTCGACGCCGGTGATCGCCTCGATCTCGCCCTCCACCTGAGCGCCATAGCTGCGGGCCTCAGCCACTACCTCGATGGTCTGACGCTGGTTCTCCTCCACGGGAAGGTTGGAAGCATCAAACAGCACGGAGTTCCAGCCTGCCTTCAGGCATTCGGTAACCACTTCGCGATCCGGGCAATGGTCAAGGTGCAGTGTGACCGGAACTTCGATTCCACGGGTCATGGAACTCCATATGTCGAACAGCACCCTGGAACCGATGCTGCGGACCGTCTTGACCGAGGTTTGCAGGATGACCGGGGAGTTGGCCTCGACGGCGCCGGCGAGGACTGCCTCCATAGTCAGGTCGTTGAAGATGTTGACGGCCGGCACACCGTAGCGCGCTTCGAAGGCCGGATCGACAATATCTTTCAGGGGCACAACGCCCATAACAGTTACCTCCTAGATAGGCTGTATCCCACGGTAGGGGAGTGCCTCGCGCGCCGAAATTGGGGATATCCCGCATTGCCTCTTGGGGGTATTCACCACCTGTCGGAGGCGCGCTGTTCCGCGTGGTTAGGTGATTGCCCGGTACTCCCGGCTGACAGGATCCAGCAGGGCAATGGGAAAGCACTCGAAAACATCAGCTCCGACGAGGCCCGCCGCATCTTCGACGCGACCGCCGCAAAAGTCAGCGAGCGTGGGCAGCCATCGATTTCGCCGTCGTTGATGCCGGTGTAAACCTCAAGGCGCACGTCCGCACTGATTGTGCGAACATCGGCGTCATTCTGATCTCCGTCAACAAGGCATACACGGCAATCGCCTTCCATTGTGAGACCGGTGACCTACAGTTGGCCACCCGACTTGACGGGCCAATTTACGGACTTAATGACGCCCCTGGGGGGCGTTTATGGTAGCTTCTGCGGCATTTCGCTGATGAGGTACGGGGAGACCATGGGTGCCATCGGCGTCTCACCGGCACCATCGAACAGGACTAGGTCGTGGCAGGGGCCGGCGTTCCGGCTGACTGAACGCAGCGGCATCTCAGCAGACGCGGGAGGGCGACGGCGGGGACCCTGCCGCCGTCCTTCGTTTATACCTCAGCCAAACAAGTACGTCGCCTCGTCATAACGCGACTGCGGAACCGTCTTGAGCCTACCCACGGATTCCGCCAGGCTAACCCGGACAATGGCGTCGCCCCGCGTGGCCACCATTTGTCCCCACGCGCCTTCATGCACCGCGTCGACGGCGGCCAGTCCCAGCCGGGTGCCCAGCACCCGGTCCGTGGCGCTCGGGGCACCGCCGCGCTGGATGTGGCCCAGCGTGGTGCAGCGGGTTTCAATCCCGGTCCGCTCCTCAATCACTGGAGCAAGGCGTTCTCCGATTCCGCCCAGCCGCGGGCGGTTGAAAGCATCCAGTCCACGGTCCGAGTGCGGCTCCAGCATGTCCTCGGCGACAAACCCTTCGGCCACTACCACCAAGGGTGTCCGGCCGCGGCGGACCGGGCCTTCAACCCATTCGCAGATTTCCTCGATGCTGGCTTTCTGCTCCGGGATTAGGATGGCGTGGGCGCTGGTAGCCATTCCGGCGTACAGTGCGATCCACCCTGCATGGCGGCCCATTACCTCTGCGATCATGCAGCGGTGGTGGGATTCACCGGTAGTTTTGAGCCTGTCGATCGCTTCGGTGGCGATTTCGACGGCCGTGTGGAAACCAAAGGAAAAATCGGTGGCCGAGAGGTCGTTGTCCACGGTTTTAGGCACCCCGATAATCGGGATGCCGCTGTCGCTCAGGATTTTGGCCACGGTCAGGGTCCCTTCGCCACCGATCACGATCAGCGCATCCACCTTCAGGAGCCGAAGATTCGACTGGATGCGCTCGACACTTCCGTTTTCGCCTAGAGGATTAGTCCGCGAGGTACCCAGGATTGTTCCGCCCAGGCCCCCAATCCCGCGGACGCTCATCCAGTTCAGTTCCAGTGCGCTGCCCTCCACCAAGCCCCGCCACCCATCGGTAAAGCCGACGAACTGGTCCCCGTGAATCCTGATGCCGCGCAGCACGCACGAGCGGATCACTGCATTGAGTCCCGGGCAGTCGCCGCCGCTGGTCAGGATTCCGATCCGCGCCATGTGTGCTTCCCTCCGCTGAGCTGGTGACGCCTGACTCCGGCATCCCTTCAAGGGAAGCAGGAAAACAGGACCGCCGGTATGAGGAGTAACCCGCCTCGCCGGTACGGGGAAACCAGCATGGGCGCAAGCTATCGTGGTAGAGACGGCCCCTGCTTCCCTGAGGCCGGCATTGCGTCAAGGAGGACGGATATGACAGCAGCCGAGCCTGAATTTGAGGCACTGATTCGCAGCCTACGCGAACCTGATCCCATTACCGACAAGCTTGAGTCCGTGGCGGACCTGGCCCGGGACCTGGCAGGCCGGTTCGAACTGCAGCCTTTGCTGGCACGGATCCTAAACAACGCAGCGTCCCTACTTGGCTGCCAGTCAGGCTCCATCGCCTTGGTTAACGAGGCGGCCGGGACGTACACCAAGAAGGTAGACATCGGCGTCGGCTGCCAGGAAGGCCAGACCTTCTCTCTGGCGGAGGGCTTCACAGGGGAGATCGTGGGCAGCCGTTCCACCGTCATTCTCACCTCCTACCGCACCATAGAACGGGGGCACATTCCACCCACAGATCCGCGCTGGAACTGCGCGGCCATCGGGATACCTATTCAGTGGGGCGAACAGATTGTAGGCGCTTTCATCGTCTTCAGCCCCGACCCGAACCGGCTGTTCACGCAGGAGGAGGCCCGCCTCGCTGAGTTGTTTGCAAGCCACGCCGCCATCGCACTGGCCAACGCCGAGCTTCATGCCAAAGCTGCGGACCGGGAGCGGGAAGCTGCTGTTGCCGCCGAACGCGAGCGTGCCGTCCGTGAGGTGCATGAAACTGTGGGCCGATCCCTCGCCACCCTGCTGCTGACCCTTGACGAAGCAGAAAAAGCCAGCAATCATGCCGGTGGAGAGCCCGTGGCGCCGTACATCCGAAAGGCCCGGACCATAGCCCATGACGCACTGGCCGAGACCCGGCAAACTGTTTTGGGCATTGGTCCTGCTGCGCTCTCCGGCCGGACTCTGGAGGAGGCAATTGCAGGCGAACTTGCATGGGTGGAATCGATGTCCGGCGCAGGCACCCAGTTAAAGGTGATCGGTGAACCCCGCCCGCCGGCCCCCGAAATAATCCACCAGGCCTTCAAAATTGTGCAGGAAGCGCTCAACAACGTCGTAACCCATGCCCGGGCCACCTCCGTGCGGGCCGGGGTGATCTACGAGGGCAGCTCCATCGCCGTTGTGGTGGATGACAACGGCCGGGGGTTTGATCTCGCGGCCGCGCATGGAGACCATACCTCCGTGCATTCCGGCTGTCTGGGCCTGCACGGCATGAATTCCCGTGCCATCCACCTCGGCGGTGAGCTGCAGATTGACACAACCCGGGGTTGGGGGACCCGGGTGAAAGCAACACTGCCCGTCCGGGCGCCGGAGCGGGAGGCCACCCGCCCTCCGCAATGGAAAGTGGTCGTCGCTACCCAGCATCCGCTAATAAGCGCAGGCCTGGTGAAGCTGTTGAGTGCAGTGGAGCCGGGGATTCAGGTGGTGGCAGAGGCTACGTCAGCGGCGCAACTGCTCGACGCGCACGAACTGCTCCGGCCAGCGGTGATCCTGTTGGACCTGGACCTGCTCCATAGGGACACTACCGGGGTTCTGGCCGGCATCCGGGGCATGGACCCTGGTGTTGCTGTAGTGGTGCTGACCGACAATCCGACCATTGACCAGGTGCGCTCCGCCAGGCAGGCCGGCGTGCGTGGTTTCATCAATCGGCGGGCCGATGGAGAAACCATTGCTCGCATTATTGTGGCTGCAGGCCAGGGTGAAGCGCTTGTGGAGGGCGAAATCTTCGACCATCTCATGGGCGAATCCGTTTCTGACGCCGGTACAGACCAGTTGACCACGCGCGAACGCGAGGTGCACGACATGGTCATCCGCGGCATGGCAGACAAGCAGATAGCTAGGGAGCTGCAGATCTCGGTCAAAACGGTCGAGAAGCATGTGGGATCCATTCTCCGTAAAACCGGGGCAAGGAACCGGACTATGCTGGTGAGTTTCAATACCCAGGAGGCATCCCCGTTGCAGCCCTGGCACTAACCGCGTCCCTGGCGCCTTTACGGGGCCAGAGTCTTCGGCTATTGCAAAGGGGAAATCACTAAATGCCGAGCTTTGAGCCCACCCGCTGCCCTTCACCGCTGGATGAAGATCGCCGACAAAGAAGAGGGTGTAGCGTCCGGGGCAGTGTCCGATGACGCCGCGAAGTTATATTAACTCCTCCAAAGGCGACGCCCTGGTCGATGACCGGTATGCCGGCCAACCCGAGATGGACGATATAGACCAGCGGCTGGACCGTGAAGGGGTGCGGCATCTGATCCTGCACCCGGTCAGGGGACACGATGCCACGGCCGAGGTTTTGGACGCGGCTGAGGAGCACAATGCCGACTTGATTGTCATTGGGCTGCGTCGGCGCAGCCCGGTAGGCAAGCTTTTCCGCGGCAGCACTGCGCAGCGCATCCTGCTTGAAGCGGACTGCCCCGTTTTGGCGGTCAAGGCTGTCCATTCCTGAAGAAGGGAAACCGCAAGAGCCGTCATGAAACCCGGCAGCCACCGGTTGAGGCCAAAGCGGGTTATTCAGGGCTGAATGTGGGAGCCCATCGGAGTAGCTATTGGTTTCCGTAACGGTGAGACCCTTTTGAGGGCTGCACCGGTAACGCTGTGTCCTCGACGCGGCAACTGTTACCGGAACGCCGGTGGATGCGCAAACGGGTCCCTGCCAGTTGCCATACCCTTTTTTGCGGCAGGGGTGAACCGGCCGGCGCACGAGAGGATTCGTAGACGCACCGGCCGGTTCGGGGGATGAAGAAGTGGCTAGAAGCCGAGGTAAACGTGTTCGAGGTGTTTGACCTGGGGTGCCTCGGCGAAGTGGGGGCCGACGAGCTCGCGCCATTTGGCGAAGGCTTCCGAGTTCCGGAAGCCGACCGTGTGGTCCTCAACGGTTGCCCAGGCAACGGTGAGAGTGTACTCGAGCGGCGTCTCGATGGAGCGATCGAGACGGAAGCTCAGGGCGCCGGGTGCCTGTTGGAAGAGCGGTGCGGCTTCTGCGACTGCGCCCTCGAATGCTCGTGCGGCGCCGTCTTTGATGGTCAAGGTCGCTATCTCTTGAATCATGATGCTGCTCCTGCTTCCGTGGTTGCTGGCTGGTTGGCCTGTTCTTCATCAATACGGTTGCGCTCGGTCGTGCCGGCCAAGGTGCGGGTCGCATCAATGGAGGCGTAGGTCCAGAAAATCTTCATGGGTTCGGTGTCCGAGGCGTTGCGGAACCGGTGGACGATGTTGGCCGGCACGAAGGTGGTGTCGTAGGTGTTCAGATAATGCTCAGTACCATCGATGTCCACGAAAGCGGTGCCTTCGATGACGGCGACGGATTCGACGCAGTTGTGGCTGTGGTGGCCGATGGCGGCGCCCGGGTCAAAGGTGGTGATTCCGTTCAGGAACGTGGTGGAACCCAGGTGGGATCCGACGAGCGGGACGGTGGAGGCGCCGTTTCCACGGTCTTTACGAGGCAATTCTGCCGGGCGCAGGATGACTGCGTCCACGGAACTGATGCTGGTACAGATGTGCGTCATGTCGGGTTTCCTTAGTCGGCGACGGCGGGGGTGGCGCTGGTGGCGGTACCGGCCCAGAAGGTCTTCATGTTGGTGAATTCCCGGATGCCGTAGGAACCTAGCTCGCGGCCGTAGCCGGAGCCCTTAATTCCGCCGAAGGGCAGGCGCGGGTCGGACGCGACCATGCCGTTGATGAACACTGCTCCGGCGTCAATGTGCCGCAGCAGGGCTGTGGCCTTTTTGGTGTCCCGGGTCCAGAGCGCGGCGCCGAGGCCGAATTCTGTCTGGTTTGCCAGGGTGATGGCTTCCTCGGTGGAGGAGACGCGGATGATGGCCGCGACGGGGCCGAAGGTTTCTTCGTCGAAGGCTGCCTGTCCGGGGCGGACATGGTCAATGACGGTGGGTTCGTAGAAGTAGCCGGGGCCATCCACGATGTTGCCGCCGAGGATGATTTTCCCGCCGTTTTCCACCGTACGGGTTACCTGGTCGTGGAGTTCGGCGCGGAGGTTTTCCCGGGCCATTGGGCCGATGGTGGTTGCCCGGTCAGTCGGGTCGCCAACGACGAGTTCCTTGGTGTGGGCGAGGAACTCGGCGACGAATTCATCGGCGACTTTTTCGTCGACGATGAAGCGTTTGGCGTTGACGCAGGACTGGCCGTTGTTGGTGAAGCGTGCCTTGACCGCGACCTTCGCCGCTGCCTTGATGTCGGCGTCGGCCAGAACGATGAACGGGTCAGAGCCGCCGAGCTCCAGGACCTGCTTCTTCAGCGCGTTCCCGGCCTGCCCGGCGACGAGCCGGCCAACCTCAGTGGACCCGGTCAGGGTGACAGCTGCGATGCGGTCATCGGCGATGAGTGCCGCGACCCGGTTGGATTCGATCAGGAGCGTGGCGAACAGGCCGGCCGGAAGCCCCGCCTTGTTCATGATTTCTTCCACGGCCAGGGCTGAGGCCGGGACGTTGTTGGCGTGCTTGAGGATCGCGCCGTTACCTGCGGCCAGGGCCGGAAGGGCGAAGCGGAAGAACTGCCAGAAGGGGTAGTTCCACGGCATGACGGCGAGCACGACTCCCAGAGGATCGAAGACGACTCCGGATTCGGCCGCGTCGGATTCGATGATTTCAGGGGCAAGGAAACGGGGTGCGTGCTCGGCGTAGTACTCAGCCGTCTTGGCACACTTTTCGATTTCGGCTTCGGCTTCGGTGATGGGTTTGCCCATCTCCAGGGTGATCAGCTTCGCGTAATCAGCCTTGCCGTCGCGCAGGACCTTGGCGGTGTTGCGCAGGATCTGGACGCGGTCCTCGACCGGGACCAGCCGCGCGTGGGACTGTGGAAATAACGGTGTATCCGGCTCGACACGCCGGGCGGTAAGCCTGGCGGGGAGGAGCCCGATATGGCCGCAACACTTGAGGCTGTGCCGAGTACGAAAACCGCTGAAAAGAAGACAGAAGTATCCGAGGGCGACGCTGCGCGCGAGCTGGTCAGAATGGCGAAGGAACAGGGCCTGTCCCTGACCGGGCCGGACGGTCTGCTCAAGCAGCTGACCAAGACCGTGATCGAGACCGCGCTCGATGAGGAAATGACCGAGCATCTCGGATATGAAAAGCACGATACGGCAGGGAAGCAGACCGCGAATTCCCGCAACGGCGTGCGCCCAAAAACGGTGCTGACGGAGACCACGGGCCCGGTGGAGGTGGACGTGCCGCGGGACCGGGAAGGGACCTTCTCACCGGTCATCGTCAAGAAGCGTCAGCGCCGCCTGACCGGTGTCGATGAGATG
>NZ_JBNWUK010000034.1:0-11220 GCF_050563205.1 Zafaria sp. Z1313
GGAGTCCGCCCCAGCCGCCTTGGGCCAAACCCAGGTTCCAACCAGCGAAATCTCCAGAAATAACGTACGCAACACCCAGCCCTGCCAGCAGCACCCATCCTGCGGCCCCGCGCTTCAATTGGCGGTGCTCAAGATAGCCGGTGTCGTCTTTGACAGGCTTGTTCGAATGCGAAGGTGTCATACTGTTTGCCTTCTTCCAAAAGAGGTAATGGTCTATTTACAGTCCATAAGTCTTCAAACAGTGTGGGTCAGGTCACGCTGGGCGTCAAGCCGCGGGGCCAACTTCTCGTAATTTTTAGTTAAAGCCGCTTCATGTCCTCCGCTTGACTGCCCATTTGGGGTGCATCCATAGGTATTTTTCTATACCGGAATATGATTGACCTATGGAAGACGCCCCGTTCGAGACACCAGCCCGGTTCCTTCGCCCTGTCAGAAATGGGAACGCTTTCGAAGAAACAATCGAGAGACTGCTTCAAAACATCAAGCTGGGACTGTTCAGCGCCGGAGCCAAGTTGCCGGCGGAGCGTGAGCTTGCTGAGTTGCTGGGCGTATCACGGGCCACCTTGCGTGATGCGTTGGCGGAGTTGCAAAAGGCGGGTTACGTGGAGGTTCAGCGCGGCCGCTACGGCGGCACCTACGTTGCCAAGCGCCGATTCGTAGATCCTGTGCGGCCCGCGGACTTAGATCCGGATGAGGTCGAGGATGCACTCACATTTCGAAGCGTTTTGGAGCCGGCGGCTGCATCGTTGGCCGCCAGGGCGCGGCTTTCTCCAGCTCAACGCAGACATTTACTGGACACTTTGGCCGAGGTAGCAGCAGCACCCTCGGACCTGTACCGGCCCAAGGACGCCAGATTCCACGTCGCGATTGCAGAAGTAACGGGTTCACCAAGCCTGGCTGCAGCAGTGGCAGATGTCCGGGCCCGAGTCAGCGATCTATTGGATCGCATTCCCTTTTTGGAGCCCAACCTGGAGCACTCCAACCAGCAGCATCAAGCGATCGTTGACGCTATCCTGCGCGGAGACCACGAGACGGCTTTCAAAGCCACTCAGGACCACTTGGAAGGAACCGCTTCGCTGCTGAACGGATTCCTCGGCTCCCCTGGCGCGCCAGCCCCAGCGCCGTCCGATTCCCTCGCAAACCCGGCAATCGTCCAGGTATTCAACTGACCTCTGGCACATCGGGTCTCTTTTCTGGAGCGCTTGAGACAGCCCTTGGCCTAGTCAGCGGTATCCAAGAATTTCTTGAAAAGAGTTCAGCCGATTGCAAAGTGATCCCATGCACGCTAACGTTGTGGCCCGTATCACCTACATGTGAAAAGTGGTGGGATTTTAGAGTACAGAGATTGGGCGGCTTCGCGAGAATCAGATAGATCCCGGCGTTAGCGGGGATCCGAATAGTCACCCTATTCCGCGGGCTCGTCAAGGCTTATTAGTTTGCCGAACGAAACGAGGGAGTTATGACTGAAACATTGCGAGAAATATCCGATATTCCACTGCTGCATGAGTTCGATGATCCGGAGTGGGGTACGGATCTAGCGTCGACAGCGAAGGATCTTTTTAGCCGGGACTACCAGGGGCTTTTGCGACTATCAGATGGTTCTGTTTTCGTGTATCGAAACTCCCAGTTGGCCGATCTTTCGCGCCATCCAGCAGTCGGACACCAGCCGATCGGGGTCATGACCAGTGGCCTGCGGCACCCTGATTCCCTTAGCGAAAGTGGTGTAGCCCGGCTCCTCCACGCAAGTATTTTCTCGTGGATGCCGCCACAGCACCGACCGGCGAAGCAGTTATTGAACAAAGTGCTGTCACCAAAGAACGTTGGCAAGTTTCGCGAGGAAATTTCAGCGTTTCTAAATGAACTCATTGATAAGAACCTCGAGGAAGGAATTTTCGACTTTCGGAAGGATTTTGCGCGTATGGCGATGGTTCACTTCTGGGCCACGTCGATCGGAGTGCCGCTAGACGTCGGAGAACAACTGTTTGCTGAAGCAGAAAAGGTTCAGACATCTTTCCTCATCGCGCCGACAATGGAGCAGACGGTCGTCGCAAACAAGTCTGCCCACGTATTTATGGATCTTCTCGAAGAGGCGATCCCACGGGCCGTCATTGAGGAGAGAGCTCCGATGCTTGAAGACATTCAAGAGAGCAACCGTTATCTCGATCGTGGCGACCAAGAAATGGATACGTATAAGGCCTTCGCCGGCGCCTTGATTGATGGATACCACACATCGAGCCCTTTCATCACCAATATGGTTTATTCGATGGTCGAAGCAGGCCTCCAGCCCACAATCCCGGACCGCAGCCCAATGGAATTCGCGACCGCAGTTTACCAGGAGAGTTCACGTCTTCATCCCGTCGTCGCTTCCATGCCGAGGTACTCAAGTGAGGAGTTCGTCTACGACGGCGTACGAATTCCGGCAGGTGTCGACATTCACATGGGCTGGTTCTTCGGAAGCCGAGATCCGGAAGTGTTCGCCGACCCCCATGAGTATCAACTCGATCGGTCGAACCGCGTCAAGCAGTTCACCTACGGCGGCGGGCATTATGTGTGCCCCGGTCGAAATGTCGTTCAGATTATGAGTGAAATGACGGTCCTTGAGTTGACCAAGAGGTCGATCGAGTTCGAGGTGGCCGAGGAGCCCAAATGGGCGGCAGGATCCATGTTCCACGAACTCCACAGCTACAAAGTGAAGATGGCTAGGTCGTGATTCCGGAGAACACCGATTCAGATAGTGAAAAGCTCAAGAAAGTTGATCCATCAATGATAAATGTGATCGTGAGAGACCGTATTGACGAGGCCGAGGGAGTCATTTCCCTCCTTCTCGAACGACCAGATGGGGGTTCCCTGCCAAAGTGGGAACCGGGAGCGCATCTGGAATTGGTGCTGGGTGAATCGCTGATACGGCAGTATTCGCTCTCGTCCGACCCACAGAACAGCTCTCAGTGGCGTCTCGGGGTTCTTAGAGAACCGGAGGGCCGAGGGGGTTCTGAACGTGTGTTCCAGACACTGTTGCCTGGAGTTGAGGTCGTGGTCAGCGAACCGCGCAACAACTTCCTCCTCGAGCCCTCGTCTCAGTACCTGTTCATCGCAGGCGGCATCGGGATCACCCCGATTCTGTCAATGATCACTGTCGCCGAACGAAAAGGTATTCCGTGGAGATTGTTGTATGGCGGTCGTTCCCGTAACTCCATGGCATTCGTGAAAGAGCTCCAGCAGTACGGCGACAGGGTCACCTTTGCGCCGCAGGACGAGGTCGGATTGTTGGATCTCGCCTCCTGGTTGGAACATGTCGAGCCAGGCATGACTGTGTATTCCTGTGGGCCCGAGCCGTTGCTGAATGCAGTGGAAAGGCAGATGGCTCACTGGCCGGCGGGAAGCTTGCGGGTCGAGCGTTTCCGACCGAAGGTGCTTGAATCCGTCGAGGAGGATCACGAGTTCGAGGTCGAGTTCATTGATTCAGACGTGACGCTCAAGATACCTGCCGACCGTTCGATCCTCTCGGTGGCTGAGGATGCCGGCTTGCCCGTCTTCTCCTCGTGCGAGGAAGGTACATGCGGCACATGCCAAACACGTGTCATCGAGGGACTCATCGACCACCGAGACTCGCTCTTGAGCAAGGAAGAACAAGGCAGAAACGACATCATGCTTATCTGTGTATCGCGGGCGGCTAAGGGCTGCAGCAAGTTGCGGCTCCGTGGCTGACCGGTTGGCTGGGGTACCGCATTTAAAGTCACTGGGTGTTTGCAGCATCTGGTAGACGATACACCGATCGAACCCTTCATATACGAATCTCCTTGCCGCCGGCAACCGTAGGTGCAATGGGGCAATCATCTGAAAAATTAGTCTCTTAGTGGCTTACATTCTGGATGGGATAACTGCGGAAGCAATTTCACGCTGCTTCCTCTTGATCAGATCTTATCGTGACGCAACAGGGTTTATGTCCTGGTGTACAAATAGACTGCATGGATAGTGAATCGACACAATTCAATCAAATTACATTGGAGAATAAGAAATGTCAGAAACTACTGGGCCATTACAGGGCCGGTGGAGGGCGCTGTCGGTGTGCTTCTTTGCCGGCGTCGCCGTGTTCATCGCATATATAGGTTATTCCACACAGGTCACCACCATCATGGAAAATCTGGATGTCAACTACACCCAGATTGGTTCGCTCGCGTCGATCACCGCCTTGACCGGTGGCATCACCCTGCTAGTCGTCGGCAACTGGGTTGATAGCAGGGGGCCGAGGGCCGGCACCGTTGCAGGACTTCTGATCGCAGGTCTTGGCCAGATTATCTTCACAATTGCACCGAACTATGAATTTCTGCTCCTGTCCCGCGCCCTGATGGGTATCGGAATCGGGCTCCTGTTCGTTGGCCCTTACACGATGGTGGCTCGGTGGTTCGAGCGGTCAGGAAAAGTGGCCGGGGCTCTCGGCGTCATGGGCGCAACCGAGGGTGTCGGCACCCTTGTTGCGACGTACTTGCTGGCAATTGTCTACACCAGCGCGGGTTACGACGCTGGAAACGTCGTCGCGTCGATCATCATTATCGGCATGGCACTCGTTGCCGCGGTACTTCTGAAGGAGCCACCGCACCTGGAGCGCGGGAAGCTTGCACCGCCTGAGGAGGGCATCTTAAAGCAGTATCTCAAAGTTCTTTCGCACCGGAATATTATTGCCGCATCATTCGTGCTCATCGGGCTGTGGGGCGTCTTCTCGATGGTCGTCTTCTGGGTTCCGACACTGCTCATGGAAGAAGCAGGATGGTCTGCAGAGGGTGCTGGCTTTATGGCCGCTGTGTACCCGTTGGTCGGCACGGTAGCCGCGGTTGTTGCCGGCTTGATTTCCGATCAGCTGCGACGCCGCAAGCCGCTCCTCCTGCTCTCCGGATTGGGACTCGCGCTCAGCTCCATCGGCTTTGCGTTGGCGCTTCTGGCAGGCAACTACACCGTACTTGCAATCCTGCTCCCGATCGCCGGCATTTTCCACTACACGGGACTGCCGATCGCGTTTGCTCTCGCCTTTGATTCAGTTGGAATCCGGCTGACGGCGACAGCGAACGGCTTCCTCCACGGAATTGGGGCCCTCGTCGGCGGCCTTGTCTTCCCGCTCGTAATCGGCGCCGTTCGCGATGCGACCGGATCGTACAATGTAGGCTTCATTACACTCGCGATCACGATGTTCGTATTGAACTTCCTGATTCCCCTTGTTGTGATGAAAGACGTTACCCCCAGCAAGACAGATCGGGCCGAGCTCGCTTCTGAACCAACCTCGGCCTAAGAAGTATCGAACGGCGCCGACCGGGGCGGCGGCACTGAAGAATACAGAAGGTGCCGCCTCTCCTGGTGGTCTTCGAACCACACCACGCGACGCTCCAAGAGCACGTGCACGCCACAGTCTCCCGATTACAGGTGCTCCTACGCGCGCATACGAGCAGATGAGAGCTCCAAGTCAAATGGGAGCTCCAAGTTTTCTCTTGACGAACGTGACGTTCCCCAAGCAGTCAAGTAGCCAACAACCGCATCAAATTTCCGCCATCCATCCTAGGAAAGAGTATTGTCATGGCCCTACCCACCGGACTCGCACACAACCCAACCTCCGAACGCTTCGGACACCTGGTGTCAGACTGGGAAGATACGTACGGACAGGTATGGGCACAAGACTATGGTGACCCAGAGGAGGAGTATCAGGCACTTCGCGAAGCAGTCGTCGTGCTCGAGTATTCTCCGATTCGCAAATGGTTTGTCGATGGTCCCGACGCCATCAAGGTTGTAGATTCAATCTTCTCTCGCGATGTCGCAGCACTCCCACTGGGCCGTCTTGCATACGGAGTCATCGTCGATGACGAGGGCTTCATGTAAGAAGAACTCACAGTCGTGAAATACTCAGATGAGCGCATCTTGCTCATGGGGGGCGAACTAGACACGCAGGCCCAGATCGAGAAGGCGCTCTTGCCAGGGACAACATTAACCGATCGCCGCGACGAGTACGCAGTCGCGTCTATCCAGGGCCCGAACAGCCGTGCATTGTTGCAACGGCTCACTGACGCGGATGTATCCAACGAGGCGCTCCCTTACTACGGGGCACTCTATGAAGTGGACGTCGCCGGCGCACCCGCATCAATCTTCCGTGTAGGTTTTACCGCTGAACTCGGCTATGAAATCATGGTGCCGATTGCCCACACAGCACAGCTCTGGGATGCAATTCTCGCGCAAAAGGATCTTGGAGTCAGGCTGATGGGCCTGCGCGCGCTGATGGTCGCTCGTACCGAGGCTGGCATGCTGGTAAACGGCGTTGAATACGATCGAAAGACCACCCCCTTCGAATGCCGTCTCGGGTGGACCATCGACTTTGACAAAGGAAACTTCCAAGGCCGGAGCGCGCTGCTTGCGAAGAAGGACTCCGTCGATAATCGGCTGGTCAGCATCGAGATCGACGCATCTGCAGAGAATCTTGACAATGCTCCCCTATTCGTCGACGGCGCACAGGCCGGTCGAGTGACTGTGGCTGTGCCTTCGCCGGTCCTTAACGGAAAGACACTGGCCCTCGCCCGAGTCAACGGAGAGCACGCTTCCCTAGGTACAGAGCTCAGAATCGGCGAAGGCACAGGGGCCCACGCGGTCGTCCGCCAAACTCCTGCGTACGACCCGCAGCGTCTCAAAGCGAAGAGTTGAACATGCAGCAGTATGTGCTGAAGTACATTTCCCCCGACCAGGCGGGCATCACGCACGCCCTTACGGGCGTGATCTCAAGGGCTCAGGGCAACATCCTTGAAAGTGCACAGTTCTCCGACTTTGAGAGCGGTAAATTCTGTGTACGGATCAAGTTTGAAAGCCCAGCGCCCCGAGAGCGGCTTCGCACCGCGTTTGCTGACCAGCTCGAGCCGTTCGACCCGATCATCCAATTGCGCGAAGCGAACCAGCACCGTCGCGCACTCGTGATGGTCTCCCAGCTGGATCACTGCCTGGATGACCTGCTATATCGCTACCGCCGGGGTGAACTCTCAGTGGAAATACCGGTAGTGGTTTCGAACCATGAGCTCCTGCGACCGATGGTCGAACGGGAGGGCATCCCCTTCGCTCATATCCCTGTAACCCCTGCCACGAAAGCCGAGGCAGAGGCACGGGTGATACAACTCATCGAGGAATCTGATGTTGATTTCGTCATTCTCGCACGCTACATGCAGATCCTCTCCGATGATTTCAGCCAGCGATTTGCGAGTCGGATTATCAACATCCATCATTCCTTTCTCCCAAGCTTCAAGGGCGCAAAGCCCTATCATCAGGCACGGGAGCGTGGGGTCAAGCTTGTGGGCGCGACCGCACACTACGTCACAGCAGACCTCGATGAAGGCCCGATCATCACACAAGGAGTGTCACCGGTGAGTCATCGAATGAGTGCTGAGCAGATGGTGGTGGTTGGACGTGACATCGAGCGGGCAGTCCTTTCAAAAACCGTACAACTCCACGCTGAAGAACGGGTCTTTCTCACGAACGGCCACACGATCATCCTCGATTGATAGCTGACTCCGAGCTACTCTCGACATCGTTGCCTTGAACCAACCGAAAATCAGCAAAAGGACGTCTGAGATGCATAAGTGGACGTTGCTCGCCGGCGCAATCTCGTCGGAAATAATTGCGACGATGTCTTTGCGCGCAATGGTTAGTCAACCCTCATGGCTGGTGCTCGTAGTTCTCGGATATGCGGGGGCATTTTTCCTGCTTGGGCTGTCCCTCCGAGCAGGAATGCCTCTTGCCCCCGCATACGGAATTTGGGGGGCTATAGCCGTTGCGTGCATCGCCTTGCTCGGAGCGATCATCTTCGGCGAGTACCTTAGCACCACGTCTATCATCGGCATCGGCGTGATTATCGTCGGTGTCATACTGATCGAGACCGGAGGGGCGAAAGACCCGACACCCTACCCGGCAGAAATCGATGCCGGGTCATGAGCTGGTTTTGGCTCACACTAGCCATCATGTTTGAAATCACGGCAACAATGAGTCTGCGCGCGAGTGATGGATTTCGACGAAAGCCTTGGCTCATCGGGGTCGTCTTGGGTTACAGCCTATCCTTTTCGTGCCTCGGTCTGACATTAAAAGCAGGCATGTCGGTCGGAATTGCCTACGGCATTTGGACCGCGGTTGGTGTCCTCTTGCTCGCGATCCTCGCAAATCTAATATGGAAGGAGCCCCTGACAAAGCGAATGCTCGTCGGAATCGCGGTAATTGTCACCGGAGTATTCCTTGTTGAACTGGGCTGAACTGCGGTCTCACGGTTTCCTACCCCACTTCCTTCGACGGGATGTTCAAGAGTCGCCAACCGCACGGCCCACAGGGGACTAGCCCCAATGGCAGATTCTAGGGGTCGATGCAACACCCGTGGTCAGCAGGCTTCAAGTAAACCACGTAGTCGCTCCGCCGGCGTGTCCCAGTCCAGCGTTTTGGGTGGTCGGGCGTTGAGTTCTTGGGCGACGTGCTCCAGATCCTCGGGACCGTAGGCGTTCAGGTCGGTGCCCTTGGGGAAGTATTGGCGCAGAAGTTTGTTGGTGTTCTCGTTGGATCCTCGTTGCCAGGGGCTGGCCGGGTCGCAGAAGTAGACGTCCATGTCGGTGGCGATGCCGAAGGCGCTGTGCAGGGCCATCTCCGCGCCCTGTGTTTCGTCAACTTGAAGTCGGCCGTTTCAGCACTAAGAATCCGGCCACTTGAGCACGGTTTCCTGCCATTTCGGCGATTGGCTATTTCATGAGGGCGTTCTTGACCCGGTAGGACTCGCCGCGGAACTGCAGGAGCCGACCGTGGTGGACGATCCTGTCGATCACGGCGGCGGCCATGTTGTCATCCCCGAACACGGTTCCCCAGCGGGAGAATTCCAAATTGGTCGTCAGGATGAGGCTCTGTTTCTCGTAGCTGTCCGTGATGACCTGAAAGAGCAGGCGTGCGCCCTCTGTATCGATCGGCAAATACCCAAGCTCGTCAATGACCAGGACGCGGTTCCGGGCCAGCGCGGCGAGCTCCTTGTCGAGTCGTTGTTCCTCTTTGGCCCGGCGCAGCTGCATCACCAGGGCCGAGGTAGTGAAGAACCTCGCCGGGATGCCCTGCTGGCAGGCAGCGGCAGCCAGCGCGCTGGCCAGGTGGGGTCTTGCCGGTTCCGACGTCCCCATAGAGGACCAGGTCCTGGGCGCGGTCAATGAAGTCCAGCGACGTCAACGCCTCCCGCCCGTAGTCCGCGGGGAACCGGACGGATGACCAGTCATAGCCTTCCAGGGTTTTCAGCGCCGGCAGCCGGGCCGCACGCAGCAGACGCTGCCGACGGGATTCCTGCCTCGAGGCGTGTTCGGCCTGCAACAGGCCCAACAGATATTCACGCTGCTTCGGGGTGCCTTTTTGCGCCCATTCGGTCAGCACGTCACGGGTCAGGGATGCCGCCCGGCCGGCCTCGATGATCTGTTGGACCTCGACCCCGTTCATGCCAGCTCCCCGGCCGCTGCCACGAGATTGTCATAGACGCCTAGATCCACCTCGGCGGCCGCTGGTTCGGCGCCGTCGGCGATCCGGCGGGCGAGCATCGCCAGGGCTGCGGGATCCGGGGTGCCGTTGTGACGGATCAAGGTCTCGGCGGCCTGGATGGCAGACTCGAACCCGGCCGGTCCCGTCGCGGCGTCCACCGCGTTCAGCAGCCGGCGCCGCTCGGCCGTTCCCGCCGAGTCCAGCCAGTCCCGCACCGGGTCCGGGACCACCTCCCGCAGCGGAGAGTGTGACCACGCCCCGGGTTTGCGCACCAGCAGCGGCAACAACGTCGCCG
This sequence comes from Zafaria sp. Z1313, assembly GCF_050563205.1. NCBI lineage: Bacteria > Bacillati > Actinomycetota > Actinomycetes > Micrococcales > Micrococcaceae > Zafaria > Zafaria sp. Z1313. The sequence continues at coordinate 9,803 of NZ_JBNWUK010000034.1, forward strand.
GCTCGAACACCGTCTGGCTTTGTCTGCCGAAGACCCGCCCGAACGTGAGGACGGGCGCGGCCTGCTCGTCGAGGATCTCGACGACATCGTGGCGCAATCCCACCGTGAGCGTGCGGGAGGCGAACGCCGGACCCGCGGCATACGTGTTGCCCTCGATGAGGATGTTCCCGGTTTTCTCCGCCCTGCGGGATTCGTAGCGCACCGCGTCGAATCCAATCCCGGGCAGGGCCATGGACGCGGCAACATCCTGGGTGAACAGCTCACCGGTCGTAAGGTGCTTGCGCCATGAACTGTGCTGGCCAGCGCGTCGCAGCGGGCCAGCAGGACCTGGTTCAAGCCCGCCAGGGTAGCGGCCTCGGGCTCGGGCACCATCAGGTTCCGGCGCAGGAAACCGACCGCGTTCTCCACGTTGCCTTTCTCGTTGCCTGAATTCGGATTGCAGTACCGTGCCGCGGTCCGGTAATGCAGCTTAAACGCGTTGAACAGCTTGGATTCGATCACTCTCGTCCCGGTGCGCCGGCCCACACCGGTGGCATTGTCGAAGACCAACTGTCTCGGGACGGCTCCGATGTGCTCGAAGATGGTCCGCAACCCGAGGCAAACGCACTCGGCCGTCTCGCCGCGGTAGGCCTGCACGAAACGCATGTTCGAAAACGGGAAGGTGATGACCAGGATATGCAGCAGCTGCCGGATCCGGCGATGATGGCCTCGGCCTGGCCGAAGTCGACCTGCGCGGTGCCGGCGGGCCAAACCAGTTCCGCGTATCCTTCGCCCCGGGCACGGTTGCGTGCTTTGAACCGCTTCACGTACCGCTGCACGGCTGAATAGGAACCGGTGAATCCGTGCTCGGCCACCAGGCGGTCGAAGACGCGTTTGGCGGTATGGCGTTGCTTGCGCGGGCGCCGCTGGTCCTCGGCCAGCCACCCGTCGATGGTCTCCTCGTATCCGGTCATCACCGAGCGGGACTGTGGAAATAACGGTGTATCCGGCTCGACACGCCGGGCGGTAAGCCTGGCGGGGAGGAGCCCGATATGGCCGCAACACTTGAGGCTGTGCCGAGTACGAAAACCGCTGAAAAGAAGACAGAAGTATCCGAGGGCGACGCTGCGCGCGAGCTGGTCAGAATGGCGAAGGAACAGGGCCTGTCCCTGACCGGGCCGGACGGTCTGCTCAAGCAGCTGACCAAGACCGTGATCGAGACCGCGCTCGATGAGGAAATGACCGAGCATCTCGGATATGAAAAGCACGATACGGCAGGGAAGCAGACCGCGAATTCCCGCAACGGCGTGCGCCCAAAAACGGTGCTGACGGAGACCACGGGCCCGGTGGAGGTGGACGTGCCGCGGGACCGGGAAGGGACCTTCTCACCGGTCATCGTCAAGAAGCGTCAGCGCCGCCTGACCGGTGTCGATGAGATG
>NZ_JBNWUK010000035.1:0-10988 GCF_050563205.1 Zafaria sp. Z1313
ATGAGATGGTCCTGTCGCTCTATGCCAAGGGCCTGACCACCGGGGAAATCAGCGCGCACTTCGCCGAGATCTACGGTGCGTCCGTGTCAAAGGAGACCGTCTCGCGGATCACCGACAGGGTGCTCGACGAGATGGCCGCGTGGCAAAACCGGCCGCTGGATGAGGTCTACGCGGCGATCTTCATCGACGCCATCGTCGTCAAGGTCCGCGACGGGCAGGTCGCCAACCGGCCCGTCTACGCCGCGATCGGCGTGACGCTGGAGGGTGAGAAGGACATCCTCGGCCTGTGGGCCGGCACCGGCGGTGAGGGCGCGAAGTTCTGGATGAGCGTGCTCACCGACATCAAGAACCGCGGCGTGAAAGACACCTTCTTCCTGGTCTGCGACGGCCTCAAAGGCCTGCCCGAAGTCGTCACCAACGTCTGGCCGCTGACAACCGTGCAGACCTGCATCATCCACCTGATCCGCAATACCTTCCGCCTGGCCTCGAAGAAGGACTGGGACGCGCTCAAACGGGACGTGAAGCCCATCTACACCGCCGTGAACGCTGCGGCCGCCAGGGCGGCGTTCGAGGAGCTCACCGAGCGCTGGGGCAAGAAATACGGGGCCATCGTGCGGCTGTGGGAGAACGCGTGGGAGGAGTTCATCCCGTTCCTGGACTATGACGTGGAAATCCGGCGCGTGATCTGCTCGACCAATGCGATCGAATCCCTCAACGCCAGGTACCGGCGCGCCGTGAAGGCCCGGGGTCATTTCCCCACCGAGCAGGCTGCGCTAAAGTGCCTGTATCTGGTCACCCGATCCCTCGATCCGACCGGTGCCGGCAAGACCCGATGGGCCGTGCGTTGGAAGCCCGCTTTGAACGCCTTCGCCATCACTTTCAGCGACCGATTCCCGGCCGCTGAAAGCTACTAAAAGAAACCGCCGGATACACCGTTAATGAGATAGTCCCGAGGTCTGGGCAGCCCGGAGATCGTAGTGTAGGGGGTTGCGGTCACCGCTGATCTGGGTGAACAACGAGATGTCCTCGTGGGTGACTTTGCGCGACAGATGAGCGGTTTGCCCAACGATGGGTCTGGGACGATTGGGATGAGCTTCCATGGTCAACCTTTCGTGAACGGCCCCGGAAGGCGGGCTGTAAATTATGCGGGATAAGGGCCCGCAACGGACGGTGCTGCTACTGCCCCACCCGAAGCTCCGGGGCATGCTGCCTAGGGCCGGAATGGGTTTCCGACGGGTATCTCGAGGAGACTCGAAATCACCCGGCTGGGAATCACGTCCTCGAACGCGTGGATAGGAACCCCTGTCTCGACCAAGACCCCGAACATACCGGCTCGTTGAGCTGCCGCGACGTCTGTAAGAATTTGGTCGCCGACAGCAACTGTGCGGTCGGGGCGGCTCCCGAGCATTTCCAGAGCAATCCGGGGCATGTGTGACTCGGGCTTCCCAATCACTTCGGGCGTGGTGAGGTGTCGCGTGGCGGCTTCGACTGCCGCGACCAAGGTGCCCGCGCCCGGATCCAGTTCTCCGCCTTCAGGGATCAGCCTGTCTGGATTCGTAGCGATGAAGTGAGCACCAGCAAGAATCGCTCGTACGGCCGTGCGAAGTTTCACGTAGGTCAGTTCACGGTCGAGCCCGATAACAACGATGTCCGGCTTGTGGCTTGAGAGGACGAATCCCGTTTCCTCAATTTCACGCGAAAGTGCGGGCGCTCCCACTACGTAGACGATTAGGCCCTGCTCGTAGTTTTCCACGAGGTAGCGTGCCGTGGCATAGGCAGTGTTGACGATCTGCTCGGGGTCGGCGGCGAAGCCCATCCTGGTCAGCTTCGCGGCGAAGTCGGCACGCGATTTTGTGGAGTTGTTTGTCATGAACACCGTAGGGACCGCACTGGTGCGGAACTGATGCAGCGCCTGGATCGCGCTCTCAATGGGGACATCACCGCGGTAAATTGTTCCGTCCAGATCGAGGACCAACCCCTCAATCGGATCCGGCCAGGGCTGGTTTTCAAAGTTGATCACGGCTCCATCACCATCCCGCCATTGTATTGATAGGGGAGCCAGTAGCATCCAGCAGCCGCCCGAGCGCCGGGGACGGAACTCGTTTCGCCATACCCCGTTGCCCGGAAGCATCGACCTAGTCGATAAACCACACGCTTCAGCCTGACGCCGCAAATGCCCGCGCGGGGGCAAGGACCGCTTGCGCAGCGTCCTCAGCCTTGCATTGGCGCAGCAGCGGCACCGGCGGCACGTCCCCCGTCGTCTAGCGGGACATTCGTACTCCCAAAATCAACAAGTGTTCCACGCTCGATAGCCGTGATTCCGTCAAGCTCGGGGAGAGAGTTCAGAGATGGTGGTAGCGAGGACACTCTGGACGGAATGTAGGCAGTAACTTGGCACCGTCTAAGGGCATCGAATGAGGATGCGGGCACACCGGCGGTCCGGCGGCGAGTGTTTCGCCACCGGACCACCGGTCACAAGGACATGTGTGCTGAAGACATGTTCTCCGGTTTCTGTTTACGGTTTCCTATGTTTCGCCTCCTTCTCCTCAGCCTGCTGGTTTGCAGCCGCTTCAGCTCAATGCACAGGCGTTTCGGATGCGTTCTAGGTGGCTAGGAGACCTTGCGCTTGCGGAGCATCAGCAGGCCGGCCACCAGCATCAGCAGGGCGAGCGGGACCAGTGAGGCGTCAACACCGGTGTTCGCGAGTGCAGCGGCGCCGTTCTGCGTAGGGGTGTTACGGGGAGTGGAGACCGCCGGAATCGCGCCGCCTACAGCAGTGGATCCGGCGGCAGCTACCGGGAAGCTTCCGGTGCTGATTGTGCCACTGCCGTTGTCCGTGCCCGCGGTGCCGTTGCCGGTACCGTCTCCGGTGCCGGCGCCATTGTCGGTGTCGTTGCCTGGGTTGCTGGTGCCGGGATCGACAGTGCCAACTCCGCCGGTGTTTCCATCGCCGGGAGTCCCGGTGCCAGGGGTTTCGGTGCCGTTGCCGCCACCGATCAGCCCGATACCGAGGTCAATCCCCAGATCCACACCAGCGTCCAGGCTCCCGTTACCGCCGGTGGTGCCGTCGGTGCCGGTGACATTTCCGAGTCCGAGTGCCACGTTGGCGTCCACTGCTGCGTCGAGTCCGCCGGTGGTCCCGTCGGTGCCGGCAACGTCACCCAGGCCGAGCGCTACATCGGTGTCAACTGCTGCGTCGACTGCGTTGGTGCCGTTGGTTCCGAGGTCGCCCAGGCCGAGGGCTGCGTCAACGGCGGCACCCAGTCCGTCGCTGGGTCCGTTCGAACCGGTGACATTCCCCAGGCCCAGCGCGACGTCGGCATCCACGGCAGCGTCCACCGTGTCGGTGCCGCTCGTGCCCAGGTCGCCGAGTCCGAGGTTGACGTCCGCAACTGCCGCAACGTCCGCGGCGGTGCCGTCGGTTCCGGTGATGTTGCCGACGCCGAGGGCTGCGGCTGCGTCAACGCCTACGTCTGCGGTTCCCGAGTCGGTGCTGTTGGTGCCCAGGTCGCCGAGCCCGAGGTTGATGTCCGCAACTGCGGCAACATCGGCGATGGTGCCGTCGGTGCCGGTTCCGGTGATGTTGCCGACGCCGAGGGCTGCGGCTGCGTCAACGGCTACGTCTGCGGTTCCCGCGTCGGTGCCGTTGGTGCCCAGGTCACTGAGCCCCAGGTTGACGTTCGCAACTGCGGCAAGATCGGCGATGGTTCCGTTGGCTCCGGTTCCGGTGACGTTGCCGAGGTTGATGTCGGCCGCTGCTGCGACATCGGCGATGGTGCCGTCAGCCTCGGCTCCGGTCACGTTGCCGAGCCCGAGGTTTACGTCCACTACGGCGGCGACGTTCGTTGAGTCGGACGGCGTTGGGTCACCCAGCAGGCCCAACGACGTCGTATCAGCGGACGCCGCCGCCGAGATGAGGGCGGAAGCGGAAAGATCCGATCCGCTGGTCGTATCCGCGGCGTTTGCCGCGCTGCAGCCGAGGGCTAGAAGCCCGCCGGCAAAGAGGGTGCCAAGCAGCCCCCTGCGAAGGTTGGAACTCATGGTGATTTTCTCCTGAAAAAAGTTGAGATGAGGGCGCTGGTCAGCTGCCCGAATGGCCACGTGCTGCCTGGGTCGGCAGGGTGGGGCTCAACTAGTCAGGAGAGGAACCGGGGTCGAACGACACCGGTGCAGGAGCGTGCTCAGAGGCCCCGCCGGCAAGGACAGTGCCGGCAACTGCATGGTCAAGATCGAAAGCGCTCAGCCACGCAGCCGAGCTGGGAGAGCCGCCCGAGGAGCCGCCGCTGCCTGCGCCGGAACCGGGCGCAGCCGGGGCCTGGGCAGGGTAGGCGGGGTCAGCGGTTCCGGGCTGGTCGCTGCCGAGGGATGGCCGCTCATGGGCCAAAGTCGGGAAGACCGACGTGCCCGCAAGGGCAGCCGGGCCCGCGGCGGCGGGAGTGGCTTCGAGCGTGCCGGATGTTGCGGGCTCCGGCGCACTTGGAATCACTGCTGCAGGGCCTGTCACGGCTTGATCGGCAGCCGCAGCTTCGGCGCTGCCCGTCTCTGCCGGCACCGAGGGAAGGGCGGGTTCTGAGTGTTCCGGGGCTGCCGCCAGGGGCAGTTCCGGGACATCAATAGGCAGGGGAGCGGACCCGGTCACAACATCGGCAACAGGCTGCAGCACCGGTTCGAGCACTGGAAGCGTTTCGGTGACCGGTGGCACGACGGTTTCCACGACGGCCGTGGTTGCACCGTCAGCAATGCGGGCAACCGGAGCTGTCACTTCTGACACTGTGCCGGCAGGGACCACCTGGTTGATCACCGGAACGGACGAGACCAAGTCATCAGCAGTTGCGGAGAGTTGGTTCACCACCGGATGCACCAGGCCGACGGATGGCGGTGCAGCCGGAGCTTTGGTCGGCGCGGGTGCGGCCGGGACCACTTTTTCGGCCACCGATTGCACAGAACTGGTCACGGATCCCACCAGCGACGAAGTGTCCGGCAGCGCATCGGCAGATGCCGCCGGAGAAGAAAATGTCAGCCAGGTGAACGCAGCGGCTCCAGCCAGCAACACCGGCCGCAGGGCACGCCACGGTGAACGAGATTCACCCATGCGTACCACGGTGTCTTCCAGGACAACTATGTAAAGGCCGTTGTAGAGCCGTTCCAGGAGAAATTTCCGGACGTTGACGTTTCTTTTGTCCAAGCACGCACCAGTGCGGAGTCTCTGGCCTCGCTAAGGGCAGAGAAGGCAAATCCCAGCGTTGACGTATCACTGTTGGATTATGCTGTAGCGCGTACGGCAAATACCGAGGGTATCTTCCAAGCCCTTGACCCCGCGGCTGTCCCAAACCTTGCTGACCTTGACCCTAAGGCCAAGGTGGAGGGCAACATGGGAGCAGGTGCAACCTTCGACAGCGTGACGCTGATGTACAACACAGAGGCAGTTTCAGCTGATCCGGAGTCATGGGAGGCACTCTGGGAGGATCCAGCCGCCGCCGGGAAGATTGCGATTATTGGGCCCCCGGACATCACCAGCACCGTTGGGTTGACGGCCATCACGACGAAAATGGAGGGCGGGGATTACACCCAGTCCGTAGATGCGGGAATCGCCAAGTTGAAAGAACTTGCCCCTCGTGTTCAGACTTGGAACCCCCAGCCTGATCCCTACACCATGGTGCAAAGCGGTGACGCCTCCTACGCTGTGGGCTGGAATGCCCGCGCTCAGCTCTTCGCTGACGGCTCCAACGGTGCTATGAAAGCGGTCCTGCCCGAGGAAGGAACCATCCTGCAGATCAACACGCTGAACCTGGTGAAGGACTCACCCAACCCGGCCGCTGCGCAGGCATTCATCAACTACGCCTTGAGCGCGGAGGCCCAGATCGAATTCTCGAAGCTCATGGCGTACGCCCCCACTAACACCAAAGCTGAGCTGCCCGCGGACGTCCTCGCCAAGATTCCGGTTGCCGACCCCGCAATGAATGACCGGATCATCGAACCGAACTGGGACGTGATGGTTTCCCAGCGCGATATCTGGGCCAACCGGCTCAAGACCGAAGTTGTAGGTGGCTAAATGACTGGGGCTCCCGGGTACCTCGAGATTAGTTCGCTAACAAAGCGTTACAAGGAGGGGATTACGCCCGCCGTTGCGGACGTCTCCCTTAGCGTTGCAGAAGGTGAATTCCTGGCCTTACTGGGACCTTCAGGTTGCGGGAAAACCACGACGTTGCGAATGATCGCCGGTCTTATTGATCCAACCTCGGGCACCGTCACGGTAGACGGAAAGGACATCACACATGCCCCGGTCCACAAACGTTCAGTAGGCATGGTGTTCCAGAGTTACGCACTCTTCCCACACCTCGACGTTAAGTCCAACGTTGCCTACGGCCTGCAAATGCGACGCGTTCCCAAGGCCGAAATCACCAAACGCGTTGCCGACGTGCTGAAACTGGTCCGTCTGGACCATCTGGCAGACCGGCGAATCACGGCCCTTTCAGGTGGCCAGCAGCAGCGCGTCGCCCTCGCACGGGCAGTCGTGATCCACCCTCAGCTATTCCTCATGGACGAACCCCTATCGAACCTGGACGCGAAACTGCGTGATGCGATGCGTAACGAGATCCGTGGCATCCAACAAAGGATGGGAATCACCTCCGTATTCGTCACTCACGACCAGGGAGAAGCCCTGACCATGGCAGACAAGATTGCCGTCATGTCCGAGGGGAAGCTTGAGCAGTTTGGCTCACCAACAGACATCTACGAGCGTCCGGCGACGCGATTTGTTGCCGAGTTCGTGGGGCAGGCCAATCTGGTGGAGAACGTTAACGTGATCCTGGACGGCGGCCGCGCGAAAATGATCGAGCTGCCCGGCGCTGGCCGGCTCGCAGTTCCCCGCGTTTCAGGCGACTACGGAAACGGTTCTATGGCGATGATCCGGCCGCACCAGCTTGAAGTGCGGCCCGTGGCCCGACCCGGAGACATCCCGGCCAAGGTCCGGTCGTCCGTCTACTTCGGCGACACCGTCCAGTATGAGGTTGAAGCTGGAGCAAACCTCCTGAAAGTGCAGATGTTCGCTGATGGAGCTCCGGCACTGCCGGCTGGTTCCGACGCCGCAATCGGCACATCCACCGACTGCGTGCATTTCATCGCCGCTTGAGCTGCACTACCTTCATAAAGGATTTCCACATGTTCATAACCGAAACTCTGAACGGGCACCCAATTCCTCCTAACCTGATGGAGAAGCTTCCTCAGGGAACTCATTCCACCTTGAAGCACTCTGCTGAGCAAAGCTTCACGGATTCGAGGATCCGGTCCCACCTCCCGGGTAGCAATATAGCTGACCGAGCAGTCACCGGGCCGGTGCCTGTCCAAGATTCATCGTTGTTGCACCATGCTGTTGCTGTTTCCGAAATACGGGACGTTCCGGTAACCATCACAGGCGGTGACCGCCAGAACGCTCCCGAAGGTGAAGTGAACGCTGAAGACAAGTTCCTAAAAGAGCTTGCCGATGGGTTCGCGCTGCCGGACGTAAGGGCCAACAGTGTCCAAGCAGATGCCTCCGGGTTGGTGGGCAGCAATGGCAAATGAGGTGATACTAGGGGAGGCGCCTAAGGCTGTCCTGACTCCAAGTGGTGGCAAGCCCAAAGGCAAGGACTGGCCGTCCTTTCTCAAACTAGCTCCCGGGCTCATTCTGCTCGGCATTATCTTCGGGGTCCCCTTAGCCTGGCTGCTGCGGATGTCGTTCAACACCGGTCTTCCCGGTGGAGGGATCGAGGAGGGATTGAGCCTCAACTCCTACTCGACATTCTTCGAAGCATCCTTCAATCTTGAATTGATCTGGCGCACCCTTGGATTGGGCATCGTCGTCACAGCCGGCGCCTTCCTTCTCGGCTATCCGCTGGCGCTATTTTTGCTGCGAACGCAATCGAAATGGAAGAGCCTGCTTCTAGTCCTCGCACTGGCTCCGCTACTGACCAGCGCAGTAGTCAGAACCTTCGGATGGATAGTGATCCTAGGTGACCGGGGAATCATCAACGAAGCCCTGATGGGGATGGGCATTATTTCAACACCCCTCAGCCTGGCAAACAACGAGCTGGGCGTCGCCATCGCCCTTACCGAAATCCTCATGCCCTACATGATCCTCACTGTTGCAACAGGCTCTTCCCGACTCAATGACGCCGTTCTGGAAGCATCCGCCACCCTCGGCGGTAACACCGTCCAAACCTTCTTCCGGGTCATCCTCCCGCTTACCCTGCCGGGGATACTTACCGGGTGCCTCCTGGTCTTCGTGCTCACCATCAGTTCGTTCGTAACGCCAGCCCTCGTGGGCGGCGGACGGGTTTTCCTGCTGGCCACCGAAATTTACGACCAGGCCGTACAGTCACTCAACTGGCCACTGGCATCGGCCATCTCGTTCATACTCATCGCCCTTTTCGCCGGTGTCCTCGTGGGCTACCAGCGACTAATGGCCCGCCTGGACTGGAACCGCAGCTGATGAAAACCAAAGTACTGAAGCGTTGGTTGATCCTCGCCGGAGTGTTCCTCCTCTTTATCTTCCTCTTGGCACCGATCATCATCACGGTGATCATTTCCTTCTCGGCAGATAACATTCTCCGATTTCCCCCGAGCGGTTGGAGCCTGAAGTGGTACGGAGAAGTGTTCGCAAACCGAGACTTCGCGGGAGCCTTCCGGGTCAGCCTGGTGGTTGCCAGCGGTGCATCGCTGCTGGCTGCAGCCGTTTCCATTCCCGCCGCTATGGCCATCGCCCGCGGCAACTTCCGCGGAAAGGCTGCAGTGGAAAGCTTTTTCCTGGCACCGCTTCTGGTTCCAGCCATCGTAGTTGGTCTTGGTCTCCTCTTGGTGTTCAGTCCCCTCGGCCTCAAGGGAACCTACCAAGGTCTCATTCTCGCAAACGCAGGTTTGGTGATCCCGTACATAATTCGCACCACTCTGCTTAGCCTGACCACCATGGACGCACGTTGTGAAGAAGCTGCACAAACGCTGGGCGCACGCCCCTTGACAGTATTCAGAACAGTCACGCTGCCGCTAATCATCCCCGGAGTCTTGTCTGGCGTAGTTCTGGCCTTCCTGCTCACTTTCGATGAAGCGGTCGTCAGCCTGTTCCTGGTTTCAAGCCGGGTCCGGACACTGCCGATTGCAATGTTCGATTACGTTCAGACTCGAACCGACCCTCAACTTGCAGCTGTATCAACACTACTAATCGTGCTTAGCCTCGTCATCGTCGTCATCATCGAACGCATAATGGGGCTCCGTCGAGTCCTCCGCTGACTCTTCAAAATCAAAGAGCATCGATTCGGCATTCCTGAAGCACGGATATATCCTTAACGTCTTGGAGCAGCTAACGCTGAGTTGCATGTAGATTCCGACCGGATCTACGACCACGGCGTAGGACCTTAACTGGTTGCTTAATTTCATGTTCAAGACATACATGGAAAAGTGGCACAGCTCTGGACTTACCAGGTACCGGAGCCCGACTCCTGCCAGCTGTATCCAAGCTTCCAGATGTGCTCGACGGACTTCCAATGCTCATCAATTGTCCCCGACGTCCTGCCAGGGCATGAGGACCGAACGTGTCGCTGGTTCAGCTGCACCTGCCCGCCAATTACTGACCGGGCCGCGGACGCGGCCCCAACGAGTGTGACGAAGAGAATTTGCACCCCACATAACGAGTCCTTCAACCTTGATTGACTAGTGCTTAAGAAAGAGATCAACCCATAAGGGTCTGCTGAAGGTTTAGTTGACTCCATGGTTTAGGCCGCCAGGGCGACGGCCTTTTGGTGGATGGTTTCGTATTCGACCGGGGTTAGCTTACCGAGCCGACGCTGTCGTCGGCGGCGGTGATAGGTCCGTTCGATCCAATGGATGATGGCCAGGCGCAGCTGATCGCGGGTGGTCCAGCGGCGGCGGTCGAGGACGTTCTTCTGCAACGTAGCGAAGAAGCTTTCCATCGCCGCGTTGTCCCCGGCGGCTCCGACCCGGCCCATCGAGCCGACCAGCCCGTTCTGCTTCAGGGCGTGCTGGAACTTCCGGGACCGAAATTGGCTACCGCGGTCGCTATGGACAACACAACCGGCGACGTTGGAGGCCCCACGCCGGGCCACGGCGTCCTTGAGGGCGGCCACCGCCAGACCAGACTTCATCCGGCGGTCGATGGCGTAACCGACGATCCGTCCTGAGCAGGCGTCCTTGATCGCGCACAGGTAGAGCTTGCCCTCACCGGTGCGGTGCTCGGTGATATCCGTCAGCCACGTGGTGTTGATGCTCTCGGCGGTGAAGTCCCGCTGCAACAGGTCGTCACAGACCGGCGGGCCGGGCTTCGCCCCGCCCCGCTTGGCGCGGCGCACGGTGGCGGAGAAGATCTGCTGCTGAGAACACAGCCGCCACACCCGCCGCTCGGAGACCCTGTGGCCAGCCGCCTGCAGTTCATCGGCGATGAACCGGTGCCCGAATTCCGGGTCATCGGCGTGGACGTCGTAGGCGGCGTCAATCAGATGGGCTTCCTCCCAGTCCCGGTCGCTGACAGGCCGGGCGTTCCACTTATAGAACGCCTGCTTAGAGAAGCCCAACACCCTGCAGGTCACCGTCACCGGAATCTCGGCGGCGGCAAGGTCACGGACCAGCGGGTACATCATTTTGGGCGGGCCTGCCCGGGCTTCAGATTCGCCTGCGACAAGTAAGCGGTGGCCTGGCGCAGGATCTCGTTCTCCTGCTCCAGCTCACGGATCCGTCTGAGCATCCTGGCCTGCTCGGCTTTCCCCTCGGTGCTCTCGGCGGGTTCGAATCCGTGCTGGTCGAGGCGGTTCTCGTTTACCCAGGACTGCAGCGCGGACCTGGACATCCCGAGGTCCTTACAGACCTGTACCTGGGTCATTCCTTGCTCGAGCAGCTCCAGGGCGCTGGCCTTGAACTCCTCCGAGTAGATCTTCGGCATGATGAATATCCTCTCTGCTCCGCAGAGCAGTCAGGAAGTCAACCGAACCTTCAGCAGACCC
>NZ_JBNWUK010000036.1:0-8392 GCF_050563205.1 Zafaria sp. Z1313
CTCGACCCCGTGCTCGCCGCGGTGCTCCTCGATGAAGGAACACATCACCTCGACGGGCGGTCGAGCTCCGCCGCGAAGAAAGCCGAGGCCTGCCGCAGGATCGTGTTCGCCCGCCGTAGCTCACGCACCTCGCGCTCGAGCTCGGCCAACCTGGCCGCGTCCGTGGTGGTGGTTCCCGGCCGCACTCCACCATCGACCTCGGCCCGCGCCACCCAGGTGCGCAGTGCCTCGGGGTTGACCCCGAGCTGCTCGCCGATCCTGCGGTAGGCCCCGCTCCGGGTTGCTGGGTCCTTCCGCGCATCGATCGCCATCCTCGTGGCGCGCTCACGCAGTTCCTCCGGGTACTTCCTCTGGGCTGGCATGAATTCAATCCTTCCGGGTCATCGATGCCTCCATCAAACCCGGGGCTTGACACCGCCTGCGCGGACGCCTGTTTGGGCGAAGACATGGTGGCCGACCTGACCAGGTGCATTCGCCTGAACGCCGACTGCGCCGACGTGTGCGCCGCGACCGGCGCGGTCCTGTCCCGGCAAACGGAACGGGACCTGGCCCTTACCCGCGCGATCGTGGAGGCCTGCCGGACCGCCTGCAAGGCGTGCGGCGACGAATGTCTCGTGCACGCCGAGATGCATGAACACTGCCGCGTGTGCGCCGAGGCCTGCCGTCGCTGCGAGGCGGCCTGCACCGAACTGCTGGCCTCCCTGTCCTGACGTGCAGGCCGGGCCGTCCCGTCAGGGGACGGCACGGCCATCCGGTGAGCGCCGGGCCACCGCAGGAACGCGCAGGAGGTACTCGAGGGGCCCGGTGCTAAACCTTTTTGCCCACAGGTGGGCGAAAAGGATCGCACCGGCGGACAGGGACACGGTGATGACCACTCCCTCATACAGGTAGTGCGGTTCGGGCCGCACGAGGGCCGCGAGGACGGCCAGGTGCCCCACGTAGATGGTGAGCGACAGCCGCCCGGCCGCGACCAGCGCACCCAGGCGCCTAGCGACGAAGTCCTCGGAGAGCAGGAAGATTCCGAGGACGAACAGTGCGCTGCCCATTCCCGAGACCAGCCACAACGGCATCTGGGAGTGGTCGACGGCCGAGACCAGATGGTCCCAGCCCATGCGACGGCCCGGCTCCCCGAAAACGAGGATGAGCAGGCGCGAAGCCAGGTAGCCGCCGACGCCGGCGACCGCTCCCCACAGGACGAGGCGCCGGTGCAGGGCCCTGTTCCGGAGGTCAGCGCGGCCCAGCAGGAGGCCGATGAGGAACGGTGCGGCCCAGACCACCACCGGGTAGGACCCGGACAGGACCGTTCCTCGCAGGATGTCGACGGGGTTGTCAAGGAGGGTCGGGGCGATGAACCGGTAGGTTTCCCCGCTGGCGACCTGTGCCGCGATCCAGAGGGGAGGTCCGGCGGCGCACACGATGCCGGTGGTCCAGGCCAGGACCGGGGTGGGGGCCTTGAGCAGGGGCAGACTCACCAGGAAGAGCAGACCGTAGGTCGGCAGGATCACGCTGACTTGGTGGTGCATCAGCTGCAGCGCGAGTCCCGCGGCCAGCAGAAGGCTGGCGCGCCACAGCACGGCCTGCCAGGGCAGCCTTCCCCCGGGTGTGCGGGCGGAGCGGGAGAGCAGGGACATGCCGATGCCGGCCAGGAGCATGAACAGCAGCGAAGCGCGTCCAACCGGAAGCCCGTAGACCAGCGCCAGGAGGCCGCCATCGCTCTCCCGCGGGCCGACGTTGACCGCGATCATGCCCACGATGGCGGCGCAGCGTGCCGCATCCAGGGCCTGGATGCGGCCGCGGCTCTTGCGCGGCCGGTCCTCCGGCGGTGCTGGGATCGGTGCGGCGGCGTGTGCCATGATCAGCATCATGCCCCGTCGTTCCGACGCACGGCATCTCGGATGCCCTGGCCGCTCACGGGATGTCCAGACGCTCGGTGCTGCCCTCGGCGCCGACGACCCAGACAGTGATTTGCCCCTCGTCGGCACGCATCCCGGTGACGGCTGAGGGTTGCCTCTGGACCTGCCCGGCCTTCGTCCAGGTCTTTCCCGCGTCATCGCTGACGTACACGCCGCCGCCGGGGGTGACGGCGGCCACGGTCAAGTTGTCGATGAAGGCGGCGGTGAGCATGACCGGCCCGCCGGCCGGAAGCGTCCAGGTTCTACCGCCGTCCTCGGACCTCCAGAGGCCTTCCTCGGTGGTGGCCAGGACGACGTCGTGTTCGGGGCTGCCCGCCAGGGCGTAGGGGGCCGGGGCGTCCGCTACCAGGGTCCATTCGAGGCCGTCGGCGCTGGTGCGCATCCGCCCGTCGAAGCCCACGATCCCGCCCCGGGTGGTGGTGAGCGCGTGGAAGTCGGATTCACCCTGGCGCGAGAGGGGCGTCCAGCTCTCTCCGCCGTCGGTGGATTTGATCAGTCCGACCGGGTTGGGCAGGTCGGTCCCGGGCCCGGGGTGTCCCGAGGCATAGAACGTGCCGTTGGCGTCGGCGGTGAAGCCCATCAGATCGATGGTGGGCCCGATCTTGGCAGCCGGTTCGGTCGTGGCGTCAAAGAGCCCGTGGTGCGAGGCGAGCAGAAGCGTGCCGTTCTGCGGGTCCGTGTAGGCACCGTGCACGTGGGCCAGGCCCTCGGACGCGGCCGCATCATCCGCGGACGGGGCGGGAGATTGCGCGGTGGAGCATCCGGTCAGGCCCAGGGCCAGGACGGTCGCGGCCGCCGCCGCGACGAGAATCCCGCGCCGAGTGCCGGGCATACGGGAGAGGGACAGGGAAGAAGGCATGGAACGTTTCCTTGGAGGGATCAGGAGGTCGGGTCACCGCTCCGCGGCGGGCGTCAGGCCAGTGCGCAGGCGCCCGCCGCGCGGCGTGGAGGCCTACTGGTAGGCCGGCAGCATCTCTTCCATGGTCTTGATCTCCGCTTCCTGGTCCTGGACGACCTTCTGGGCCAGGGCCACGGCCTCGGGGTCGGACCCTTCGGCGACTTCCTTCTGAGCCATCTGCACCGCTCCCTTGTGGTGGGCGATCATCTGGGTCAGGAAGAGCTTTGCGGCTTCATCGCCTTGGGCCTGCTGGAGCGTGGCCATGTCGTCCTCGCTCATCATTCCTTCCATGGAATGGTCCATGGAACCGGACTCCATCGGCTCTCCCCAGGCCTGGAGCCAGCCGGTCATCGTCTCGATCTCGGGCCCCTGGGCGGCCTTGATCTTGTTGGCCAACTCCAGGATGGGGGCGTCCATCCCGTCCTTGGCCAAGATGATCTCGCTCATCTGAACCGCCTGCTGGTGGTGCGGGATCATCATCTGGGCAAACATCGCATCGGCCGCATTGTGCTCCCCGGCGGCGGAAGACGGGGAGGCGGAACCATGATCCATGCCCATGCTGGACATGCTGGACATGCTGGAGTGGCCGGGCGAGGCCTCAGTGCTCGCGCCGGGTTCCGAGGTGGAGCCGCAGCCGGCCAGGGCCAGGGCGAGGGCGAGCAGGGAGGCGGGCACAAGGGTGCGTTTCATGGGGGCGAATCCTTCGCTGGAATGGGAATGGTTCATCTCGATCGCCCGACCGGCAACGGGGGACGGCGGGCATAGCAGAGCACGGCAGGGCACGGCCGGACCGGTGAGAGGACGGCCAAAACGGGTGCCTACGTGCGACTGATTGAGAGGTGAACCAGCGAAGGCGGTATCGGGATGGCGGTAACCGGACGCCACAGCGGCGGGGCGGGAAGGCCCCTGCCCGGTATGGAAACGAGGCTCCGGGAGATCCGGTGCAGGAGGATTCCGCCGCCGAGCAGCGAGACGATGCACAGGCCGGCCATCGACATCTCCATGCCACAGCCGTCGTCGATGCACCCGCCGGTCTCATCCGCCCCCAGGGGGGACAGTTCGGCATGAACACCGGCCGGCGGCGCAGCGGCGGTGTGCTGGTGGGCGGCGACATGGGTATCGGTGTGGGACGCGGAAGACTTCCCGGAGGTGTGGTCCATGCCGACGATGTGCATCAGGAGCAGGCCCAGCAGGAGCAGGATCTTGCCCAGTCCCTGCGCAGGCGAGGAGTGCTGGCCGCGCGTGCCGCTGTGGCGACGGATCACGGTCGAACTCCTTCCCATGAGGCTTATTCACGTCCGAGGCCGCAGACTGGCCAGGGCCCGGGCACATCTGCGGACCATTTTACGCCGCCCATGATCGGTCCCGGCCGGCAGGCCATCCCTGCCCCCCGGACACGGCACCCGCGGGGCGGCCGGTGCGTGCCCGTACATCGTGGCTCCCGCAGGAGCTGTCTTCTCAGTCGTCCCGGGGCTCGGCGATGGCGAAGTCCGCCTCGCGGCGGGTGTCCTTGGCCCCGGTGATCCGGCCCGAG
Organism: Zafaria sp. Z1313; assembly: GCF_050563205.1. NCBI lineage: Bacteria > Bacillati > Actinomycetota > Actinomycetes > Micrococcales > Micrococcaceae > Zafaria > Zafaria sp. Z1313. The sequence continues at coordinate 4,346 of NZ_JBNWUK010000036.1, forward strand.
CCGTAGTCGATCTGAAGTGCCTGGACGGAGCCGAACACCGCGTCCTTGCGCTGGGTGCGCTGCAGCTGCCAGCCCCGGGATTGGATGAGTTGGGCAAGCTCCGGGGACGGGTCGCGCTCCACCGCCAGCACACCGTCCTGCAGGTGATACCGCGGGGCGTTGACCGCTTCCTGGAGGGAGGCGTCCTGCAGGGCCCAGGGAACGAGCACACCGGCGAGGATGTTGGGGATCTGGTGTCCTCCGGGGCTGCCCAAGCCCAGAACCACACGGTCCCTGCCGTCGAGCACCAGGCTGGGGGCGGCCCAGCTGACGGACTTACGACCAGGCTCGGGCTGGTTGTTCGGGGTGTCCAGCGACGCGAAGCGCGAAAGCTGGTTGTTCAGGAAGAACCCGCCCACGTTCCCGGCCTTCGCTCCGCCCCAGAAGTTGGTGATCGTATTGGTCATGGACACGGTGAACCCGTCCGAATCCACGACCGTCAGGTGCGTCGTATTGCCCGGGACGATCGGTGCCGCGGCCACCCGGGTGTCGGCGCCCGTGCCGGCGGCCTGCGCATCGCGGGCCACATCCGCGTTCGCCTCGGCGTCGGTGAGCCGCTCGATGGGGACATCGACGAAGCGGGGGTCGCCAAAGTAGCGGCTCACGCTTCTGTCGGCCACGGACCATGCCTTGGTGAGACGGTCGACGTACCGGGCCGAACCCGGAGCGTTGTCTTCAATGCCCTGGGCTTCGGCGACCTGGAGCATCTGGATCAACGCGGCGCCGGGCAGCGCGGGGGCGGCCGAGACGACGTCGTAGTCGCCGAACTCGCCACGGGCCGGTTCGCGCTTGTCGGTCTTGTAGGCGGCCAGGGAACGGGCGTCGATGCCCTCGACCGCGGTCAGCTCGTCCACGAGGCTGCCGGTGTAGAAGGCCTCCGAGCCCTCGTTCGCCAGGGTCTTCATGGTCTTGGCCAGCTCCTTCTGGACCAGCTCATCCCCCTCGCCCAGAAGCGAGCTCCCTCCGGAAGCCTTGAACTGGGGCAGGCCTCCCAGCGCCCTGGGCCCGGCATCGCTTTTCATGCGCAGGGCCAGGAACTCGGAGATGGGGAACCCGTCCTCGGCCAGGTCGATGGCAGGTTCGAGCAGTTGCTCCCACTCGAGCTGGCCGTGCTCTTCGTGGATGGTGGCCAGTCCCGCCACGAATCCGGGAATCCCCGTCCCGGATTCCGGGATCACCCCGTTCTGGGCGACGACTTCGCGGTAGTCATATGCCACCGGATCGGCACCGGATTCCGCAAGCACCGCCGACCCACCACCACCGATGCCCGAAGCGAACGGCTCGACCACGGCGACGGCGAAGGCCGTGGCAATGGCCGCATCCGCCGCGTTGCCGCCCTGCTCCAGGATCTCCATGCCCGCCTCCACGGCGGCCGGATGCGCTGCCGCGACGGCATGCTCGTTCAGCAGCGCCCCCGCATTCGGTGTATCCGCAGACCGGGTGGACGGGCTCGGAGAAGCCGGCGGCGCCGGCGTTCCCGCCGCCTCCGAGCTTTCCCCTTCTTGCGTCCCCGTGCACGCGGTCAGCATCAACACCACGGCAGCAAGGCCGGCCGCCGTCTTTTTTCCCATGGTCTTCATACTGTCCTCTGAACGGTTTGCTAGGCGCCGTGGAAGGCCTGCGAGGGCCCTTCCGATCGCCGCTTCCGGGGGCGGGACCACCGGCGTCCCCACCCGAACCCGGATCACGGCTAACATAACGATAACGTCACAACACGCCAGCCGTGCTCATCCTTTCCCGCTAGTCGGTTCCCCGTGAGCATCGGATGCCCGTTGGACCGTAATCAAAATTTGTCTCTTTTCGTGATCCGATTGTGACTTTAGGGGTTGTTTCAGGCAGGTTGGACGGCAGGCCAATCCTCCGTACGGTTCGGCCTGTTCGAGCGGACTGCCGAACACTGCCACCGCCCGGGGTCCCTTTGCATCAGCCGCCGGGCAGTGGCGGGGGAACCACATTTCGGGTCCGTACGGATCCTTGGGGTTAAGTGCCTTGAACCGGCTTTCCGGGACGAGGCACCGGGTGACTCCCACCCGCATCCGACAGCTCACCCCGCAGGCATTGGGAGAGGTCCAATCACCGTGTCCAGCCACAAAGTCCGTGGTCGCCGCCGCGCGACGCCCGTCCGCACCAACCCGCTCGAGATCATCTCGAAGGCCGTCGCTTCCAACGCCGGCTCCGTTGGCCGTCAGGCCGCCGTCGTCGCCGCCGCTTCCGGCCTGGTGCTGACCCTGGGCGTTCCCGCCCAGGCCAACCAGTCCGTCGGGGAAGCCGCCGCGCCGGCCGACAGCCTGACCGCCGAGCGCGTCGCGGTCCAGGCCGTGGCCGTCCCCGCCACCGCCGCCAAGAAGTTCGAAATCGACCGCGTCGCCCTGAAATCCACTCCGGCCCCGAAGCCGGTTGTCGCCGCCGTCGCCGCTACCGTCTCCACCTCCACCTCCACCTCCACCTCCGCGGACGATGCGCGCGGGGCCGCCATGACCAGCGCCACCCGCGCCGGGCAGGCCACCACCGCGGCAAAGCCCGCGGCCGTGAAGGAAAAGGCGGCCACGCCCACCCTCACCGCCAGCACGGCCCTGGGCAGCCGCATTGCCAGCATGGCACTGGGCTTCAAGGGCACTCCCTATGTGTGGGGCGGCAGCAGCCCCTCGGGCTGGGACTGCTCCGGTTTTGTCCAGTACATCTACGGTAAGGCCGGCATCAGCCTGCCCCACAACACCACCGCGATCCGCACCAGCGGCAAGTTCGTGCAAACCTCCACCCCCAAGCTCGGGGACCTGGTGTACCAGAACGGCGGAGGCCACGTGGGCATCTACATCGGCGACGGCAAGATCATCGGCGCCCAGAACCCCTCGGTCGGAACCGTCATCCGCGAGGCCGACAGCCCGTACGGTCCGCTGATGGCCTACTACACCCTGAAGAAGTAGCACGCCGGCCTCGGCCGGCCCACACAGACGTGCCTTGAAGGAAGCGAACGTCCTTCAAGACGCATAAAAAAGGGGGACTGCTGCATGAGTAGGTGACATCTGATCTGGCCTGCCCGCGGGGTGGGTCTGGAAGGATGTTGCTGTGCCCAAGCCCTACCCGTCCGAGTTCCGTGACGACGTTGTGCGCGTCGCGAGGAACCGTGAGCCCGGAGTGACGATCGAGCAAATCGCGAAAGACTTCGGGGTCCACCCGGTGACGTTGCAGAAGTGGCTGCGTCGCGCCGACATCGACGCAGGTGCGAAGCCCGGCCAGTCCCGGACCGAGGCGGCGGAGATCCGCGAGCTGAAGAAGCGGAACCGGTTGCTCGAGCAGGAGAACGAGGTCCTCCGGCGGGCGGCGGCGTATCTGTCGCAGGCGAATCTGCCGGGAAAGGGTTCTACCCGCTCGTGACAGAGCCCGCCGAAACAGGGATCCCTGTGACGGCGACGTGCCGGGTGCTCAAGCTCTCCCGCCAGCCCTACTACCGATGGCTGGCCGGCCCCATCACCGATAGCGAGGTCGTGGAGGCGTATCGCGCGAACGCGCTGTTCGACGCGCACAAGGATGACCCCGAGTTCGGGCACCGGCTCCTCGCCGACGAGGCCCGTGACGCGGGTGAGGCGATGTCTGACCGGACCGCGTGGCGGATCGCCTCCGCAAACGGCTGGTGGTCCGCGTTCGGGAAGAAGCGGGGACGTGACGGCAAGAAGCCGGGCCCGCCGGTCCACGACGACCTGTGCGCGGTCGTCGACGAGGACGGCCGGACCCGGCACGTGTTCGCCGCCGAAGCCCCGAACCAGCTCTGGCTCGTGGACATCACGGAGCACCGGACCGCGGAAGGCAAGCTCTACTGTTGCGCCATCAAGGACGCGTGCTCAGGCCGGATCGTGGGGTACTCGATCGACTCGAGGATGAAGTCCCGCCTGGCCGTTCAGGCGCTCGAGAATGCTGTCGCGATGCGCGGCGACGTCGCCGGCTGCATCGTGCACAGCGACAGGGGCAGTCAATTTCGGAGCAGGAAGTTCCTGCGCGCTCTTGCCCTTC
>NZ_JBNWUK010000037.1:0-7793 GCF_050563205.1 Zafaria sp. Z1313
CTCCTCATCGCGTTTGTGCTCATTGGCATCATGTACACCTGCATGGTGTTCGGGTTGGCGGAACTTTCATCCACACTGCCGGCCGCTGGTGCCGGTTACGGTTTCGCGCGGAGGGCTCTGGGTCCGCTTGGCGGGTTCGCCACCGGAATGGCGGTGCTGATCGAGTACGCCGTGGCGCCAGCAGCCATCGCAATTTTCATTGGGGGATATATAGAGGCGCTGGGGCTGTTCGGGCTCACGAACTCCTGGCCGGTCTACCTCGCCACCTATGCCGTGTTTATCGGGATCCACCTACGCGGTGTCGGCGAGGCATTGAAGATGATTTTCGCGATCACTGCGGTCGCGGTCGTAGCCCTGGCCGCTGTCGTCATTGGTCTGATCCCGCATTTCAACCCGGCAAATCTTTTTGACATCGTTCCCGACGGTTCGCCGGCCTCGAGCGCTTTCCTTCCCATGGGCATCAGCGGAGTCCTCGCAGCTTTCGTGTACGCCATCTGGTTCTTTCTCGCCGTCGAAGGCGTGCCCCTGGCAGCTGAAGAAACCGCCAATCCCAAAAAAGACATGCCCCGGGGCATCATCGTCGCTGTGCTCATCCTGGTCGTTTTTGGTTCACTGATGCTTATTCTTGTTCCCGGCGCGGCCGGCGCGTCGGCTATGAGCGAATCCGACAACCCCCTGCCGGAAGCACTCCGTCTGGCTTACGGCGGCAACACAGTTCTTGCCGACTTCGTTAACTACGCAGGTCTGGCAGGGCTCGTCGCCAGCTTCTTTTCCATCATTTACGCCTACTCACGGCAACTCTTTGCTTTGTCCCGCGCCGGATACCTCCCCAAGTGGCTGTCGCTAACCGGCAAACGACGCACACCCTACTGGGCGCTCATCGTGCCAGGTACCATAGGCTTCATCCTGGCTGCCACCACAGGCAACGGTGGTCTGCTCATCAACATCGCCGTGTTCGGCGCCACCGTTTCCTATGTCCTGCTGAATCTCTCCCACATCGTGCTGCGAAGGAAAGAACCGGACCTCCCCCGCGGCTACCGGACTCCCGGCGGTGTGGTCACCACCTCAATCGCGCTGGTCCTTGCTGCTGTGGCTGTCGTCGCCACCTTCGTTGTCGATGTCCTCGCCGCATCCATCACGGCGGCAGTTTTCGGTGCCGCCCTCCTCTACTACTGGTTCTACAGCAGGCACCGGATTGTCGCAGGAGCACCCGAAGAGGAATTCGCCCAACTGGCCGCGGCCGAGGCAGAACTTAAAAGCTGAAGCCAATCCGTGCGGGTTGACAGCCCGCACCAAAATCCACCCCTAAAGACCGAGATCGAAGTTACGGAAATAAAATGACACACCCTAACGCAGGAAACCCCTCCAACGCTCAGCTGAGCGTTGAGCAACTGAGGGAAAAGGTAGCCTCAGGCGAAATCGACACCGTAGTTGTTGCCATCACTGACTCCCAGGGCCGCCTCCAGGGAAAGCGCTGTGGGGCCAGGTCTTTCCTTGAAGACGTGCTCGGTCACGGCGCTGAAGGGTGCAACTACCTTCTTACGGTGGACGTGGAGATGACGACCATGGACGGCTATGCCATGTCCTCCTGGGAAAACGGCTACGGTGACATGGTTATGCGTCCGGACATGGACACCTTGCGCCTGGTGCCGTGGCTGGAGGGTACGGCGATGGTCTTGTGCGACGTTCTGTGGCTCGATGGCCGCCCGGTGAGCCAGTCACCGCGCCAGATTCTCCGTGCGCAGGTGGAAAGGCTGGAAGCCCTGGGCTACCGTGCCCACATCGGTACAGAGCTCGAGTTCATCATGTTCGATGACACCTACGAGGAAGCCTGGGACAAGAAGTACGAAGGCCTGACCGCCTCAAGCCGCTACAACGTTGACTACTCGCTTCTGGCCACGGCCCGGCTGGAACCGGTGATCCGCAACATCCGAACAGGCATGGAAAAGGCCGGCCTCATTGTGGAGTCGTCCAAAGGCGAATGCAACCTGGGTCAGAATGAAATTACTTTCCGGTACGCAGATGCACTTACCAACTGCGACAACCACGCCTTTTACAAAAATGGCGCCAAAGAGATTGCAGCCCAGCATGGAAAAAGCATCACGTTCATGGCCAAGTTCAACGAACGTGAAGGCAGCTCGTGCCACATCCACTTCAGCCTGACAGATCTGGACGGCAACCCTGTGTTGCCGGGCGATGGTCAGCATGGCTTCAGCCCAGTCATGGAGCAGTATATTGCCGGGCAGCTGGCCGTCATGCAGGAACTGTCCTACTTCCTGGCACCGAACATCAACTCCTACAAACGGTTCGTTGAGGGCAGCTTCGCACCTACGGCCATCGCATGGGGCATGGACAACCGCAGCTGTGCCCTGCGCGTCGTCGGCCGTGGAGCAAGCCTGAGGGTTGAAAACCGGGTCGGAGGCGGAGACGTCAACCCCTACCTGGCCGCCGCTGCCCTCATTGCCGGTGCCATCCACGGTATTGAAAACAAACTCCCCCTGGAACCCATCACCACCGGCAGCGCCTACCAGTCGGATGCAGACCGCATCCCGACCACACTGCGTGACGCCCGCGCACTGCTGATCAACAGCGAGATCGCCCGCAAGGCCTTCGGTGACGAAGTGGTGAAGCACTACGCGCACGCCGCCGACATCGAGATCAAGGCTTTCGATAGCGCCATCACAGATTGGGAGCGTAAGCGTGTCTTCGAACGCCTCTAACATGTACCGTCCCCGCATCGGCCTGACCACCTATTACCAGGAAGCTTCCTGGGGTGTCTGGACACAGGATGCCGCCGTACTCCCGGGAACATATGTTCAAGCCGTTGTGGCGGCAGGCGGCACGCCCATCCTTCTCCCGCCCGTGGGAACGGACCCTACAGTTGTCGAGCTGCTTGATGGACTCATCATCTCCGGGGGAAGTGACGTAGGGCCGGAGAACTATGGGGCAGAAGCGCACGAACTTACCCGACCCCAGCCTCATCGGGACCTTCACGACATCGCTTTGACCCGTGCAGCACTGGCTGCAGAACTTCCGCTCTTTTCCATTTGCAGGGGAGCTCAAATCCTCAACGTGGCGCTGGGCGGTTCGCTCATCCAGCACATCCCCGATGTGAATCCCGAAGCCCAGTACCAGCCGGCACCAGGCGTTTTTGGGAACGTTGAATTTACCACAGCACCGGGGAGCATCTCCGCGGATCTGCTCGGTCCCCGCGCCAGCGCACCCTGCTACCACCACCAGGCGATGGACAGTATTGCCGACGGACTGTACGTCACCGCAGCAGCAGCTGACGGCACCGTCGAAGCCCTGGAAACCACATCTGGGGGATGGGTTCTGGGCGTACAGTTCCACCCCGAACAAAATCCAGACGACCTTCGGCTATTCAACGGATTCGTCGAAGCAGCACTCAACTACCGCAAAGAACGAACGGAGAGTCCGGTCAATGTCCACCAGCACGTTTGACGTACTAAACCCAGCCACCGAAGATGTCATTGAGACTGTATCCCTTGCCTCGCTGGAGGACACAGACAGGGCTATCGAAAAAGCGGCTGCAGCCTTTGAAACGTGGCGTCACGTCGCCCCTGCAGACAGGGCACTCCTGCTGCGCCGGTTCGCCGCCGCAGTAGATGCAGATCTGGAAAACCTCGCTCAGCTGGAGGTCCTGAACGCAGGCCACACCATCGGCAATGCCCGCTGGGAAGCCGGCAACGTCCGCGACGTCCTGACCTACTACTCCGCAGCACCCGAACGGCACCTTGGTCAGCAGATTCCAGTAGCTGGCGGGGTGAACGTGACATTCCACGAACCCCTGGGAGTTGTTGGGGTCATCGTGCCTTGGAACTTCCCCATGCCCATCGCAGCTTGGGGCTTCGCGCCCGCGCTGGCTGCAGGCAACACGGTCGTCCTGAAACCGGCCGAACTGACGCCACTGACCGCCATCCGCCTCGGGCAGCTTGCACAGGCAGCAGGGCTGCCCGAAGGGGTCCTGCAAATTATTCCGGGCAAGGGTTCAATTGTCGGGGAACGTTTCGTTACCCATCCTGCCGTCCGTAAAGTCGTCTTCACCGGCTCAACCGGCGTCGGAAAGCGGATCATGGCCGGCTGCGCTGACCAGCTCAAGCCGGTCACCCTGGAACTGGGTGGCAAGAGCGCCAACATCATTTTCGCCGATTCCGACCTTGAAGCCGCTGCATCAGCGGCTCCAGGGGGCGCTTTTGACAATGCAGGGCAGGACTGCTGCTCCCGCTCCAGAATCCTGGTCCAAGCAAGTGTTTATGAAAAGTTCCTCGGACTCCTGGAACCCGTAGTCAAGGCCCTGAAGGTCGGGGACCCCAGCAACGAGGAATCCTTCATGGGACCGCTGATTTCGGCTGCCCAGCACCGCACAGTATCCAGCTTTGTCCCTGACGGCACCTCCATCGCCTTCCAGGGGTCCGCACCGGACGGCAAGGGCTTCTGGTTCCCACCCACTGTCTTGACGCCCTCACGCGAAGACCGTGTGATGCACGAGGAAATTTTCGGACCCGTTGTAGCTGTCGTCCCTTTCAAGGACGAAGCGGACGCGCTCCGCCTGGCCAACGACTCCATCTACGGGCTCTCAGGATCCATTTGGACCCGGGACGTCGGGCAGGCACTGAGGATGGCCCGTGGCCTCGAATCCGGAAACCTTTCCGTGAACTCGCATTCATCCGTCAGGTACTCCACACCCTTCGGAGGCTTCAAGCAGTCAGGTCTGGGACGTGAACTCGGGCCCGATGCTCTCGATGCCTTCACGGAAACAAAAAACGTCTTCATCTCCACCAACCCGTAACGTCACCACCAATTAAGGAAAGTCAAAAAATGATTGAAGTAACCTCCAGCCGTCTCAAGGGCCGCAGCGCTGTCATCACTGGCGGCGCAAGCGGTATCGGACTGGCAACCGCCCGCCGCTTCGCAGCCGAAGGGGCAAACGTAGTCATCGCCGACATGGACCCAACCGCAGGGCAGCGGGCAGCCGATGAAGTCGGCGGTCTCTACGTGAAGGTAGACGTCACCAGCGAAGAAGAAGTGAAAAACCTCTACGCCGTGACCAACGAAACCTACGGAAGCGTTGACATCACCTTCAACAACGCCGGAATTTCCCCGGCCGACGACGCTTCGATCCTCGACACAGGTATCGACGCCTGGCGCAAGGTCCAGGAAGTCAACCTGACCTCTGTCTTCTACTGCTGCAAGTACGCTCTTCCCTACATGCAGGCCCAGGGTAAGGGCTCCATCATCAACACCGCCTCCTTCGTCGCCGTCATGGGTGCTGCAACCTCGCAGATCTCCTACAGCGCATCAAAGGGCGGAGTATTGGCCATGAGCCGCGAACTCGGTGTCGAATTCGCCCGCCAGGGCATCCGCGTCAACGCCCTTTGCCCAGGACCGGTCAACACACCGCTGCTGAAGGAACTGTTCGCCAAGGACCCCGAGAAGGCCGCACGCCGCCTCATCCACGTCCCGCTGGGCCGCTTTGCAGAACCTGAAGAGCTCGCCGCCGCCGTAGCATTCCTCGCCAGCGACGACTCCTCATTCATCACAGCCTCCACCTTCCTAGTCGATGGCGGTATCGCAGGGGCCTACGTAACCCCTGAGTGACCAGCGAAACATGCCGTGCCGTGCCCCGGCCCGTCCGGGGCACGACACAGCGCTCTCCCCAAAAGTCTCACTGCGGTTGTCCTGAACCAACTAGACAACATTGCATTTGGGAATAACCAACAACCGACTAGGAACGCAGTTGGAAACGAACTTTTTCCCTGCCATACGGCGGAAGCTCTGATGCCCAGGAAACGGCGCGTCTCCTGGAAACATCTCCCGGTCGGTCAAGTCGTTAGAGTCTTGCAGGAGGGAACAGACATAGGCTGTGGCACTGTCGACGACTGCATGCCAGACGGGTCCATCGTATGGGTTGTACTTCACGGTATCGGCGAAAGAAGAATGCTGCACAAAGATGACAGCATCAACCTCCAACTCTTGGACTTCCCTCAGGAGTGCTCCCCGATGTAACCGTCTGCCGGTGCCGGTCAGTGGAAGCCGCCAAAGTCAGGGCGAACTAATCTCACTTGGAATGCCCATTAGAACATTGGCAGTAAGAAGCGCTCCGGGGCATATCTGCGTGTGCCAAAACCTGGGGAGGTCCGGAGCGCTCCTTATTGCCAATGTACTGACTGACAAGCCTGGGGAGTGTCAGTTTCAGGGGTGCTCTCAAAGTCACTTGGGAGTCAGTGGGAGTGACTCCAGCGCTCTAAGTGAGAGCTTACGGTTGGCGCCCCTTTTGCCAATGCAGTCCGGTAATCGAGAGCCTTATCGCGTTGCAGTCTCCCAAGTACAACCACTGAATGCACTCCTATTCGCTGTGCAGTCGACTCCATCCACCCCCTACGAACGGCCGTCGGCGGGACTGGGAGGCCCCCCGGTATCTGCCATTCACCTGCCTTTTCGTCGGCAGCTAGCTCGGCCGGCTCGGTCGAAGAGTCTTCATCAATCACGAGACGCTCGGGCGTCACATGTCCCAGTGATTGGGTCCCGGTTAGCAGTCCAGTGGCTATGCGATAGCTAGTTGATTTTTCTGCGTCCAGGTGTCCCAGTATTGTTTCGGCGTCATGCCGTCGAGGGATCCGTGGGGCCGTTCATGATTGTAGATGTCCTTCCACTCGTCGGCCAAGTACTTCGCTTCGGCCATGGTGTCGATGATTTCCCCAGTGAGTTGTTCCCTTCTGAATTGGGCGTTGAATGATTCGGCGAACCCGTTCTGCCACGGGGATCCCGGGTCGATGAACGCCGTATCTACCCCGGCAGTGGCGCACCAGTTGACCAGCGCTGCGGCGGTGAATTCCGGCCCGTTATCGGAGCGCACATAGGTTGGCGTGACACCGGTTTCGGCGATGATGTCCTCCAGGACGGCGACCACATCGGTGGCGGTGAAGGACCTGCGCGGAACGATCGCCAGGGCGGTGCGGGTGTACTCGTCAATGACGTTGAAGAACCGGACATGCCGCCCACAGGAGGTCACATCGGATTGGAAGTCGAAGCTGATCACGTGCATCGGGTATTCGGCCTTCAGCCGCTTCTGCTCCCCGGCGCCGGGCCCGGTGCGGCGACGCTTACGCGCCTTCGGCTTGCACGTCAGTCCCTCGGCCCGCCAGAGCCGGCGCACCCGCTTAGCGTTGAGCACCACGCCAGCCCACTCCGGCTGGGCCAGCAGGCGCCAGCGGGCCTTCCGCCACCCCCACGCCGGATGCTCCCCGGCGATGGCCCGCAACGCCGCGCGTAGCCGGGCTTCCTCAAAGCTGACCGCTGGGCGTGACTTGCGCAGCGCGGAACGGTTCTGCCCCAGCACCTTGCACGCGAATCTCTCGGACGCCCCGAATTTCTCCACCGCCATGCGCACTGCCCGGCGGCGAGGTTCGGGGCTCAGAATTTTCCCTTAGCCACCTCGTTCAGGATGTCGATGGCCAGTTCCTTCTCGGCCAGCAACCGCTTCAGCCGGGCGTTTTCCTTCTCCAAGTCCTTGACCGCTTTGGTTTGGGCTGCGTTCTGCTCGGAACCGTACTGCTGCAGCCACCGATACCAGGTTGCCTCGGTGACCTGCAGCTCCTTGATGACCTCGATCATCGGCTTGCCGTCATTGAGCATCTTCTGCCCCTGCCGGACCTTCGCGACGACCTGATCCGGGGTATGCCTACGTGCCATAATCTGTGAATTTCCTCCTGCACCCATTATCGGATGCGAAACTCACACAGTCACCGGACTCCTACCCGGGGACCCAACCA
>NZ_JBNWUK010000038.1:0-7607 GCF_050563205.1 Zafaria sp. Z1313
GGAAGCGAAGGAGAAGGGCGTCAGCCTGGTCGGCCCGGACGGGCTGCTCGCCGGGCTAACGAAGCGGGTGCTGGAGACTGCGCTCGAGGTCGAGATGACCGAGCACCTCGGTTATGACAAGCACCAGCCCAGCACCGGCGAGAATGCCCGTAACGGGACGCGGGCGAAGACCGTGATGACCGAGGTCGGTGCAGTGCAGATCGACGTTCCCCGGGATCGTGAGGGGTCGTTCCAGCCGAGGATCGTGCGCAAGCGGCAGCGTCGGCTGGACGGGATCGACGAGATCGTGCTGTCATTGACCGCGCGCGGGCTCACGACCGGTGAGGTCGCGGCGCACTTCGACGATGTCTACGGAGCCAGCGTCTCGAAGGACACGATCTCGAAGATCACCGACAAGGTGATCGAGGAGATGACCGAGTGGCAGAACCGTCCGTTGGACCGCGTCTACCCGGTGGTGTTCATCGACGCGATCGTCGTGAAGGTGCGGGACGGGCAGGTGCGCAACAAACCGTTCTACGTCGCCGTCGGCGTCACCACGGGCGGGGAACGCGACATCCTCGGGATCTGGGCCGGCGACGGTGGTGAGGGCGCGAAGTTCTGGCTCGGCGTGCTCACCGAGATCAAGAACCGCGGCGTCGAGGACGTCTGCATCGTCGTCTGCGACGGGCTGAAAGGCCTCCCGGACGCGATCAACACGACGTGGGAGCTGACGACGGTGCAGACATGCATCATCCACCTGATCCGCAACACGTTCAAATACGCGTCGCGGAAGTACTGGGACCAGATCGCCCGCGACCTCAAGCCGGTCTATACCGCCGTCAACGAAGCTGTCGCGAGGGCCAGGTTCGAGGAGTTCGCCGAGAAGTGGTGCACCATGTATCCCGCGATCCGGCAGCTCTGGGAGAACGCATGGGCGGAATTCATCCCGTTTCTGGACTACGACGTCGAGATCCGCCGCATCATCTGCTCCACGAACGCGATCGAGTCGCTCAACGCCCGCTACCGGCGCGCCGTCCGTGCCCGCGGGCACTTCCCCAACGACGCTGCCGCGCTGAAATGCCTGTATCTCGTGACCCGGTCGCTTGACCCGACGGGGCAAGGTCGGGCACGGTGGGTCACGAGGTGGAAGCCCGCGCTCAACGCCTTCGCTATCACCTTCGAAGGCCGAATCAACTGACAATGCGCCAGGCCAGATCCACCGTTAATCTGACAGACCCTAAACCTGCCGCTTGCTCAGCTTGCGGCGTCGGGAATGTCAAGGGTCACGATAAAGTGCCCACGGGTGTGACTGTCAACTTCGTTTGGTTCTGGCACGAATTTCGTGAATCGGGGATCGGCCGTGGTGGCGGTCATGAGAGCAGGACTCTCTGCCTGAGGAGCGGGAAGCCTGCCCGGCCATACATCTGGCGTTTGAGCATCTTGATCCGATTGATGTTCCCTTCAACGACGCCGGAGCTGTAGGGCAGGCTCAGTCCGGCGATCACCGCGTCACGGTCCCGGTCGATGCCGTTGGCGAAGGAGCGCAGGCTCGGCAGGGTATCGATGTAGATCTTGCCGAGCCAGTCCCGGAGACGGTCTCGCCGCGCAGCTCGGTGAGCATTGCGGCGAAGTCGTGGACGTGCGCCGTGGTGGACTCCAGCTCCGGGCAGTTGGCCAGCACGGCCTTGAGCTTGGCCCGCACCTCTTCGCCCAGCACGTCGGGATCAGTCATGATCCAGCCGGCCACCTGCCTTACCGTCGGCGGTGCTGGGCCCGGGGCGGGGATGATTCCGGTGGCGCGGAGCTCCCGCAGGTAGGCCGCCACCGTGCCGTAGCTGCCCCGGTATCCCTTCGCGGTGATCTGCCGGTGCAGCTCGGCGGTGCTGGCGGGGCCCTCGCTCAACCGCTGGTGCAGGTAGGGCTTGTAGGCCTCGAGGATCGTCACCCGGTCGGACCGGGCCCCGGCCAACGCGTCCGCGCTGTCGGCTCGTGCATACTTGCGCACCGTGTTGTAGCACAGGCCAAGCTTGCGGGCGGCTGCCTGCATGCTGGCACCCTGCGCCAGGAGCTCGTGCACGCGCCGGTAGCGCGCGTGCGTCCGCTCGGGCAGGACATGGCCAACGGCGTAGGCTGCGGTGTGAGCTGCGGCGAACTCCCCAGGAGGGCCTTGCCAGACATCGGTACTAGGGTGCGGGGCGGGGCCGGGCAGGCACAGCCGGTGTCGGGCGACCTCCTTTTCCACGTGTTCGCCCAAGTTGTGCCACAGGTGCCAGCGATCGGCGACCTGCACCGCTTCCGGCGCTCCGGTGCTGGCGCCCTCCGCGTAGGCCCCGGCCCGGTCGCGGCAGATGACCTGCGCGCCAGGGTGTTCACACAGCCATCGGGCGAAGGTGCCCGACTGCCGGTCCGGCAACAGGTCAATGGGGCGGTGGGAGCCGCAGTCGACCAAGACCGTGCCGTAAACCTCACGTTTACGCAGTGCGAAGTCGTCCACCCCCAGCACCTTTGGAGCACCGACCGGAGTGGGTGCGGGCAACCGCATCACCACGCGAAGCAGGGTCGTCCTGCTCACCGTGGCACCCAGGACGGTGGTTAGCCTAGCCCCTGCCCGCCCCGCCAAGGCCAGGCCGACAGCCTGGAGAACCTTCAACAGGGTCGGGGTACGCCTCCCATAGCGGATGCTCAGGCCCTCGATCTGCTCGCAGAAGGTATGCCGGGGGCAGCCCCGTTCGTCGCAGAACAGGCGCCGCACCGACAACTCGATGAGAACCGGCTGCCCGCCGATGGCAGTATCGGCGATCTGGCGCCGGTAGCGGCTATGCACCCGTCGCGACAGCACCCCGCAGCCCGGGCACGGAAACGCACCGTCCTCGCGGGTCCGGGCCGAGACCCGCACCATCCCATCCGCCCGGCGCGCCTGCCCCACCATCACCCGGTTCAAATGCGGGAACACCACCCGCAGCAATTCCTCACACAGTCACAACGATCCCACCACGGCGAGAACCCGTCACCATTCACGAAATGTGTGCCAGAACCCTTCGTTTGGCGGTTAAATCACGGGTTCGCTTGGCGGGTTTGACGATTTTGGCTGACGTTGATGACAAGTGGCACTTGGCCCGGGCCTGCGAAAAGTGAACCCCGCCGCCGCACGGCTAAGCCGCCCGCCTGCGCTAGTTCCGATTCATGAATCGGACCTAGCGCAGGCGGGCGGGCGCGGACTGTGTCATTTTGTTAGCAAACGCACCCGCGCACGCCCTTCCCCTGGAGGGCTCGCTGCGCGGGCGGGGTTTCGTGGAGCAGGGCCCCGGCCATGGCAGTGCCGAGCCGGAAGGCGTCGGCGATGGGGACGACGGAACCGCCGGGAGCCGCATCGAGCCAGGGCTGTGCCGCTTCGGCCGAGGCGAAGAAGTGGACCTGGTTGCAGAACGCCGATCGTATCGAGCTCATGTCCTCCGGATTGATCAGGGAGAGCACGGCAGTGGCCGGCTGCACGCCGGTCACGCCACCCGCCCCGACGCTGAGCCGTACGGGGACCCCGGTGGCGTGGCAGGCCGATTCGACCCGCGCGCTGGCGCCCAGCAACGCCGGAAAGATCAGGGTGTCCAGGGCGCACCACGTGTACAGCTGTTCCCCGTCGACCTCGAAGCGGTGTTGCGTGGGGCGCAGGGTCAGACCCTGCCCGATGATGTGCCCCTCCCCGTCGTACTCGGTGTCGGGGACGGCGCCCAGCGCGGCGCGGACCTCCGGGACGGTGCGTCCGGTCGCGGCGGCCAGGTCCACGATGTCCACGGGATCGCCCCGTGAGAGCAGGCGCAGCAGCGGGACCCAGAGTGCGGCTTCGAGTCCGGTGTCGGGTGAGGCCAGGCGGTCGGTAAGTTCGGTGAAGTCTTCGGTCATGGCAGGGGGTTCCTTCCGTGGTGGCGGGGCGGGTGTCAGGAGGCGCAGCAGGAGAGCATGGAGATGTCGGTGCTGAAGGACTGGGCGGCGATCTTGAGGCCTTCGGCCATGGTGAGGTACGGGCTCCACATCTTGGCCACCTGTTCCACGGTCATCCCGGCTTCCAGGATGTAGACGCCGGCGGCAGCCAACTCCCCGGCGTCCTTTGCCACGGCGGTGATGCCCAGGATGCGCCCGGTGTCGGCATCGGCGACGATCTTGATGAAGCCCCGGGTGTCACGGTTCACCAGGGCCCGCGGCACGTACTCCAGAGGCAGGACCCGGCACTCGCACCGGATGCCCGCCTCGTTGGCTTCCTTGTCGGTCATGCCGACGGCGGCCAGGGCGGGGCTCGTGAAGGTGACCCGGGGCAGGTGCCCGTAGTCGACCTCGCGGCCAGCGTTGTTGAACGCGTTCTCCACGACCAGGGTGCCGTGGGAGGCTGCGACGTAGACAAATTCCCGGTGCCCGGTCACGTCCCCGGCGGCCCAGATCCGTTCGTTGGTGCTGTTGAGCCGGTTGTTGACCAGGATCTCGCCGGTGTCGCCGGTTTTTACGCCGACGGCGGCCAGGTTCAACCCGTCGGTGACGGCGCGGCGTCCGGTGGCCACCAGCAGCTTCGCGGCCCGGAATTCCTCCTGGCCCCCGGCCACCGTCGCGGTTGCGAGAATCCCGCCGGTGGCCGGGTCCATGCGCACGGAGGACACGGTGGCCCGGCGGATGACGCGGATGCCCTCGTCGGCGAAGACGCCCATCAGGGCACGGGAGGCTTCGGGTTCCTCGTGCGAGGCCAACCGGGAGCGAACCAGCAGGGTCACCTTCGATCCGAGCCGGGCAAAAAGCTGCGCCATCTCCAGGGCCACGTACCCGCCGCCGAAGACGATCAGGGACTCGGGCACCTCGTCCAGTTCCATGGCCGTGGTCGAGGTCAGGTAGTCAACCTCATCCAGTCCCGGTACCGGTGGTGCCCACGGGGCCGAACCGGTGGCCACCAGATACTGGGCGGCGGTCAGGGAGTCGCGGGCGCCGTCGGGCCCGGTGATCTCCAGGACAGGTTCCTCCTGGGTGCCGGCGAACACCGCGGTGCCCTGGCGCAGGTCCCACCCGTAGTCGGCGGCCAGATCCACGTATTTATCCGAGCGCATGCCCTCGACCAGGGAGCGTTTCCCGTCAATGAGTGCCCCCATGTCCACCGGGGCGGCGGAAGTGCCGATCCCGGGGAATCTTCCGGTCCCGTCCAAAGCAACATGCCTGGCCTCCGCGGCGGCCAGCAGGGCCTTGGACGGCACGCAGCCGGTGTTCACGCACGTCCCGCCCACCGTGGAGCGTTCGATCATCACCACCCGCTTGCCCAGGTTGGTGGCCCGGATCGCGGCCGCGAACGCGCCGCCTCCGGAGCCGATGACAGCCAGGTCGAAATCGGGTGTTGTTGCTTCAGGCATGAATCCTCCATCAAGTCTTAGATGAACACCCGGGGGGCATTCTTCTGGTGCGTGTGCCGTCCCAGTATGAACCTTCCCCTGCACGGGAAGGTCAAGAGCCGGTGCGAATAGTTGGGTGCTTTCCGCTGCTAGGGAAGTGCTGCGTCAAGAAATGCCTTCAGGGCATCGGCCTTCATGGGCCGGGAGTCGGCCCGGGCCAGGACTTCACCCTCGGGTGAGACGACGATGGTGCTGTCCAGGGACATGACCCCATACTTTTGGATGAGCTCCCTGGTACGGTCAACAACGTAGGGGTATCCGGGGTTGCCGGCCAGTTCACGGAACTGGTCCACTTCGGTTTTTGTGTTCTCCGGCGTCACATCGACGGCGACGAAGTCTGCCTTGTCGGCATATTCCTGTTCCAGTTCCTTCATCGCCTCCGCCTGCGGAACACAGGTATAGCACCAGCTCGCCATGAAATACAGCACCGTCGGGCGGGTGGAGGGGACGGTGAGCTCCCGGCCGTCCACAGACGTGATCTCTATCCTGCCGTCGTTGCTTCCGCCGGCTGGCCCGGCGGCTGGATTGGTTTCGTTCCCGCGGTTCAGTGCCGCGAGGGCCAGGAGCAGGATGAGCGCCGCGGCGGCCATGAGGGCAGTGATGGTGAAGATGCGCCGTTGGCTTCTCGTCGTTGTCATGGGTTTCCTTGCTGGTTGTCGCGCACTGGCGCCGTGTGGGGAAGGTGGGGAGCCGGGCTGCAGCACGACTCGGTGTTCTCACTGCTCTCAGCCTCCTCCGCGGGCATATTGCTGTCCTGCGCCTTGCTTTTGCTGCGGCGTCGCAGGGACAGGGCAACGGCGGCGAGGACGACGGCCACGGCGGCGGAGGTGATGATCGCCCAGTTGCCCGCGATGAAGAGGGTGTTTCATAGAGTGTGTAAGGGTCCGGTCTCTAACTGGGGTGTGACCTGTGGTTTCACCCCTTTGAAAGGACGGGCCTCATGGCAGATACCAACACCATTCCGAACCCTCTTGAAGGCGTTCTCAGCGCCGATCAGATCGACGCCCTCGTCACCGCCGCGGAGGATCTCGGGCAGGGGCGCCACGGCGTCGAGGAGCTGCTGGCGCGAATGACCCGCGCGGTCCTGGAACGGAGCCTGGAGACCGAGATGAGCGACCACCTCGGCTACGAGTCCGGGGACCCCGCCGGGGCCGGGACGGGAAACTCGCGCAACGGCAAGACCACCAAGAACGTGCAGACCCTGCAGGGGCCGGTGCAGATCACCGTGCCACGGGATCGGAACGGCTCCTTCGCGCCGGTCATTGTGCCCAAGCGGTCCCGCCGGCTGGGCAAGGTCGAGGACATGATCCTCTCGCTCTACGCCCGTGGGATGAGCACCCGCGACATCGGGGCCCACCTCGAGGAGATCTACGGGGCCAAGGTCTCCGCCGCGACGATCTCCCGGGTCACCGACGTCATCGCCGACGAGGTCGCCCAATGGCAGAACCGGCCGCTGGAAGCGGTGTATCCGATCGTCTACATCGACGCGATCTGGCTGAAGATCCGTGACGGCGGGGTCGTGGCGAACAGGGCCTGCCACATCGCCGTGGGCGTGGACGTCGAGGGCCGCAAGCAGGTCCTGGGCCTGTGGCTGGGCGCTTCGGAGGGGGCGAAGTTCTGGGCCAACGTGCTCACCGAGATCCGCAATCGCGGCGCCACGGACATCCTGGTCCTGTGTTGCGACGGGCTGAGCGGCCTGCCGGCGGCGGTGAACAGCATCTACCCGCAGACCGTGGTCCAGACGTGCGTGGTGCACCTGCTGCGCTCGGCGATGCGCTACGCCTCCTACGGGGACCGCAAGGCGATGGCCAAGGACATGCGTCCGATCTACACGGCTCCGACCGTGCAGGCCGCGGAGCTGGCCATGGAGGCCTTCGCCGAGGCCTGGCAGGCCAAGGCCCCCGGGGCGGTGCTGGCGTGGAGGAACGCGTGGGAGGACTTCACCCCGTTCCTGGCGTTCACACCCGAGATACGCAAGGTCATCTACACCACGAACCAGATCGAATCGATCAACTACCAGCTCCGGAAGATCACCAAGACCAGGGGCTCGTTCCCCTCCGACGACGCGGCGCTCAAGCTGGTCTACCTGGGGATCCGGAACATCGAGACCACCCGCGGAGGCGAGCTCGGAACCGGCACCCAGGGATGGCACCAGGCCCTGAACGCCTTCGCCGTCCAATTCCCCAACCGACTCCCGATCTGACCACCCGG
>NZ_JBNWUK010000039.1:0-7343 GCF_050563205.1 Zafaria sp. Z1313
CTCGACCCCGTGCTCGCCGCGGTGCTCCTCGATGAAGGAACACATCACCTCGACGGGCGGTCGAGCTCCGCCGCGAAGAAAGCCGAGGCCTGCCGCAGGATCGTGTTCGCCCGCCGTAGCTCACGCACCTCGCGCTCGAGCTCGGCCAACCTGGCCGCGTCCGTGGTGGTGGTTCCCGGCCGCACTCCACCATCGACCTCGGCCCGCGCCACCCAGGTGCGCAGTGCCTCGGGGTTGACCCCGAGCTGCTCGCCGATCCTGCGGTAGGCCCCGCTCCGGGTTGCTGGGTCCTTCCGCGCATCGATCGCCATCCTCGTGGCGCGCTCACGCAGTTCCTCCGGGTACTTCCTCTGGGCTGGCATGAATTCAATCCTTCCGGGTCATCGATGCCTCCATCAAACCCGGTGCGATTCAATCATCTCGATGACATCGGTCATCGCCTTTCCTTTCGGTCAGGCCAGGACCAGATACACCGTTCGTCTGACACTCCCCCCGCATGAGGATCGGCCTACGGGCGGGTGGTGGTGTGTCGCACGTAGGGTGAGTAAATGGTTGCGGACGCTGATGCGCTGTTGGTGGGTCCACGTGGTCGACGGTTGTGCCTTGAGATGGCGATGGATTTGAGCACGGAGGTCAGGTCAGCCGCGTTCTGGCTCGCCCATGACCTGGACCCGGGTAAGGGAACGTCCCGGGCGTTGTTGACTGCCACGTTCGGGGAGGTTGCGGCTCCGCCGCCGACGCCGTCCATGCCGGACCTCTTAACCGCCTTGGCGTCGCTCGACGTGACGCTGTCGGGCGCCGACGTGATCGATCGTGCTTTGGCCCGAGCGGTGGATACGTCTCGTCCGTGGCAGGAACCGGACGGCGAGGACGTCCTCGCGGCGCTCCCCGAGGTGAGAAGGGCCCTTCTCTCCGTCGCCCAGCACGTGATCACGTCGCCCTCTACACAGTGGTGGTCGCAGGGCCGGCAGGTCGAACAGTGGAGCATCGATTGGCGGTCGGCAGACGATCCGGCACCGTTGCCCAGGGAGCCATCACAAGCGCTAGCTGAATGGGCCCGCGGTACACGAGCCGAAGAGATTCGGGCCGAGAAGGAAAGACCCCGAGACCCTCATGCCAACTGGTCGGGGACGTGGTGGTCCTTCCCGCCAGGGACAATGCAGTCGGTCGGAAGGATACCGCTGGGGTTGAACCTCATCGAGGATTCCTTCGGCTGGGAGAACGCCACAGTCATCCCCGTGCGCGGTACCGGCCGAACGTATGAGGTGCGCACCGGGGCCGATTGGGTGGCACTTTGCCGTGAGTACCCCTTGGGGGTCACGGCATCGCGGCGTCATGACTGGTTTCGCTGTACCGGGCACGACGGCAGGTGGGTGATCCCGGACTGGGAGAAAGTCGCCGAGGGGTGGGATGCTGTGCACCTGACAGTCCTGGCTTACCTCAGTAGTGCCAATCGTGCGCTGCACGTCGACACCGGTACTTCGACGGTCATCGCGGGGTGGAACCCCGATACGACGATCTGGCTGACAGATGCTGCACGCGAGTGGGACATCCCACGCCAGGAATGGCAGCGCTCTGCCGATCAGGAGACTTGGAAGAACACCACACCCAGGGCCGACCAGTCCAACTGAAAGGTGTCCGACGGGGGATCCCCATGCGGACGCGACTGAACTAGGCGGTCAAACAAGTTTGCGATAATCCGGCTATTTGTCTCTGCTATTCAAACCTCGGTGTGCGGCCGGGGTGTTCGGTCCCGCACCGGCAGCAGGAGCGGTTGATCCCGGAGTGGTCAGCCGATTGGGGCTGGTTGCGGGGTGTCGGTCTGTTTCCTGTTTCGGTGCATCGGGCAGGCCGGGATGGCGTAGCGGCACAGCAGGACCGCGGCCACCGCACCGGAGCCCAGGACGCCGACGATGGCGCTTGCGGGGGAGGGCAGTTCCTGGACCAGGACGAAGACGCCCATGGCCAGCACGAAGAAGCCGAAGCCCTCGCGCAGGATGTTCTCGGGGATGATCCCCGTCAGCTTGGCCCCGATCAGCGAACCGACGATCGCGGCGGCGGTCACCCCGGCCACGAGCCCCCAGTCGAGCTGGACGCTCGTGAGGTAGCCGCCCAGGCCCGCGAAGGACTTCATGGCGATGACCACCAGGGACGTCCCGACGGCGGCCGGCATGGACAGCCCGCCCAGCAGCACCAGCGCGGGCACCACCAGGAAGCCGCCCCCGGCGCCGACGAGCCCGGTGACCAGGCCGACCACCAGGCCCTCGAGGATGACCTTGACGACGGGCAGCTTCTTCGCCTCGTCCCCACCGGAGGAGGGGGCCTTCCTCCGGCCCCGGATCATGGCGGCCGCGGTGGCGACCATCATCAGGGCGAAGGCGATCATCAGCACGGTGCCGGGGATGTGGCCGCCCAGCAGCCCGCCGCCGAAGGCGCCCGCCATGCTCGCCACTCCGAAGACGAGGCCGGTACGCCACTTCACCCTCCCCCTGCGGGCATGGAAGACCACGCTGACCAGCGAGGTGGTGCCCACCACGAACAGCGAGGCGGCGATCGCCTCCTTGGCGGGAAGCCCGGCCACGTAGGTGAGGATTGGGACGGTAAGGATGGACCCCCCACCGCCCAGCAGGCCGAGGGAGACCCCGATCAGCACCGAGAGCGCGAGGGCGACGATGAGCGTGACGGTCATAGATGGTCCTTGGGAGTAGGCAGGGCGGGGCTGGGAAGAAAAGGGCCCGACGGCGGCGCGGAGGGGGGGGTGCGCCGCCGCCGGGCGGTCTGGGTCAGCCCGCGGAGGGCAACTGCTGGATCGCGGACTGGGCGGTGGGCTCGGAGGCCGTCCTGTTCCAGGGCATCCTGGCCAGGACGTTGCCCATGGCGCAGGTGTTGGTGACGGCGGAGAAGCTCAGCCCGGCGCCGATGGCCCCGGCGAGCATGCTCACCTTGGGTGAGACGAGCTTCCCGCCCAGCATCCCGGCCAGCACGAGGGAGCCGGCGGCCAGGCGCACCTGGCGCTCCAGGGACCAGCGCTGGGCGCCGCGGACGACGTCCCCACCGGCGGCCTCGAAGGCGGGGACGCCGCCGGTGAGGACCGTGGCCTTCTCCAGGCCGGCGGTGTTCAGCCGGTGGCGGGCCTGCCCGGCGCGGACGCCGGACTGGCAGACCAGCACCACGTGGCGGTCCAGGCGCTGGGCGAGCTCGTCGGCGTGCTCGGACAGCAGCGGAAGCGGGACGTTGTAGGAACCCTTGATGTGCAGGCCCTCGAACTCCGCGGCGGAACGCACGTCCAGCACGATCAGGTCATCGTGGCGATCGATCCACTCGCGCAGAGCCGGGGCATCGACGTCGGTCAGGGCGGGGGTGAGGGAGGTCAAGAGGCTTCTCTTCCGTTCGTCTGAATATGACTCCATGAGTCTGCCACATACCCCCTAGGGTATGCAACACACCCCCGGGGGTATAGAATGGAGGGGACTGATATCCCCTCCACGACCCGAGGAGCACCTCATGGAACTCGACACCACCGAGCTCAAGCCGATCCTCAACAGGCTTAAGCGGGCCCAGGGTCAGTTGGCCGCGGTCACCCGTATGCTCGAGGAGGGCCGCGACTGCAAGGACGTGGTCACCCAGCTGGCCGCCGTCTCCAAGGCGCTGGACCGGGCCGGGTTCGCCATCATCGCCACCGGCCTGGAGCAGTGCCTGCGCACGGAGGACGGCTCCATGGACAAGGCGGACATGGAGAAGCTCTTCCTCTCCTTGGCCTGAGGCCTGGACTGCGGTTTCCGAGGCCCCCGGAGCATTGACCCGTCAATGCTCCGGGGGTTTTCGCGTGTCCGGGGGTATACAGAAGGGGCGCCCCTTCTGCGGACGGTCCGGTGGACCGGGCGACTCGTCAGCCGGTCGGCTGCCGGATCAGGCGCCGACCGGTTCCTGGGCGGTCCCCGAGGTCTCCGGCTGGACTCCGCTGCGGCGGGCCCACTCGGACCAGGCGCTGTAGCTGCCGTCGAGCTCGACGACGTCGTGTCCGGCCCGGCGCAGAGCGCTGGCGGCCACCGAGTTGCGCATCCCGGACTGGCAGTACGTCACGATGGTGCCCTCGCTGGGCAGCTGGTCCTGGTGCCACAGCACGCGGCCGGCGCTCAGCTGGCGCGAACCGGGGATGTGGCCCTCGGTGTGCTCGGTCTTGTTGCGCACGTCCAGGGCCAAGGCTGCGTCGAAGCCCTCGAGCTCCTCCGGCTGGATGATCCGCGGGGTGGTGGTCGGCAGGCCCTCGATCCCGGTGACGTACCCGGAGACGTGGTCGATGCCCACGCGCACCAGGTGGTCCCAGAACTGCTGGGCCTGCTCCTGGTCCTGGGCCAGCAGTACCAATGGGCGATCGTCCTTCTCGGGGTCGTAGGCCCAGCCGCCGTAGGTGGCCATCTTGCCCGGGGCGGGGATGCTGATCGACCCGGGAACGGTCCCGGCGTGGACCTCGTCCACGGGGCGGGTGTCCAAGAAGGTGACCTTGTCCTGCTCGAGGTCGCGGGCGACGTCCTCGATCGCCAGCTGCGGCAGCGGGGCACGATCGCCCATCACGGCCGGGCCGTCCCGGTTCTCGCGCTTCATGCGGCCGAAGTAGGCGTGGGCGTCCGGCTGGCCGGCCAGCAGTTCGTCGACGAAGCCCTGCTCATCGTCCTCGGTGACGTACTTGCCCCACCAGGCGTAGAGGCGCTCGTAGCCGACGGTAGAGGAGGGGATCGCACCCAGGGCCTTGCCGCAGGCCGAGCCGGCGCCGTGGGCCGGGTAGACCTGGACGTGGTCCGGCAGCGTCACGAACTTCTCCTTGAGGCTGCGGAACAGGTCCTTGGCACCGCCGAAGCGGGTGTCCACCCCGCCGACGGCCTCGTCCAGCAGGTCCGGGCGGCCGAGGTCGCCGGAGAAGACGAAGTCACCGGTCAGCATGTACCCCGGCTTGTCGCTGAAGGCGCCGTCGGTGACGAGGAAGGACAGGTGCTCGGGGGTGTGGCCGGGGGTGTGGACAGCCTGGACGGTGATGTTGCCGATCGTGATCTTGTCCCCGTCGTGCAGCAGGTTCGCCTCGAAGCCGTAGGTCCAGTCGGGGCCACCCTCACCGGAGACGTACATCTCGGCGCCGGTCTTGGCGGCGAGCTCGCGGGTGCCGGAGAGGTAGTCGGCGTGGATGTGGGTCTCGGTGACCGCCACGATGGTCATGCCGTTCTTCTCGGCCAGATCCAGGTAGGGGGCGAGGTCGCGACGGGCGTCGACCACGACGGCCGTGCCATTCTTCTGGCAGCCGATGAAGTAGCTGGCCTGGGCGAGGTCCTCGTCGTAGATCCGTTCAAGCAGCATGGAGTCTCCTTCGTTGGTTTACAGATACCCCCTCGGGTATCGGCTCTGAGTCGAGAGTAATACCTACGGGGGTATCCCGCAAGGAGACGCATGCTGGTAACTAATACCACCAGGGGTATATTCCGGAGGTTCGGCGATCGTTCGATTTGGTACGCCTCCGACCCTAGGACCTCAGGAGAAGGAGACACATCATGTGCCAGGCAGTGAAGTGCGCCAAGTGCGGTAAGACCACGTGGGCCGGTTGTGGCAACCACGTGGACCAGGTGATGAGGAACGTGCCGGTGTCCAACCGGTGCGCGTGCGACCGGAAGACCCCGCCGGGATGGCCGAGAGCGCACCAGCGGACCCCGGCACCAGTTGGCTGGGGCGCCTGTTCGGCCGCTGAGGCGGTGTGGGCGAGGAGCGGCAGGGCAAGTGACCCGCTAAGAGCACACGACCGCCCCAGTTATGCCACGTTCAAAATCCGACGGCACTGATGTCAGCAGTGCCTTCACTGATCCCCAGGGGGACGGCGACACTGTCCGTTTGGGGAACCCCAACCGGACACACCCGCTTCTAACCTGGGCACGCGCAAGCACGCCTTGCGGGGCGTCCCGAATACCCTGTCCGGTGGTCTGCCCGGTGACGGGGCGTTATGCGGCACACGCTTGGACAGGCGTGGCGGCATCCCCCAAACATGCGCCAGTACGTCAGGCTGGAGTACACCCCAACCTGACGTCAGGGAACCATTTCGACCCGCATCAAGATAGGGTCCGATTCTGTATTGTGTGACTTTCGGGGTCTGTCAGATTAACGGTGGATCTGGCCTGGCGCATTGTCAGTTGATTCGGCCTTCGAAGGTGATAGCGAAGGCGTTGAGCGCGGGCTTCCACCTCGTGACCCACCGTGCCCGACCTCGCCCCGTCGGGTCAAGCGACCGGGTCACGAGATACAGGCATTTCAGCGCGGCAGCGTCGTTGGGGAAGTGCCCGCGGGCACGGACGGCGCGCCGGTAGCGGGCGTTGAGCGACTCGATCGCGTTCGTGGAGCAGATGATGCGGCGGATCTCGACGTCGTAGTCCAGAAACGGGATGAATTCCGCCCATGCGTTCTCCCAGAGCTGCCGGATCGCGGGATACATGGTGCACCACTTCTCGGCGAACTCCTCGAACCTGGCCCTCGCGACAGCTTCGTTGACGGCGGTATAGACCGGCTTGAGGTCGCGGGCGATCTGGTCCCAGTACTTCCGCGACGCGTATTTGAACGTGTTGCGGATCAGGTGGATGATGCATGTCTGCACCGTCGTCAGCTCCCACGTCGTGTTGATCGCGTCCGGGAGGCCTTTCAGCCCGTCGCAGACGACGATGCAGACGTCCTCGACGCCGCGGTTCTTGATCTCGGTGAGCACGCCGAGCCAGAACTTCGCGCCCTCACCACCGTCGCCGGCCCAGATCCCGAGGATGTCGCGTTCCCCGCCCGTGGTGACGCCGACGGCGACGTAGAACGGTTTGTTGCGCACCTGCCCGTCCCGCACCTTCACGACGATCGCGTCGATGAACACCACCGGGTAGACGCGGTCCAACGGACGGTTCTGCCACTCGGTCATCTCCTCGATCACCTTGTCGGTGATCTTCGAGATCGTGTCCTTCGAGACGCTGGCTCCGTAGACATCGTCGAAGTGCGCCGCGACCTCACCGGTCGTGAGCCCGCGCGCGGTCAATGACAGCACGATCTCGTCGATCCCGTCCAGCCGACGCTGCCGCTTGCGCACGATCCTCGGCTGGAACGACCCCTCACGATCCCGGGGAACGTCGATCTGCACTGCACCGACCTCGGTCATCACGGTCTTCGCCCGCGTCCCGTTACGGGCATTCTCGCCGGTGCTGGGCTGGTGCTTGTCATAACCGAGGTGCTCGGTCATCTCGACCTCGAGCGCAGTCTCCAGCACCCGCTTCGTTAGCCCGGCGAGCAGCCCGTCCGGGCCGACCAGGCTGACGCCCTTCTCCTTCGCTTCC
>NZ_JBNWUK010000004.1:0-161046 GCF_050563205.1 Zafaria sp. Z1313
GCCCCGTCGGGTCAAGCGACCGGGTCACGAGATACAGGCATTTCAGCGCGGCAGCGTCGTTGGGGAAGTGCCCGCGGGCACGGACGGCGCGCCGGTAGCGGGCGTTGAGCGACTCGATCGCGTTCGTGGAGCAGATGATGCGGCGGATCTCGACGTCGTAGTCCAGAAACGGGATGAATTCCGCCCATGCGTTCTCCCAGAGCTGCCGGATCGCGGGATACATGGTGCACCACTTCTCGGCGAACTCCTCGAACCTGGCCCTCGCGACAGCTTCGTTGACGGCGGTATAGACCGGCTTGAGGTCGCGGGCGATCTGGTCCCAGTACTTCCGCGACGCGTATTTGAACGTGTTGCGGATCAGGTGGATGATGCATGTCTGCACCGTCGTCAGCTCCCACGTCGTGTTGATCGCGTCCGGGAGGCCTTTCAGCCCGTCGCAGACGACGATGCAGACGTCCTCGACGCCGCGGTTCTTGATCTCGGTGAGCACGCCGAGCCAGAACTTCGCGCCCTCACCACCGTCGCCGGCCCAGATCCCGAGGATGTCGCGTTCCCCGCCCGTGGTGACGCCGACGGCGACGTAGAACGGTTTGTTGCGCACCTGCCCGTCCCGCACCTTCACGACGATCGCGTCGATGAACACCACCGGGTAGACGCGGTCCAACGGACGGTTCTGCCACTCGGTCATCTCCTCGATCACCTTGTCGGTGATCTTCGAGATCGTGTCCTTCGAGACGCTGGCTCCGTAGACATCGTCGAAGTGCGCCGCGACCTCACCGGTCGTGAGCCCGCGCGCGGTCAATGACAGCACGATCTCGTCGATCCCGTCCAGCCGACGCTGCCGCTTGCGCACGATCCTCGGCTGGAACGACCCCTCACGATCCCGGGGAACGTCGATCTGCACTGCACCGACCTCGGTCATCACGGTCTTCGCCCGCGTCCCGTTACGGGCATTCTCGCCGGTGCTGGGCTGGTGCTTGTCATAACCGAGGTGCTCGGTCATCTCGACCTCGAGCGCAGTCTCCAGCACCCGCTTCGTTAGCCCGGCGAGCAGCCCGTCCGGGCCGACCAGGCTGACGCCCTTCTCCTTCGCTTCCGCGAGCAGCTGCTCCGCGATCTGCTGCTGATCGATGATCTCTCCCGTCACAGGATCAATCATCTCGATGACATCGGTCATCGCCTTTCCTTTCGGTCAGGCCAGGACCAGATACACCGTTCGTCTGACACTCCCGGCTTGGCAGCCGCTGCAGCAGTATTCATCCCAGGGATCGGATGGGTTATCGGAGGATTGGTAGCCGCAGCGGGCATCACTTCTTGGATTCTCAACTACCACCAAAGAACAGGTTGGTGGCCTGGTCAACGAGGGGTGATGAATCGCTTCGCGAAGATCACCGCCGTAACTGCCAGCGCGTACATCTGGCTGGCCAAGGCCAAAAAGACAACCAAACCGTCCGGTAAAGAGACGGCAAATAACGTCCCGAGCTGGGCTGTTGGCAAGAGGCGACTTCCGGGAGAGACACCTAGCCAAGCGGCCTCACGTATCGTCAAGCAGTATGGACCCAAGCACGCGACATCGGCGGCTACGAAGTCCTACATTCAGCAAATCAAGAAGCATCTCTCACGGACCGGAAAGTAGGTGGCACCTTGCAGATGTGGATTGCCGTGCACAGATACTTGAGCAGGTACACGTACGGGAGCGATGCGAGGAACACGCACATGCTGGGCTACTTCACCAGCCGGGAGCTCGCCGAGCGTGCCGTGGCCAACCGCCGAACTGAGCCCGGCTTTCGAGACTATCCGGACGACTTCGAGATCGTACAGGTCACACTGGACTCGATCATCGACCCACCGATCAGGATGAGCTGATGCCCGGGAAGACTTTCGAATCCACTGAGACCGGTCAGCGGTCTGAGCGTGTGTGGTGTCTCAAGCTCGTGCAGAAGGAACACAACCGGTTGAACGGCCACCCGGAAGCGCTCTACGGAGTCTTCTCCACACGCGAGAAGGCCGTGGAGGCGCGAGACATCCTGATCCGAAAGAAGGGGCGCAGACCGGGCAAGTTCCGAATCGTCATGGAGGATGTCGACTCCGAATACGACGAAGGCGGCTTCTTCGAGTACGTCATGACGCCGCCACCCGGCCGGCGGGGCAGGAAGCTGTTCGCAGAAATCAAATGGGACTAGAGCCGGGTTCCACCGTCACCTCCGCACGAGGGCCTCCTACGCGGAGACGGGCTCGCGCCGCCCCGCCAGCCGGGCGTAGCGTCCGCCCGCCGCGAGGAGCTCCTGCGGCGTGCCGCGCTCGGCGATCCGCCCGTCCTCGAGGACCACGAGCTGGTCCGCGTCCTCGATGGTGGAGAGCCGGTGGGCGATCGTCAGGGTCGTGCGGCCCTCTGCGAGCCGGTCCAGCGCCGCCTGCACCTCCGCCTCGGTCGAGTTGTCCAGGGCCGAGGTGGCCTCGTCGAGGACGAGGACCTTCGGGTTGCGCAGCAGGGTGCGGGCGATGGCCAGGCGCTGCTGCTCGCCGCCGGAGAAGCGGTGGCCGCGGGCGCCGACCACGGTGTCCAGCCCTTCGGGCAGCGAAGCCACGAGGGAGGCGATGCGCGCCGCCGCGAGGGCGTTCCACAGCTGCGCCTCCGTGGCGCCGGGCGCGGCGAGCAACAGGTTCTCGCGGATCGAGGCGTGCTGCAGGTAGGACTCCTGGGAGACGACGCCGACGATTCCCGCGAGGTCGTCCGGGTGCAGCTCCCGCACCTCCACCCCGTCGATCGACAGACGGCCCGCGCTCGGGTCGAAGAGCCGCGGCAGGAGGGCGCCGAGCGTGGACTTGCCGGATCCCGTCGGCCCGACGACGGCCGTCGTGGTCCCGGCCCCGAGGACCAGGTCGATGCCGCGCAGGACCGGGGCCCCGTCGTCGTACGCGAAATCCACGCCCTCGAAGCGGACCTCGCCCCGCACGGCGCGCGGATCCAGCCGCACGGGGCGCACGGGAGGGGCGACGTCCGGGACCAGGTCGAGGTACTCGAAGATGCGGCTGAAGAGCGCCATCGCGGTGACCCACTGCACGCCGACGTTGAGCAGTCCCATGATGGGACGGAAGATCGCGCCCTGCAGGGCCGTGAACGCCACGAGCGTGCCGATCGTCATGCCGCCGGAAACGGCCGGGAATCCCGCCGCGAGGTAGATGACCGCGGGGATCGCCGCGAAGACGATCCCCATGGTGGCCATGCGCCAGCGGCCGGCCAGCTGCGAGCGCAGCTCCAGGCCGATGAGCCGCTCGGAGGACTCCGCGAAGCGCGCGGCGTCCCGGCCCGTGGTCCCGAGGGTCTTCGCCAGGCGGACGCCGGAGACGGAGAGCCCCTCCTCGACGAAGGTGTGCAGGCCGGCCAGCTCGCGCTGGCGCTCCGCGGTGATGTCGCGGCGCAGCAGGGCCACGCGGCGGCTCAGGTAGATGGCCGGGGGCAGGACCAGGAGGGACAGCAGGCTCAGCTGCGGGGAGAGGGCGATCATCGCGACGGCGGTCGCGACGGCGGTGGTCAGGTTCGAGGCCACCGACGTCGCGGTGCTCGTCACGACGGACTGCATGCCCGAGATGTCGTGGGTGAGCCGGGATTGGACCTCGCCCCCACGGGTCCGGGTGAAGAAGCCGAGCGATTGGCGCTGGACGTGGGTGAAGAGCGCGGTGCGCAGGGCGTGCATGACGCGCTGGCCCATGCGCGTGGCCATCCAGGTCTGGACGACGCCGATCACGGCGGTCGCGGCGGCGACGGCCACGAGCCCGCCGGCGAGCCAGGCCAGGAGCGCGGTGTCCTGGTGCGGCAGCGCGTCGTCGATGATGGCCCGGACCAGGAAGGGCTGGGCGAGGCCGATCACCGAGGACGCGCTGATGAGCAGGACGACGACGGCGAGGGTGCCGCGGTGGGGGGAGAAGAGCGCCGCGATGCGGCGCAGGCTGACCGGGTGGCTCGTGAGCTGGCTGCGGTCGGCGGGGTCGACGCGTGCGGGGCCGCGGCCGCCGGACGCGCCGGGAAGTTCGGGACCGTCCTGGCTGCGACCGCCGGATCGGCGGGAGCGGGACGGGGTGGCAGCGGAATGAAGGGTCGCTGTCATGGGACACCACCTCCAGTGGGTGACGGGTGCGGGTTCCGCACCGGGTAATACCGAGGTTACCTCACAATGTGGTTGCAGGTCAAATGTTCAACCTCCGCGCGGGGTCCCTCCCGGCACCCGGAACCTAGAATGGAGGTGACGGGAAACCCCCGCCCACGGCAGGAAAGCCAGGTGGTCGCCATGGCCCGCGCAATCGAACACCCCTCCGAGAACCCGATCGGCCCCATGCAGCGCCACGGCCCCTTCACGGCGCACGCCGCGGCGGACAGTCCCGGTCAGCCGCACCTCGCCGGAGCGCAGATCCCCGGCCCGGGAGCGGGCCGGCTGCTCGCCGGCCAGGACGGACGTTTGCCGGACGACGCCGCCGATCCGCTCGAGCGCGAAGGCCACCTCCCCGGCGCCCGCGGCTTCCTGAGCCGGCTGACGCGGCGCCGATAGACTGGGGCGCATGTCCGCCTCGCCGTCCGACTCCCCAGACCTGGGCGAGCTGTTCCACACCGCCTTCCGCGGCCTGCGCCGGCTCTGGGCCGAGCAGCTGGCCCCCTACGGGCTCACGCCGCACCAGTGGCGGGCCCTGCATGCGGTCGTCGGGCACGCCGACGACGCCGGGGCCGCGCCCGGAGTGCGCCTCAAGGACCTCGCCGCCGCCCTCCGGATCGCCCCGCGCTCGGCCACCGAGGTCGTGGACCTCCTCGAGGCCCAGGACCTGGTCCGGCGCCGCCCCGACCCCGTGGACCGCCGGGCCGTCCTCGTCGACGTGACGCAGAAGGGCGCGCGCCTCCACGCGGCCGTGAGGGAGTCGCGGCGCACGAGCAGCGACGAGTACTTCTCCCGGCTCGACGCCGCCGACCGCCGCGAGCTCGCCCGCCTGCTGGCCGGCCTGCGCTCGGCCTCCGACGACCAGGCGCCCGCCTGACCGCCGGGGGCCGGCCGCTCGCGGCTAGGCGCTCATGGCCCGCACCGCGAGCCCTGCCCGCGTCATGAGCGCGTCGAAGACCCGCATCCGCCCGAAGCGCAGGGCGTAGCCGCGCGCCCGCGCCGCGCGTTCCGCCCGTTCCCGCCCCGTGAGCGTCAGCGCGGCGTCAAGGGCCCGGGCGATCGCCGCCGGATCGCCCGGGGGCACCACGAGCGCGGTGTCGCCGACGGCTTCGAGCGTGCCGCCGACGTCCGTCGTGATCACGGGGCCGCCACCGGCCAGCATGGACTCGGCGAGCGTGATGCCGAAGGTCTCCACGAACTCCGGCAGCGGCTTGGTCGCCAGCACGTAGGCCGCGCTGCCCGCCATGATGTGGGGCTTCTCGGCGTCGTCGACGTCGGTCAGGAACGTGATCCGCTCCGCGGCCGGGGAGGCGGCGGCGACGGCGCGCAGCTGCTCCTCCCCCGGGCCGCGTCCGACGACGACGAGCCGCGTCCCGGCCGCGGCGCGGCTCGCGGCGAATCCCGCGATGAGGTCGTCGATGCCCTTGGCCGGCATGAGCCGGGACAGGGACAGCACGTATCCGCCGGGTTCGAGCCCGCGCGCGTCCAGGACCCGGGCGGTCTCGGCCGGGTCCAGGGTGGTCCACGCCGCGGTGTCGATGGCCGGGTAGGAGACGCCGACGCGCTGCCGGCACGCCGCGGCGAAGCGCGTGCCGTGGCGGATATCGAGCTCTGCCGCGGCCTCCACGATCGCCTCGATCGTGTACCGGGAGACGGCCACGCACTGGTCCTGGGAGAGGTAGGCGGACAGCAGGCGCGCGGCCGCGCCGAAGTCGTCGGCCGCCACGGCGGCCCGCACCACGTTGGTGATGTCGCTCCCGACGGCCTCGGCGATCGTCGTGACGTTGACGGGCAGTCCCGTGGCCCGCGCCGTCGTGAGCGCATCCGCGACGGCGAGGGTGTGCGGCATGAGGTACAGGCTCATGGCCACGGTCGGCACGCCGTCGGTGAACAGCTCGACGAGCCGGCCCGTGAGCGCCGTGAGGTGGCGCCCGTCGGGGATCTTGTAGTCGCCGACGGGCTCCGGCCGCTCGACCGTGATCCCGTGCGAATACCCCAGGATGCGGTCCGCCGGCTTGAGCGGCAGGCCCGTGGCCTCGAGCAGCCCGATCGGCCACGTGAGGATCCGCACGTCGTCGAAGCCGCGCAGCAGGGCGGCCTCGGCGAGGTTGCGGGCCTCGACCGAGTGGCCGCAGATCACGGGGTCGGCGCGGACCACGATGACGAGGCGCCGCGTGGGGAGGGTGCTGCTGACCATGGCGGTCTCCTTCTCTTCCGATGCCGGCGGCGCCTCGTGGCGCCGCCGTGTGGTGCCGTGGCGGGGGTCTAGCCGGGCGGGACGAGGAATACGGATCCGGAGGGCGGGCGCTCCCGCACGCCCCAGGACCCGGGGCGGTCGCCGAGGCGCAGTTGAAGGCTCCGCGCCGCGGCCAGCTCGGTGGACGTGGTCCAGGTGCGTTCCAGGGGCCGGCCGTCGAGCCGGGCCTCCTGGACGTACTGCACGGGCCCGCCCGGCTCCGGGGCGCGGAAGCCCAGCGTCTCGATCGACAGCCCGCCGCCGGGGACCTCGAGCCGCGCGGAGCGGAACGACGGCGGGCCCAGCAGCACGATCCCCTGCCCGGCGACGGGGAACAGGCCCAGCGCCGCCCAGACGTACCAGGAGCTCAGTCCCCCGGAGTCGTCATTGCCGGGCAGCCCGCCGGGACCGGTGCCGAACTGGTTCATCACGGCGGCGTGCACGACCTCGGCCGTCCGGTCGGGGCGGCCGGCGTAGTGGTAGGCCCACGGGGCGTCCAGGTCCGGCTCGTTGTTCAGTCCCTCGAAGCGCCCGAGCGCGTACCCGGCCTCCATCTCCGGCGCCCCCGGGCGCCGGCCGGGCTGGCGCACGGCGGAGGCGCCGAAGCCGAAGAAGCGGTCCAGCAGCCGGGTGAAGGCCGCGTCGCCGCCCGCGAGCGCGATCCGGGAACGCATGTCCGGCAGGAGCCGGAACGAGTAGTTCCACGCGCCGCCCTCGTAGTAGGTCGAGGGGCGCAGCAGGCCCGTGGAGGGATCAAAGGCGTTGCGCCACCACGTCGCCGGCTCGTCGAGCTCCGCCGCCAGGTGGTGGTCGCCGACCCGGCGGGCGATCTGCGCCGCGCACCAGTATCCGACGGCGAGGTCCAGCGTGTGGCTCAACGGCTCGGCGGAGCCGTGGAGGAGGAAGTCCTCGCCGTAGCCGCGGCGCAGGTCGTGGTGCAGGTGGACGAGGGCCCGGTCCCAGTCCAGCCCGGGCAGCCCGCGCGCACAGAGCTCGGCGAGGAAGGTGTGGGCGAGCGCGCTGCCCTGCCGGGAGAAGCGGTCGGCGCCGCGGGCCATCCGGTAGCCGATCGGGAAGTTGCCTTCCTCCTCGCAGATCGTCACGAGGGCGTTGGCGAGCTCGACGGCGCGGTCCGGGAAGAGGAGCGCCAGGAGCGGCAACTGCGTGCGGTAGATGTCCCACAGCGTGCACAGGTCGAACGCGAACGCCCCGTGCCCGGGCCAGAACGGGCTCTCGTCGGGCGCGAACGCCGGCTTGACGAGCGAGTGGTAGAGGGCGGTCGAGAACACGGTCTGACGTCCGGCGTCGTCCGCGTCCACCCGCACCGCGCCCAGGTGCGCGTCCCACGCCGCCCGGGCCGCCCCGGAGACCCGGGCGAACGCGCCGGGGCCGGATCCCCCGTCCCGCTCGAGGTTGGCCCGCGCCTGCTCGGGGCCGCGCAGGGAGAAGCCGATCCGCACCTCGACGGGCGCCTCGGGCGCGGCCGCCCCCGCCCACAGGAGCCCGAAGCCCCGCAGCGTCGTGGGCCGGATCGCGTCGAAGTCGAGCCGCGAACCGCCGCGCATCAGGCGGCGGTCGTACCAGAGCATCTGCTGCCAGCCCAGGGCGTCGCACTCGATGTGCACGGAGAGCGGGGCGCCCTCGACGACGATGCGGCCCTGGGCGACGCCCGGCGCCACGAGCTCCAGGTGGGCGCGCAGCGGCACCGTCTCACCGTGCGGGATCGCGAGCCCGCCCTGGGAGAAGTCGACGACGATCCGCGCGTCCTCGTGGCGCGGGAAGACGTAGCGGTGCACGACCGACTTGGGCCCCGCGACGAGCTCGGCCCGGACCCCGGAATCCAGCGTGGCCGCGTAGTAGCCGG
This sequence comes from Zafaria sp. Z1313, assembly GCF_050563205.1. Taxonomy (NCBI): domain Bacteria; kingdom Bacillati; phylum Actinomycetota; class Actinomycetes; order Micrococcales; family Micrococcaceae; genus Zafaria; species Zafaria sp. Z1313. Next base: position 8,249 of record NZ_JBNWUK010000004.1, read on the forward strand.
GGACCGCCCGCTCGTCGCCGAGGCCGTAGGCGGTGCCGAGCGCGTCGAGCGGCTGGAGCATGGGCGTGACGCGGAAGTAGTTGTAGTACTTGCGGATCGCGCCCGTGCCCGATTGCTGGAAATGCGTGAAGCCGCTCGCCTCCTGGCGGGACCGGATCTCCTCGGGCACGCCCTCCGTCGCGAGCCCGTACCGGCCGTAGCCCGTGGGATAGGCGCCCGAGTACGCGCACGCCGAGACCATGCCGAACGGGTAGGCCGCGCCCGGGTGCGTGTTGCCGATCTGCGGCTTGGGAAACCACCACGTCGCGGCCAGGCCCACGGGCTCCGGCAGAGCCGTGGGGGCGGTCCCGATGAACGGATCGACCGCCGCCGCCGGGCCCGCCGCGCGGGGCGCGTGCTCTTCCATGGCCCCACGCTAGGCGCGGGACGTGTCGCCCCTGTTTCGCGCCGGTAAAGCCGCGGAGACTAGCCTTCCGCCTTGCCGCGGCGCCAATAGCCCATAAAGGCGACCTGCTTGCGGTCGATCCCGACGTCGCGGACGAGGTAGCGGCGCAGCTCCTTGATCACGCCCGCCTCGCCGGCGATCCACGCGTAGAACGGCGCCGAGGTGCCCTGCGTGGTCTCCCACAGGATCGTCGCATCCACGTCGACGTCCTCCGGCTCGGCCGGCGCGCCGGCGGCGCCCTCCGCGCCCGCCTCCGGCGCGCGGACGGCCTCGCGCACCGCGGCGTCGAGCAGCTCGCCGTGGGCGCGGCCCTCGCGCGGGAGCCAGCGCACCGCGACGCCGGAGCGGCTCGGGCCGTCCAGGACGTCCGCGGCCGTCGGGACCTCGATGAGCGCGTCGCCCGTGAAGCCGGCCGGGAGGGCGTCGAGGATGGAGCAGATCGCCGGCGCGGCGGTCTCGTCGCCCGCGAGCAGGAGGCGCCGGGCGGCGCCGGGACGGAACTCGATGCCACCGTAGTCCGGACCCGTCAGACGGCCGTTGGGGCCGAGCAGCGTCAGCGGGTCCCCGGCCACCGCGCCGGCCGCCCACACGGACGCCGGACCGCCGACGAGCCGGCCGTCCTCCTCGTGGACGTGCATGACGAAGTCGATGTCGATCTCGGGCCCGTCGCCCAGGTTCCCGGGGTGGCCCGCGGCGCGGTGCGCGCGGATCGTGTAGGTGCGCATGGAGCCGCGGACCGCCGGATCCAGGGCGAGCCACGCGCGGTACCAGCCCGCTGCCTCGTCCTCCGAGATCGTGCCGTCCGGGCGCAGTGAGGCGAACGGGTCGTCCCCGCCGGCCGGGGCGCCCTCGGGCGGGATGATGGCCTTGACCCGCACGTCCAGCGGGTGCCCGCCGACGCCGAAGTGGGCCAGGTCCTCCCCCGTGAAGGTGATGCGGCGGAAGCCCGGGCCGAGGTCCTGGACCGCGCCGACCGTGAGGCGGTAGGCGAGGGTCGGGCAGACCTCGGCGGAGGGGCGCGCGGACGGCGCGGCCCCGGCGTCGTCCGCGGCATCCGCGGCGTCGCCGGCCTCCGCGGCGAGCTCCGCCATGGCCTGCGCCGCGTCCCCCGCCGAGCCGGGCTCGACGACGCGGTTGCGCCCGATCGGCAGCACGAGCGGCGTGCCCGCGACCGGGTCCGGGATCACGCGGCACTCCATGCCGAACACGTCGCGCACGACCTCTTCCGTGACGACGCCGGCCGGGGAGCCCTCGGCGACGATCCGCCCCTTCTTCAGGGCCACGAGGTGGTCGGCATAGCGGGCGGCCAGGTTCAGGTCGTGGAGCACGATCGCCACGGTGGTGCCGCGGCTGCGGTTCAGCTCGGAGACGACGTCGAGCACCTCGAGCTGGTGGGAGACGTCGAGGAAGGTCGTGGGCTCGTCGAGGAGGAGCAGCTCGGTCTCCTGCGCGAGCGCCATCGCGATCCAGACGCGCTGGCGCTGGCCCCCGGAAAGCTCGTCGATGGGCCGCTCGGCGAGCTCGGCCGTGCCCGTGGCGGCGAGGGCGCGTTCGACGGCGGCGTCGTCGTCCGCGGACCAGCGGCGGAACCAGCCCTGGTGCGGGTAGCGGCCGCGGCCCACGAGCTCGGCGACCGTGATCCCGTCGGGCGCGATCGGCGACTGCGGCAGCAGCCCGAGCACGCGCGCGACCTCGCGGGCGGGCTCGGTGTGGATGTCCTTGCCGTCGAGCAGCACGGTGCCCCCGGCCGGCTTGAGCAGCCGCGAGAGCCCGCGCAGCAGGGTCGACTTGCCGCAGCCGTTGGCGCCCACGATCATCGTGATCTTCCCGGCCGGCAGCTCGAGGGTCAGGTCCTCGACGATGCGGGCGTCGTCGTAGGACAGCGTCAGTTCGTTCGCCTGCAGGGTGGTCATGGTCAGCCTCCGGTTCCTCGGGAGTTGGAGCGCACCAGCAGCCAGAGGAGGAACGGTGCGCCGAGCGCGCCGGTCACCACCCCCACGGGCAGGCTGGTTGCGCCGAATGCGTTGGAGCCCGCGAACTCCGCGCCGAGCACCAGGACGGCGCCGGTGAGCGCGGAGCAGAGCAGGCTGGGCCGCCCGCCGCAGAGCATGCGGGCGATCGGGCCGGACAGGAACGCGACGAACGCGAGCGGTCCGGTGACGGAGATCGCCGCGGCGCACAGGGCCACGCCGATGACGACGATGCCGAGCCGCGTGGCACGGACGTTCAGTCCCAGCGCCGCGGCGGAGTCGTCGCCGAGGGCGAGGATGCGCAGCCGCGCGGAGGCGAACGCCGCGAGCGGGAAGAGCACGGCGAGGGCCGCGGCCAGGATCCCGGCGCGCTCCCACGTGCTCGTGTTGAGCGAGCCGACGAGCCAGTGCAGGGCCTCGCCCGCCGTGCGCACGTCGGTCCGGGTCAGCAGGTAGTTGATGACGGCCTGGAGCATCGCGGCGAAGCCGATGCCCATGAGGATGAGCCGCCCGCCCGTGTGCCGGCCGGAGTCCGCGAGGGCGTAGAGGGCCAGCGCGACGGCGAGGCCGCCGAAGAACGCGAGCGCCCCCAGCGCGGGACCCTGCAGGGAGAAGACGAGGATGCCGACGACGGCGGCGGCCGCGGAACCGTAGCCGACGCCGATCACGTCGGGGCTCGCGAGGGGGTTGCGCAGGAGCGTCTGGAACGTCGAACCGGACGCGCCGAATGCCGCGCCGGCGAGGATCCCGACGACGGCTGCCGGCAGCCGGTCGTCCATGACGATGAAGCTCACGCCCGGGATCGTCCGGCCGCCGAGGACGGCGAGGAAGTCCGGCAGCGACACCACGAAGGTGCCGAGGAGGACCTTGCAGAAGAAGAGGACGACGACGGCGCCCGCGAGGGCGGCGGCGACGGTGCGGGTGCGGCGGCGCGAGGCGTGGCCGGGGGCCGGGACCGCGCGCTCGGCCCGGGTCGCGGGGGCGCTCACAGGGTCACCTGCTTCCGGGTGCGGATGAGCCAGATGAAGACGGGGGCGCCGATGACGGCCGTCATGACGCCGACCTGGACCTCCGACGGCGGCAGCAGGACGCGGCCCGTGACGTCGGCGAGCAGCAGCAGGACGGGCCCGGCGAGGAGCGAGAGCGGCAGCACGGTGCGGTAGTCGCCGCCCGTGAGCGCGCGGACGGCGTGCGGCACGACGAGGCCGACGAAGGCGATCGGCCCGGCCAGCGCCGTGGCGCCGCCGCAGAGCAGGACGATCCCGAGACCGGAGACGAGACGGGCGCGGCCGATGCGGATCCCGAGGCCGCGGGCGGCGTCGTCCCCGAGAGCGAGGGCGTTGAAGAGGCGGGCCGAGCCGAGCGCGATCAGCGCGCCGACGGCGAGGAAGCCGGCGACCTGGGCGGCGTCCTCGAGCGGGCGGGCGGCGAGCGTGCCGACCTGCCAGAAGCGGAAGCCGTCCAGCGCGGTGCGGCTCGTCAGGAGCACGGCGTTCATGAGGCTCGTGAGCCCCGCGGCCAGGGCGGCGCCCGCGAGGGCGAGCTTGACCGGCGTCGCACCCTCCCTCCCGATGCTGGCGACGAGGTAGACGACGACGGCGCCGAGGGCGGCGCCGGCGAACGCGAACCAGATGTACCCGGTGAGGCTTCCGATCCCGAAGAAGGAGATGCCCGCGACGACCGCGAGCGCCGCGCCGGCGTTGATGCCGAGGATCCCCGGGTCGGCGAGGGGGTTGCGGGTCACGCCCTGCATCGCGGCGCCGGCGAGGCCCAGGGCGGCGCCGACCATGAGCCCGACGACGGTGCGGGGAATGCGCGTCTGGACCACGACGTGGTCTCCGTTCTCCGGGTCCGTCGCCGTGAGGGCCTCCCAGACCGTGGACAGGCTCAGGGGCCGGGCCCCCACCGCGATCGAGAGGAAGACGGCGGCGACGAGCACGGTGAGCAGGACGGCGCCGAGCAGGGGTGCCTTGGCCCTCATGCCGTGCTCCTTCCTAGACTGGGGCCATGCAGCCCGAGATCACCGTGTTGACCGCCCCGAACCCGGGTCCCATGACCCTGGACGGAACCAATTCCTACATCCTGCGCGCGCCGGGCTCCGGCTCCACGGTGGTCGTGGACCCCGGGCCGGACGAGGCCGGACACCTCGCCGCGCTCGCGGCGGCCGGCCGCGTCGAGCTCGTGCTGATCACCCACCGGCATCCCGACCACACGGCGGGGATCGACGCCTTCCACGCGCTGACGGGCGCGCCCGTGCGCGCCGCGCTGGACGGGTTCTGCCGGGACGCCGGGCCGCTCGCCGACGGCGAGGTGCTGCGTGCGGGCGGCCTGGCCCTCCAAGTGGTCGCGACCCCGGGGCACACCTCCGATTCGCTGTGCTTCTTCGCCGCCGACGACGGCCCGGGGTCGATGCTGACCGGGGACACCGTCCTGGGCCGCGGGACCACGATCCTGGACTTCCCGGACGGGACGCTGGCCGACTACCTGGCCAGCCTCGACGTGCTCGACGGCTTCGCCGAAGCGGCCCTGCTCCCCGCCCACGGGCCGGCGCATCCGGCCCTGGGCCCCGTCGTCGCCGCCTACCGGGAGCACCGGCTTGAGCGGCTCGAGCAGGTGCGCGCCGCCGTCGCATCCCTCCAGGCGGCGGGCGGCCCGGCCGCGCCGGGCGTCGCCGAGGTGGCCGACGTCGTCTACGCGGACATCGACCCCTCGGTGCGCGGCGCGGCCGAGCATTCCGTGGCGGCCCAGCTGGCCTACCTCTTCGGAGACCGCTAGTTCTTCGCGGCCTCGGCCGCCTCGACGGCGAGCGGGACGAACTCGTCGAGGGCCCACACGAGGCTCAGCGGGTTGGACGCCGAGATCGCGAGCGTGAGCTGGTCATCGCTCGTGGCGATCAGCCCGCCGTTCTTGATGCCCGGGATCTGCCCGATGAGCGGATCGGCGGCGATGGCCTCGTTCGTGGTCCCGGCCGGGACCCAGGTGAAGAAGACGTCCGACTCGAGCTCGTTGGCCCGCTCGGCGGCCCACGGGAAGTAGAACTGCCCCGACGGCGTGTTCTCCTCGACGACCGGCGCCTGCGTCATGCCGAGCGCGGTGAGGAAGCGGGGGCGGTTGTCGCCGCCGGCGTAGACGCTCAGGCTGCCCTCGGTGACCGTGAGGTCTCCCGCGATGAAGGTCGTGTCCTGGAAGACGGGGTTCGCGTCGGCGGCCGCGGCGATCTTGGACTCGACGTCCGCGATGACCTGCCCGGCCTCGGCCGACTTGCCGAGGGCCTCGCCGATGGCCTGCGTGGAGTCCTGCCACTGGGCCGTGTAGTTCTCGGCGAGCGGGCCCACGACGGGGGCGATCCTCGAGAGCTTGTCGTACTCCTCCCGCGTCAGGCCGGAGTAGGGGGCCAGGATGACGTCCGGGGCGACCTTGGCGATCTCCTCGAAGTTGATGCCGTCGGTCGGGTCGTACTGGACCGGGGCGTTCTCCGAGCCGATCGGGGCGCCGAGCTCCTCGAGCCTGGCGTCCTTCCAGTCGGTCGAGCCGTTCTCGTTCTGTCCCCAGATGTCCAGGTCCATGCCGGCGGGAACGACGCCGAGGGCCAGCGCGATGTCCGCATTGACCCACGAGACCGTGGCGACGCGCTCCGGCTGGGCCTCGATGACGGTCTCGCCGTAGAGGTGCTCGATCGTCACGGGGAAGGCGTCGGCCGCGGGCGCGGTCGTGCCGGGATCGGCGTCCGTGGAACCGCAGGCGGAGGCGCCGAGGACGACGGCGGCTGCGGCGGCGATCAGGGACGCGCGGCGGGTGATCTTCATGGGAGTCCTTTGGGTGTTGGGGTGGGTCGGAACGCGAACAGGGAATGACCCGCTCGGTAAGGTTAGCCTTGCAGAACCTCATGACGCAAAGGTCTCCTACCGTATTGTGGCGCGCGCAACACCCGGCGGCGCGTTACAGTCGGCATCATGACGATCCGCGAGCGGCATCCCGAAGCACACTTCACCCACGTTCCGCAGGCCACTGCGCTCGTCACGGGCTCCACGGCGGGGATCGGCGCGGAGTTCGCCCGGCAGCTGGCCTCCCAGGGCCACGCCCTGGTCCTCGTCGCCCGCGACGCCGCGCGCCTCGAGTCCTCCGCCGCATCGCTGCGGAGCCGCTTCGCCGTCCCGGTCGAGACGATCACGGCGGATCTGCTGACGGACGACGGCGTGGAGGCGGTCGCCCGGCGCCTCGCCTCGGTGGACTCCCCCGTCGCGCTCCTGGTCAACAATGCGGGTCACGGACTGCGCGGCAATTTCGCGGACAACGAGCTCTCCGACGAGCTGGACCTGCTGCGCATCCACACGCAGGCCCCGCTCGTCCTGGCCCACGCCGCGCTGCGCGCGATGGGCGCCGCGGGCGGCGGGCGGATCATCAACGTCGCGTCGATGGCGGCGTTCACCCCGCACGGCACCTACTCGGCCGCCAAGGCGCTCATGGTGTCCTTCAGCCGCTGGGCCAACGAGTACTACCGCCCCCGCGGCATCACGGTCACCGCGGTGTGCCCGGGGTACGTGCGCACCGAGTTCCACGAGCGGATGAGGCTCGAGCACCTGCGCGTCCCCCGCTTCGCGTGGCTGCAGCCGGACGAGGTCGTCCAGGCGGGGCTCGCCGACGCGGCGGCCGGCCGCGCCGTCTCCATCCCGACCCTGCGCTACAAGGCGGGAGCGGTCCTGGCCCGGCTCCTGCCCGACGCGCTGCTGGCCCGGGTGGGCCGCGGGTGGCGGCCCACGCAGGAAAAGTCCCCCGTCCCTCACCAACCGTCAGCGAGGTGTCGTCGATGCGGAACAGCGTGGCGAGCGAGCCGTCCTCGACGCCGCGGAAGCGGATGGTGACCGTCTGGCCCTTGTAGGCGTTCAGGTTCACGGTCTTGAGCGAGTAGCCGCTGGACTTGTCCAGGTTGGAGAAGGCCGCGACGGTCGTCGTCGTGGATCCGGAGACGACCTGCACCGAGAGGGTGTCGTACTTCATCGACGCCGTCGTCTCATTCGAGAGCACGTGCAGGTGGAAGCCGAGCTGCGCGGTGCCCGTGCCGGACGGGACGGCGACCTGCTGGTCCAGGGTGTAGGTGTTGGCGTTGCCCCAGCCGTTCAGGCCCGCGAAGCGCGTGCCGGTGCGGGCGGCCGAGCCGGACTCGAAGGTGTCGGCGTGACTCGAGGTCCAGCCGGTGGAGCCGGACTCGAAGCCCGGGTTCTGCAGGAGCTGGCCGGCGCCCGGAGTGGGGTTGCTCCCGCCGCCCAGGGCGTTCATGACCTTGGCGGCGTCGACCAGGCCGGCGCCGCAGCCGATCGTGCAGCCGCCCGGCATGGCGCGCGTCCCGTTCTTGAGGGCCGTCTCGACGGCGGCCGGGGTGAGCGAGGGGCTCTTGGCCTTCATCATCGCCACGATGCCGGCGACGTGCGGGGTGGCCATCGAGGTGCCCTGGTAGAAGGCGTAGCCCTGGCCGGCCGGCACGGTGGAGCCCGTGTTCACGGTGGAGAGGATGCCGCCTCCGGCCACGCGGGTGTCCCCGCCGGGCGCGGTGACGTCGATCGCCGACCCGAAGTTGGTGAAGTAGGACGGGCCGCCGGAGGGGTTGGAGGAGGCCACGGTGACCACGTTGTTGCAGTTGGCCGGACGGACGTTGGCCGCGTTCTGCGCCTCGTTGCCGGCCGCGACGACCACGGTGGTTCCGCGCGAGACGGCGCCGTTGATCGCGTTCTGGTAGGTCGTGCCGCAGGCCCCGCCGCCGCCCAGGGACATGTTGATCACGTGGGCCGGGTTGGGGTTGGCGGGGACGCCGGAGACGGCGCCGCCGGAGGCCCACGTGATGGCGTCGGCGATGTCGGAGAGCATGCCGCCGCACTTGGCCAGGACGCGGACGGGGACGATCTTCGCGTCGGGGGCCGTGCCGGCGACGCCCGTGGAGTTGTTGCTCACGGCGGCGACGGTGCCGGCGACGTGGGTGCCGTGCCACGAGGAGGAGCCGCCCTGCGAGGATCCGCACTCGCCGGCGTTGTACCAGTCGCCCTCGTCGAGGGGATTGTTGTCGCGCCCGTTGCCGTCGCGGGCCGCGGCGGGATCGGAGACGAAGTCGTAGCCGGGCAGGACGTTGGCGTTCAGGTCGGCATGGGAGGTGATGCCCGTGTCGAGCACCGCCACGACGCTGCCGGCGCCGCGGGAGACGTCCCAGGCCGCCGGCATCCGCAGCCCGTTCGCCCCGTGGTAGCCCCACTGCTCGCCGTAGCGCGCGTCGTTCGGCGTCCAGGAGATGGTCATCCGGGCGTCCGGCTCGACCGATTCGACGAGCCCGCTCGCGGCGAGCTCCTGCATGAACTCCTTCGACGCGGCGGCGTCGAGGGGCTTGTCCGCCTTGATGACGAACCCGCCCGTGGACAGGGCCCGCAGCTCCTTGACCGAGGTGCCGGCCCCGCGGGCGGCCTTGCCCCAGGCCTTGGCGCGGCCTTCCCTGGCCGCGGAGGACGGCGCGTCCTTGTAGTTGACGATGAACTGCTCGTAGCTCTCCCCGGGCTCGACGGCACCGAGGGCGACGCCGGCCGGCGCCGCGGCGACGGGGAGGGTCGGGGCGGGTGCGGCGGCCGCGGGGGCGAGGGCGCCCGACGTCAGGCCCGCGGCGCCGACGACGGCTGCCGCCGACAGGGCCAGGGCACGGGTGAAGCGAGTGGCATTCGATGCCATGGTGCACTCCTTGAAGGTGTCGATGGATGACGGCCGACCGGACGGTGATCAGGCGCCGGAGGGCGCGTACTACGGATCGTAGCCATCGATTGACAGGAATTGAAAGACTTCTCAAGGAAGTATTTGAGAAATTTTGAACGCTTCGGTCGATGTTCCACATAGTTCATCAAGGCAACCGAAGTCCTCGCTTCAGGAGGTGCGCAGGCGGCGTTCTGCCGGCTAGTAGTAGACGGCCAGCGCCCCGTTCGGCCCGTCGATGACGTGCACCGGGGTGTCGAAGACGCGGGTCAGCACGTCGTCGACCATGATCTTCTCCGGGGGCCCGAACTCGACGACCCGGCCGTCCTTGACCGCGCAGATGTGGTCCGCGTAGTGGCCGGCGAAGTTGATGTCGTGGATGACGATCACCACGGTCTTGCCGAGCTCGAGCGCCGCCTGGCGCAAGTGCCGCATCATCTGCACCGAGTGGCGCATGTCGAGGTTGTTCAGCGGCTCGTCCAGGAGGACGTAGTCGGTGTCCTGGGCCAGCACCATGGCCACGTAGGCGCGCTGCCGCTGCCCGCCGGAGAGCTCGTCGAGGTAGCGGCCCTCCAGCCCGGTGAGGTCCAGGAAGTCGATCGCCCGGCTCACGACGGCCTCGTCCTCGCGGGTCAGCCGGCCCTTCGAGTAGGGGAAGCGGCCGAAGCCCACGAGCTGGCGCACGGTCAGGCGCGTGATGAAGTGGTTCTCCTGGCGCAGGATCGAGACGATCCGGGCGAGGTCCTTCGAAGCCGTGGAGACGACGTCGTACCCGGCGATGGTGATGGTCCCCTCGTCGAGCCCCAGGAGCCGCCCGATCATGGTCAGGAGCGTGGACTTGCCCGCCCCGTTGGGCCCGACGAGGGCCGTGACGCCGCCGGCGGGGATCTCGAGGTCGACGGGACCGATCGCCACGTCGGTGCCGTAGTTCTTCCTGACCTTGCTGAGCGTGATCACAAGCGGCCCTTTCGGAGGATGACGTAGAGGAACACGGATCCGCCGACGAGCTCGATGATGATCGAGACGACGCCTTCGGCGTAGAAGACGTTCCGCATGATGAAGTAGGCGCCGGAGAGCACCACGAACCCGGTGAGGAACGCGATCGGGAAGACGTAGCGGTGGTCGTAGGTATCGGCGAATTGGTAGGCGAGGGTCGCGACGAGGAAGCCGAGGAAGGTCATCGGCCCCACGAGCGCCGTCGAGACGGCCATGAGGATGGAGACGAGCAGCAGCACGCGGATCGTCTCGAAGCGGTGGTTGAGCCCCAGGTTCAGGGTCGCGTCCTTGCCGAGGCCGAGGACGTTCAGGCGCCGCGCCCCGAGGAGCAGGAGCCCGCCGGCCGCGACGCACAGCGGGATCGCGATCGGCAGGTAGTCCGCGTCGGCCTTGGCGATCGAGCCGAAGAGCCGGGCGGTGAGCAGGTCGAACTCGCTCGGGGTGAGGAGGCGCTGCATGAAGGTGGAGACGGAGCCGAGCCCGCCGCCGATGATGATGCCGATCAGGAGCATGATCTGCAGGTTGCCGTAGCGGCCGGAGAGCAGCCAGCCGTAGAGCAGGAGCGAGAGCCCCACCATGAGCGCGACCTGCAGGACGAACTGCCCCGTGCCCCGGAAGGCCACGAGCCCCGCCGCGCCGAGCGCGTAGACGGCCGTGGTCTGCACCGCGACGTAGAGCGACTCGAAGCCCATGATCGAGGGCGTGATGATGCGGTTGTTGGCGACGGTCTGGAAGGAGACGGTGGCGACGGCCTGGCAGAAGGCCACGACCGCCATGACCACGACCCCGAGCGTGCGCCGCTCGGCGATCCGCCAGAAGCCGTCGCTGCCGAACGGCATCGGATTGGCCCAGGCCAGGAGGCCGAACGCGAAGCCGACGGCGAGGACGGCCAGCACGCCGAGGACGATCCAGTAGCGCCGCCGGGCGCGGTGGTCCGGGAACGGCCCGGAGGCGCGTTGCGGTGCGGGTCCGGCCGGGGCCGGCAGGGTGCGCGCCTCAGCCACGGCGGCGCTGCCTCAGCAGGAGGGCGATGAACACGACGGCCCCGACGATCCCGAGGACCAGGGAGACCGGGACCTCGAACGGCATGATGATGGTCCTTCCGACGAGGTCGCAGACGGTCGTGATGGCGATGCCGAGCAGGCAGACCCACGGCAGGTTGGAGCGCAGGTCGTCGCCGCGGAACATCGAGACGATGTTCGGCACGATGAGCCCGAGGAAGGGCAGGTTGCCCACGACGACGGTGACGACGCCGGTCGCGACGGCGATCAGGCCCGTGCCCATGAGGATGATCCGGTTGTAGTTCAACCCGACGTTCGTGGAGATCTCCTCGCCGAGGCCGGCGACGGTGAGCCGGTCGGCGAGCACGAACACGGCCACCCCGACGAGCAGCACGATCCACAGGACCTCGTACTGCCCGCGCAGCACCGACGTGAAGCTCCCGGCGAACCAGATCCCGAGGCTCTGCAGCATGTCGGTCTGCAGGGCGAAGAAGGTCGAGACGGAGCCGACGACGGCGCCGAGCATGATCCCGACGATCGGCACGATGAGCGAGGAGCGCAGCGAGACGCGGCGCAGGAAGAGGAAGAACACCATGGTCCCGACGAAGGCGGCCGCGATGGCGCCGGACATGCGGGCCAGGATGGACGCCCCGGGGAAGAGCACCATGACGGTCAGCAGGCCGAGGCCCGCCCATTCGGTGGTGCCGGTGGTCGTGGGCTCGACGAAGCGGTTCTGGGTCAGCAGCTGCATGACGAGGCCGCACATCGCCATCGCCGCGCCGGCGAGGACCAAGGCGATGGTGCGGGGGATGCGCGTGATGGCGAACATCTCGTTGCCGTCCTCGGCGCCGAAGACGTCGTAGACGCCGGTCGCGAGGGACAGGGCGAGCAGTGCGGCGACGCCGAGGACGCCGAGCAGCAGCTTGACGTCGAAGAGCCGCCCCTTGGCCTGGGCGCGGGGCGCGGTGCTGGTGGTCACGGTGGGGCCGTCCGGGTTCGGTGGGTGCGCGGACGGCCGGCGGCGGGCCCGTGGGATGCGGGCTCCGCCGCCGGCCGGCGGCCGGGCGTGGCTAGTTCTTCGCCTCAAACGCGTCGGCGACGGCGTTGAAGAACTCGGTGTAGGTCTGGATGCCCTCGTTCGTGTAGGTGTCGGCGGGCATGTAGACGATGTTGCCGTCCTTGACCGCGTCGACGTTCTTCAGGGCCTCGGAACCCGCGAGCACCTCATTGGCGGGCACGTAGGCCCCGTCCTCGCTGCCGACGGCGGCGTCGCGGTCCATGGCCAGGATCCAGCCCGGGTTCGAGTCGGCGATGGCCTCGACGGAGATGTCGTCGCCCTGGTGGTCCGTGCTGGACTCGGAGACCTCGAGGGCCGGGGTCAGGCCGAGGATGTCGAAGACCGGGCCGAGGGTGCGGCCGACGGAGGGCGCGGCGTAGCCGATCTCGCCGCCGGAGGTGATGACGGCCATGACCGTATCGTCGGCCTGGTAGGCGGCCTTGGCGCGCTCGATGGCGGCCTCGAAGTCGGCCACGAGCTGCTCGGCCTCGGCCTGCTTGCCGAAGATCTCGCCGAGGACCGTGGTCTGGCGCTTGAGCTCGGCGTCGAACGGCTCGCCGTCGCGCGGGTCGAGGTTGATCACCGTGGCGTCCGGGACGAGCTCGCCGAAGTCCTTGGCGTAGTCGGCGAACCGCTGGCCGTTGATGATGAGGTCCGGCTCGACGGCGACGACGGACTCGAGGTCCGGCTCGCGGTGGTTGCCGAGGTCGACGATCGAGGCGTCCTTCGTGTAGGCGATGGTGTCCGGCATGAGGGCGACGGCGGCGGCGCTCAGCTCGATGCCCCAGTCGGAGAGGGTCTCGAAGGTACGGTTGTCGGTCGCGACGACGGAGGAGAACGGCGGGGTCAGCGTGTGCGTGCCGGTGTTGTCCTGGACCTCGATCGCCGCGGCGGCGCCGGCATCCTGCGTGGATTCGGTGGCGGGGGCCTGGCCGCCGCAAGCGGCGAGGGAGAGGGCGAGGACGCCGGCGACGGCGCCGAGGCGGAAACGAGAGGCGTTCATGATGTCCTTATCAGCGAGCGGGGCCATTTAGGCACGAAAGCCTTTCTAAATGGCGAAGGCAAGACAAACCTAAGCGTGCCTCCGTTGAGACTTCAAGTGCATCCCTCGACGCCCCGGAGGGCCGCGGCCGGACGCCCCAGGCGACTCCGGAGCCGCGGAATCCGCGCCATCCCGCGGCTGTGGCGACCCCGTCGCGGGGGCCGCGCCCCGGCGTCGTTCCCCGACGGCTGTGGGCCATCTCACGCCTGTTACCGGCCCCGGCCGGGGCTACTGGCGGGTCGGGCGCCCCGGCGCTAGGCGGGCGGCCGGGGACCGACGGGCTTCGGCAGCGCCTCGGGGTATTTTTCCTGGAGCTCGGCGACGAGCCGCTCGCGCAGCTCGCCGCGCAGGGAGGCGAGGTCGGCGGCGTTGCGGGCGCTGACGAAGATGCTGATCTGCATCATGCCGCCGGCGGCGTCGGCGACGGTGACGGATCCGTGGCGCCCGTCCCAGAGCTCGCTCGCCTCGAGCAGCTGGGAGACCCGGGCGCGCAGCCGCTCGACCGGCGCCTGCCACGTCAGGTCAAGCAGGATCGAACCGCTGAGCTCCGTGGAGCCGCGGGACCAGTTCTCGAACGGGTTCGTCGTGAAGTGCGTCGAGGGCAGGATCAGGCGCCGTTCGTCGGCGAGCAGCACGACGACATAGGTCAGCGTGATCTCTTCGATGCTTCCCTGTTTCCCTTCCACGAAGACGACGTCGTCCACCCGGATCGCGTCGGTGAAGGCCAGCTGGAGGCCGGCGAACACGTTGGAGAGCGTGCCCTGGACGGCGAGGCCCGCGACCACGGAGATCAGGCCGGCCGAGGCCAGGATGCCCGCACCGAGCGCCCGGACCTGGGGGATGAGCAGCAGGATGCCGGCGACGGCGAGGGTGAGGACGACGGCGGTCGCGACCCGGCGCAGCAGACTCACCTGGGTGCGGAGCTTGGAGAGCCGGCGCGGGTTCGGACTCTCGCGGCGGTACTTGGCCAGGAGCGAGTTCTCGACGAGGTGCAGCAGGACGGTCGCGAGCCACGCGATCGCCCCGATGAGGCCCACGAACATGAGGAAGTCGGAGGCCTCGCGCCACGACGCGTCCGGCGCCGTGGCCTGCAGGGCGCTGAGCGCGCCGGCGAAGGACAGCACGAGCGTCGTGGGGATGCGGCAGCGGTTGATGTCCGAGCGCAGCACGGGATGCCGGCTCAGGATCCGGTTCACGATGAACGCGGCGACGTAGCTCACGACGACGGCGGCGAGGACGGCCACGCCGACGGCGATCCACGGCAGCGCCTCGGCGGGCACGCCGCTGGCCTCGACGGAGTCCGTGATCGCCTCGAGCGGTTCGCTTCCCGCGCCGGGGAGCGACGGCAGGGAGGACGGCACCAGGGTCGGGATGTAGGGCATGGCTCCAGCGTTCCACATCGTCGCGGCACTCGGCGAGGAGCGCGGTGGCACCCGTTCCGTGACCTCGGCCACCGCTCCGTGACCGCGGGCCGCCCCGGAGGGCCCGGCGCACCCCGTTCCGCAACCTTCGCGCGCCCCCGTCCGCGACCTGCGCGGCGCCGCGCCCCGCCGTCGTCCGGGGGCACGCCGTGACCCACGGTCACGAAAATGCGGCACTTGGAAATACCTCTGGCGCGGGACGCGCAGCGGGCGCACCATGGGCACGTCACACCAACCACCCCCTGAGGGAGATGAGCATCATGAAGACCCTTCGAGCCGGAATCGCCAGCGCGCTGCTGGTGGCCGGCCTCGGGCTGGCGCCCATTGCGCCGGCCGCCGCCGCACCCTATTGCGGCATCACGTGGGGATCGCTCGCGGAGACCCGCGCCGCGATGTCCACGGCGCAGCTCACCGGCGTCCGCGCCGGCCGCCACGGCTGCTTCGACCGCCTCGTGTTCGACCTGCGCGGCAAGGCCCGGGGCTACGACGTCCGCTACGTCACGGCCGTCTACACCGAGGGCGAGGGCCGCCGCGTTCCCCTGACGGGAGCCGCCGACCTGCAGATCGTCGTCCGCGCCCCCGCCTACACCCCGGCCGGCCGGCCCACGTACCTGCCGGCGAACCGCAACCAGGCCGTGCCCGTGGCCGGCTACTCCACCTTCCGCCAGGTGGCGTTCCTCGGCAGCTTCGAGGGACAGACCTCGTTTGGGCTCGGCGTCCGCGCCCGCCTGCCGTTCCGCGCGTTCGTCCTGGACGGGCCGGGGACCGGATCCCGGCTCGTCGTGGACGTCGCCCACCGCTGGTAGGCCGCCGACGACGGACCGCACCGCGGCCCGGGCCCCACGCGGGGCCCGGGCCGCGTCATGGAGGTGCCGTGGCGCGCCGGGCGTGCCACGATGCTCCTATGAGCTCCCGCCCGTACCTGCAGGTCGACGTCTTCACCGCCGCCAAGTACCGGGGCAACGCCCTGGCCGTGGTGCTCGACGGCACGGGACTGGACCCCGCGGCGATGCTGGGATTCGCGGCGTGGACCAATCTCGCCGAGACGACGTTCGTGCTGCCGCCCACGGCTCCCGGCGCGGACCTGCGGGTGCGCATCTTCACGACCACGACCGAGCTCCCCTTCGCCGGCCATCCCGTCCTCGGAACCGTCCACGCGTGGCTCGAGTCCGGGGGTGTCCCGGCCCGGCCGGGCGAGGTGGTGATCGAGTGCGGGGCCGGCCCCGTCCCCGTGCGCCTCGGCCAGGATGCGGACGGCGAGCGCGTGCTGTCCTTCCAGGCGCCGGCGTTGCGGCGCACGGGCCCGCTGGATCCGGACGTCCTCGAGTGGGCGGTGGCCGGTCTGGGCCTGTCTCCCCACGACGTGCTGGCGCACCAGTGGGTCGCCAACGGGCCGAACTGGGCCGGCCTGCTCCTGCGCGACGCCGAGGCCGTGCTCGGACTCGAACCGGACTTCGCCGCGCTCGCGGGCCTCGAGGTCGGCGTCATCGGCGCCTACGGGGCGCCGGGCAGCGCCGCCGGCTCCTATGCCGGGACGGCGTACGACGACGGGGCGCGCCCCGGGCGTCCCAAGGGCGCCCGGGCGGAGCTCGAGCCGCTCCCGGCGTCCCCTGGTGAAGCGGCCGGCGGGGCCTTCCAGGCGGCCGTCGCCTCGGCCCCGGCCGACTACGAGGTCCGCGCGTTCTGCCCGGGCGAGGGACTCCCGGAGGACCCCGTGACGGGAAGCCTCAATGCGGGCCTCGCCCAATGGCTCATCCCCAACGGCTTGGCCCCCGAGCACTACACGGTGCGCCAGGGCACGCGGCTGGGCCGGACGGGCCAGGTCGGCGTGGCCCGCGACGCGGAGGGGATCTGGATCTCCGGCCGCGCCGTCACGTGCATCACGGGGAGCGTCGAGCTGCCCTGAACGGGAGTACGCTTCCTCCAGTGAGCACAGCCCCCTCCCCCGCGCCGGCCACGGAGCGCGAATCCTGGACCGCCCTCTGGGCGCTCGTCATCGGCTTCTTCATGATCCTCGTCGACTCGACGATCGTCTCCACGGCGATGCCGGCGATCATGCGCGGCCTGGACACCGACATCAACGGGGTCATCTGGGTCAACAGCTCCTACCTCCTGGCCTTCGCCGTCCCCCTGCTCATCACGGGCCGGCTCGGGGACCGCTTCGGCCCCAAGAACGTCTACCTCCTCGGGCTCGCCGTCTTCACGGCCTCCTCGCTGTGGTGCGGGCTCGCCGCGGACGTGGGGACGCTCATCGCTGCCCGCGTCGCCCAAGGGCTGGGCGCCTCGCTCATGACCCCGCAGACGATGACGTTCATCACGAGGATGTTCCCGGCCGAGCGGCGCGGCAGCGCGATGGGCCTGTGGGGCGCCGTGGCGGGCATCGCGACCTTGGCCGGCCCCATCCTGGGCGGCGTGCTCGTCGACACGCTCGGCTGGGCCTGGATCTTCTTCGTCAACGTGCCCGTGGGGCTCATCGCGCTGGCCCGCGTGTGGACCAAGGTGCCGCAGCTGCCGCGGCACAGCCACCGCTTCGACCTGCCCGGCGTCGCGCTGTCCGCGGTGGCGATGTTCCTGATCGTCTTCGGCATCCAGGAGGGCAACACCTTCGGCTGGGGCGAGATCGCCCGGGGCGTCACGGTGTGGCACCTCATCGGCGCGGGCGTCGCCGTGCTCGCCGCGTTCCTTCTCTGGCAGCGGCTGAACCGGCACGAGCCGCTGCTGCCGCTCGGGCTCTTCCGCGACCGCAACTTCTCCCTCGCCAACGTCGCGATCGCGTGCATGGGGCTCGCGATCACGGCCATGAGCTTCCCCATGATCCTCTACCTCCAGTCCGTCCGCGGGCTCACGCCGACGCTCTCGGCCCTCATGATCGCGCCCATGGCCGTGCTCGCCGGCGTCCTGGCCCCGCTCGCAGGCCGCCTCGTGAACCGGCTCGACCCGAAGCTCCTCGCGGTGCCCGGATTCCTACTCTTCGGCGGCGCGATGCTCTGGTACGGCGCCGTCATGGGCCCCGCGACGCCCTACTGGCTCCTGCTCCTGCCTCCCGTCGTGATGGGGCTCGGCAGCGCGCTGATCTGGCCGTCCGTCTCGCTCACGGCGACGCGCGACCTGGGCCCCGCGGAGGCCGGTGCCGGCTCGGGCGTCTACAACACCACGCGCCAGGTCGGCGCCGTGCTCGGATCGGCCCTCATCGCCGCGCTCATGCAATTGCGCATCACGGCGGAGAGCGAGGCCGCCGTGGCCGCCCTGCGGCAGGACGCCGCGGACGGCGCGGCGTCCGTCGTCGTCTCCGCCGAGGGACCGCTCGGGCAGTCCGTCCCGGAGTTCCTGCACGCGGCCTTCAGCACGGCGTTGGGGCAGTCCCTCTTCCTGCCGGGCCTCGTCGCGGTCGCCGCCGCCCTGGTCTGCGTCTTCTTCCGCCGCCCCGGAACGATCTGACACGGGCGATACGCCGCGGAAACGCGTGCGTGACATCGGCGGGCGATGCTGGGTCCATGGTGAGACTCACGGGCCGTTCGGGCCTCAAGCGCCGCGCGTCACCGGCCCATCCCCTGGCCTGCTCCGAGTGCGGGCAGCTGCCCGAGCCGGAACGCGCCCGCCGGACGGTCGCGCTCGTCGCCGCCGTGCTGCCGGTCGAGCTCGCGGTCCACGCGGCCCTGCTGCACCTGCACCTGCCCTTCACCGCCAAGGTCCTGCTGCTCACCATCACGGCGACGGCGCTCGCGATCTGGGTCGCGGAACCCTCGGCGGCGCGGCTGCTGCGCGGGTTCCTCCACGCACCGCACGTGCGCCGCCACGAGGAGCTGCACGCGGCGCAGGCGCTGTGGCGGCTGCGCTTCGGGCTCCCCGACCGGGCCGGGGCGCTCGAGCGGGTGACCCACGAGCTCGCCGTGCTCGACGCCAACATCCTCTCCATCCACGTCCACCCGCTCGCCACCGTGGGGGGCGAGGTCCTCGACGAGCTCGTCGTCTCCGCACCCGCGGGGCTCGCGGAGGCGGAGCTGCTCGCGGCCCTGCGCACCGCGGGGACCCGGCACCCGGCGGCCTGGCCCACGACGCCGCTCTCGCTCGCGGACGCGCAGACGCGCAGCCTGGGCCTCGCGGCACGCGTCGCGGCGGACCCGGACGTGCTGCCCGAGGCCGTGGCCGAGCTGCTGTCGGCGCGCGTGGCGCACGCCGGGACGATCCGCTGCGCCGATCCGGCGTGGGACGGCCGCCCCACGGGCCCGCCCGGCTCCTTCGCGGCGGACGCCGCCGACGGGGAGGTCCTGCGCCTGCCCACGGCGACGGGCGCCCCGCTCACCGCCTACCGGCCGGGCGAGCCGTTCACGCCGGCCGAGTCCTCCCGCGCCCACCGCCTCGCCGAGCTCGCCGAGGCCGTCGCACACAGCCGCGGCGGGCGTCCCGGGGCGGGGGGCGTGCTAGATTCTCGGGCATGACGGCCCCCTCCGCGATCCCCGAAGACGCCTTGCGCCTGCTCGTGGAGCAGGGTTTCGATGCCACGAGCGTCGACCAGCTCGCGGCCGCGGCGGGCATCAGCCGCAGCACGTTCTTCCGCCGCTACGGCACCAAGGAGGACATGGTCTTCGCCGACCTGGAGTCCGTCCTCGCCGAGCTCGAGCGCACGCTCGCGGCGGCCGGGCCGCACCCGGGCCACGCGGCCGTCGCGGGGGCGCTCGGCGTCTTCGACCACCACGCGGCCCGCCCCGAGGCGTCCCTGCTGCGCCACCGGCTCCTGCAGGAGGTCCCGGCGCTGCGCGACCGCGAGCTCGTGAGCACGCACCGCTACGAGCGCGCCTTCCGCCACGGCCTGGCCGGTGCGTTCCGGCCCGTGGCCGCCGCGGCGGGCGAGGCCGTTCCCCCGGCCTGCATCGCGTTCTGCGCGGGCGTCGTCGCCGTCCACAACGCCTACCTGCGGCGCTGGCTCTCGACGCGCGGTGCGGGCCTGCGGGCCGAGCTCGAGGGCGAGCTGCGCGCGCTGGCCGGCCTCTTCGCCCCGTACTTCGCGGTCCCCGGCTCCGGGGGCCCGGGCTCCGCCGGAACGGCGCCGGACGCGCCGGCGGGACCGCCACCGGGAACGACGCCGGGGCGGGGCCCCGTCGTCGTCACCGTCCTGGACCCCGGCGCGGGGAGCGAGGACATCGTCGCCGAGGTCCGGCGGGCCCTCGGCGTGTGACACCGCGTTCCTTGACGTGAAACGCAGTGTCATGGATGCTGGTGGGAGGCAACCCCACGACGAAGGACCCTCCATGACCTCCTCCCCCGCGACCGGTACGCGCCCCACGGCCCCCTTCCCCGACGGCACGGTCGAGCCCGGATACGAGCTCTGGGGCGATGTCGACGTCGACCCCGCGGGCGTCTTCGACGACGTCCCGGAGGCCGACCGCGCCTACTGGGACCGCGCCCGCCGCTTCAGCCTCGAGGAGGTGCGGCCCGTCATCGACGACTACTGGAACCGCGCCGACTACCCGTTCCACCTCGCCACGCGCCTCGGCGAGCTCGACCTCCTGCGCGACGGCGTCGACGTCGACGGCTACCCGCGGATGTCCCCGCTCGCCGCGGGACTCGTGAACATGGAACTCAGCCGCGGCGACGGCTCGGTGGGCACGATCGGCGCGGTCCAGGCCGGACTCGCCCTGCGCTCCGTGGCGCTGTGCGGCTCGGCGGAGCAGATCGGGCAGTGGGTCCCGAAGCTCGCCCGCGCCGAGGTCCTCGGGGCGTTCGCGCTCACCGAGCCGACGCACGGCTCCGATTCCGTCTCCCTCGAGACCCGCGCGACGCGCGTGGACGGGGGCTACGTCCTCAACGGCGAGAAGAAGTGGATCGGCAACGGCTCCACGGGCGGCATCACCGTGGTGTGGGCGCGCGACGACGAGGGCGACGTGCGCGGCTTCATCGTCCAGCAGGAGTGGGAGGGCTACACCGGCACGACGATCGAGAACAAGCTGAGCCTGCGCGCCATCTGGCAGGCCCACATCCGCCTCGAGGACGTGTTCGTCCCCGACAGCCACGTCATGCCGGGCGCCCGCACGTTCAAGGACACCTCCAAGGTCCTCTTCGCGACCCGGCTCGGCGTCGCCTGGTCCGCCGTCGGCCACGCCATGGCCTGCTACGAGACGGCCGTGCAGTACGCGGGCCAGCGGATCCAGTTCGGCCGCCCGCTCGCCGCGAGCCAGATCATCCAGGAACGCCTCACGCGCATGCACTCCGAGCTCGCGACGATGCAGCTCATGGTCCGGCAGATGACGCGCAGCGAGGAGGCCGGGACCCTGAGCCCCGTGCAGGCCTCGCTCGCCAAGTACACGTGCACGCGCACGGCCCGGCAGATCGCCTCCAACGCGCGCGACCTGCTCGGCGGCAACGGGATCCTGCTCGACAACCGGATCGCCCGCCACTTCGCCGACCTCGAGGCCATCCACACCTACGAGGGCACCGAGACCGTGCAGGCGCTTATCATCGGGCGCTCCATCACGGGGCACTCGGCCTTCACCGGTTGAGCAGGAAGGGACGCAGATGCCCCAGGACCTCGTCCGCCGGGAAGAGCGTGGACGCGTGCGTGCGGCCGGGCAGCTCGGCGAAGCGGGCCGCGGGCATGAGCTCCGCGGCGCGGCGGGCATCCTCGAGGCGCCCGCGGTCGCGGCCGCCGGCCATCAGGAGCGCGGGCAGCTCCAGGCGGGCCAGCTCCTCCTCCGGCAGCCCCTCCTGGACCTCCGTCCGCTCGAAGTAGGCCACGAGCGCTTGCGGGTCGTTGGCCAGGAACGCGGCCCGCGTGGCCGGATCAAGCGGGCGCCCGGCGGCCGCGAAGCCGTCGACGAACGCCTGCATGCCGCCGTCGCGCAGGGCATCGAGGTAGCCGTCGAAGAAGATCCTCTCGACCTGTCCGGCGGCGGAGCGGAAGGTCCCGCCCAGGCTCGCGATCCGCTCCACGCGCTCCGGAGCGCCGGCGGCGAGCGAGAACGCGGTGCGTCCGCCGAAGGAGTACCCGACGACGGCGGCGCTGCCGATCCCGGCCGCGTCCATCGCGGCGAGCACGTCCGAGGCGACGAGCTCCATGGCGTACGCGCCCGGATCGTGCGGCTTGCCGCTGCGGCCGTGGCCGCGCAGGTCGGCCCGCAGGACGGTGAAGTCCTCCTTGAGCGCCTTGACGTAGCCCAGCCCGCGCCAGATCGCCCGGGACAGCGCCGAACCGTGCAGCAGCACGACGGCGGGGCCCCGGCCCTCGACGTCGAAGGACACGCGCGTCCCGTCCAGTGGATTCGTGGTCTCGGCCATGCCTCCACCCTATCCACCACCCCGTCCCCGGCCCCCACCCGCTCCCAGGAGGGAACACCATGAGCCACGCCACCGACGGCGACACCCCCGTCATCCTCGCCGGGGCCCGCACGCCCTTCGGCCGCTTCCGCGGGGCGCTGTCCCCGCTGACCGTCAACGAGCTCGGCAGCCACGCCATCCGCCACGCCCTGCTGCGCGCCGGGATCGGGCCCGAACGCGTGGGCCACGTGATCGTGGGCCAGGTCGTCCTCGCCGGGGCCGGGCAGGGACCGGCGCGCCAGGCGGCCCTCGGCGCCGGGATCGGCTGGAACGTGCCCACCGTGACCATCAACAAGCTGTGCCTGTCCGGGCTCACGGCCGTCATCGACGCGGCGCGCCTGATCCGGACCGGCGAGGCCGCGTTCGTGGTCGCGGCGGGACAGGAGTCCATGTCCAACGCACCGCATCTGGCCCCGGGGCTCCGCTCCGGCGTCGTCATCGGCGAAGCGCCGCTGCGGGACTCGCTCCAGCACGACGGCCTGCAGGACCCGTTCACGGGCGAGCTCATGGGCGCGGCGACGGACCGCGGCAACGCCGAGCGCGGGATCGGACGGGCCGGGCAGGACGCCTTCGCGGCCCGGTCCCACCAGCGCGCCGAGGCCGCGCGCGCCCTGCTCGCCGAGGAGATCGCGCCCATCGAGGTTCCGCAGCGGCGGGGCGCGCCCATCGTGGTCGCCGAGGACGAGGGCATCCGCCCCGGGACGACGGCGGAGCAGCTCGCCGGGCTGAAGCCCGCCTTCTCCACGGCCGACGACGCGACGATCACGGCCGGCTCCAGCTCGCCGCTCTCCGACGGCGCGGCGGCGGTCGTCGTCGCCTCGAAGCGCGCCGCCGAGGCCGCGGGACTGGCCTGGCTGTGCGAGGTCGGAGCGCACGGGCAGACGGCGGGCCCGGACGGCTCGCTGCACTCGCAGCCGAGCGACGCCATCCTGGCCGCCCTCGCCCGCGAGGGCCTCTCGCCCGGGGACCTCGACGCCGTCGAGGTCAACGAGGCCTTCGCCTCCGTGGTGCTGCAATCGGCCGCCGACCTCGGACTCGACCCGGAATCCATCAACCGCGAAGGCGGCGCGATCGCGCTCGGCCACCCCGTCGGCGCCTCCGGGGCGCGGCTCGTCCTGCACCAGGCGATGGCGCTCGCGCGCACGGGAGGAACCGGCGTCGTCGCCCTCTGCGGCGGAGGCGGCCAGGGCGACGCCCTGGTGCTGCGCTCGATTCACAGTGCGTTGTGACCCATTTTTCAGGGAACGCCAAGCTTCGGGCCCTAGTTTTATAGATACCTCATGAAGGTGCGAGTGATGAGAGCACCGGCCGGATATCGACATCCCCCCAAAGTCGACCGGCCGGTGCTCACCCCTTTAAGCGGACCCCTCGACACCTCCCCGCATCGGGGACACACTGGGATCATCAGGCACGCCGAGACCAGGAGCCCACCATGAGCGCACACCACGGCGACGTCCCCGGCGAGGACGAGGTTCCGCTGCCCGGCGACGTCGAGAACATCGACGCCATCGCGAAGGCCGAGGAGGCCGCGGCCCAGGACGCCCTGGTCCGCAAGCACGACCACGACGAGGAGCTCGTCGAGGAATGGGAGGACGAGTCCTTCCCGGCCTCCGATCCGCCGTCGAACTACTAGGGCCCGGAGGGCTCCCACCGTCCTCCGACCGCACGCACAGCGGACTCCAAGAAAGGGCCCCTAGGCTGAAACCACCTTCTCAAGGTGCGAGTGATCAGAAGCACCGGGTATCCGCGGTTTGTCGCCTCCTTGTCCGCGGACGCCCGGTGCTTCATTCGTTTCCCGGGTCCGGCCGGACCGGGGCCCTGGTATAGCGTGGAGATGGACAAATCCGCACCGAGGAGGACATCCATGCGTTCCACCATCCAGCGGCTCGCCCTCGCCGCCGTCGTCGCACTGGCCGCGCTCTTCGGCCTTGCCCCCGCGGCCTCCGCCGCCCCGCCCACCGAAGTCGTCGTCGAGGACACCGCCGGGGTGCTGGACCGTGCGACGCTCGACCCGGCCCTGGCCGAGGTCGACTTCTACTCGCCGACGAAGGTCGTCGTGTTCACGCAGGAGGGCCGCGGATCGGACAACTTCAACGAGCGCGTCCTCGCCTACGCCCGCGAGCACCATCCCGAATGGCTCAGCGCCGACGGCCAGAAGTGGGCGGACGGGCTCTACCTCGTCGGGCTCGACCCGGTCGGGCGGCACATCGGCACCTACATGGGTGACGACCGCGCCATCCCCCTCTCCCAGCGCGAGGACATCCAGGAATCCACGTTCGACCTGCTGCGCGACGCCCAGTGGACCGACGGCATGATCAAGGCGGTCGAGGAGGGCGCCCAGCGCATCGACCGGCCTTGGTACCGCTCCCCCGCCCTCTACGTCGCCGCCGGCAGCGTCGGCGGCGTCGCCCTGATCGGCGGAGGCGGAGCGCTCGCGGTCCGCGCGTCGTACCGCCGCCAGTTCGGGGCGGCCCTGGAGCGGGGCGATGCGAGCTACCGCAACGTCACCCTGGACCTCGAGGCCACGGAGCTGCACGCCCGCACGATCCCGGATTCGTCCCGCTACGGGGCACTCGTGCTGGAGCGCTACCGGGACTTCCACGCGAAGTACGACTCGGTGCACGCCCGTCGCGGGGAACTCACGGCCAGGACTCCCCAGCAGCGCTCCACCAAGAAGTCGGTCAACCAGGCCAAGGCCTGGGCCGACGACGCCGTGACGCTCGACGGCCTCGACGACGCGATCCGCGACACCAACGACCTGCTGAACAAGAACTCCCGCTGGGCCGAGGCCTGGCGGCGGCAGGCGGAACCGTTCTCCGACGAGCTCGAGACGATCGACACGCTCTTCACGGGAGACAACGCAGAGCTCCGCGGCTCGGCGACGGGAGTGGCCCTCACGGGCTTCGCCCTGCGCTCGCTCCAGCTCGTCGAGGACACGGGGGCCGAGCTGGCCGAGGACCGGATCACGCCGGACGACGCCCTCGACCGGCTGCGCGACGCCCGCACGGAGCTCTCGGAGCTGCTCTCGTCCCACGCCGAGGCGGTCATCGAGCAGTACACGAAGTCCTCCTCGGAGGCGGAGACCATGCGCCAGGAAATGGACAAGGCGCAGAAGAGCGCCTCCCGGACGCCGCGGCGCAGCGGCGTCGGCATCCTGGACACCGCCTACCCGGGACACGTGTACTACTCGCTCCCGGCCTTCTCGCTCGGCTACCAGTCGGGCACGCAGCAGGTCGACTCGAGCCGCGTCTCCGCGTCCTCCTCCAGCACCGGCTACGGCTCCAGCGGCGGCAGCTTCTCGGGCTCGGGCAGCTCCTCGCGGTTCTAGCCCCCTGCACCGGGGAGGCCCGGTGTCCTCACGCGCCGCGGACCGCGCCGGCGATGCGGTGCGATTCGTCGAGCAGTTCCTCCAGCTCGGAGGGATCGACGCGGTCCAGGCGGACCAGGACGAGCGCCGGCGAGCGCTCGTGGTGCGGCGTCCAGAAGAACGTCTCCGGGTCGGAGGCCGCCAACGCCTCGCGCTCGGTGGTCTTCACGGTGAGGACCCCGTCCTCCCACATCCGGGCCATCAACGTGCGGGCGAACCAGGCCGGCTGCCCCCAGCGTGGCACCACCCCGGGATGCCGGCAAGGCCCTCCGTGATGCGGTTCACTTTTGCCGCGAATCGCGACATGATGGGGTTTACCGTGGCATTTCAACCGTTGCGCCACGGGCATGCCCCGAACCACCAAGCAGCCAGAACACCCCAGCAGAAGGAGACCGGCCGTGAGCTCCACCGCCACCGCATCCACCGAACCCGGGTACCGAGTCGTCAACCCCGCCACCGGTGAGGTGGTGGAGACGTTCCCGACCGCCTCCGACGCCGAGGTCCAGGAGGCGCTCGCCGCCTCGGCCGACGCCTTCGACGCCTGGCGGGGCCGCCCGCTCGCCGAACGCGCCGCGATCGTGTCCCGCATCGCCGAGCTGTTCACCGAGCGCGCCGACGAGCTCGCCGCGATCATCACCGAGGAGATGGGCAAGCCGCTCTCGCAGTCCAAGGGCGAGGCCGAGTTCTGCACGGACATCTTCAACTACTTCGCCACCGAGGGGCCGGGCCTCGCCGCGGACCAGCCGATCAAGACGTTCTCCGGCGGCCAGGCCGTGGTCCAGAAGCTGCCCGTCGGCCCGCTGCTGGGCATCATGCCGTGGAACTACCCGTACTACCAGGTGGCCCGCTTCGCGGCCCCGAACCTGGTCCTCGGCAACACGATCATCCTCAAGCACGCCGAGTCCTGCCCGCGCTCCGCGCTCGCGATCCAGCAGATCATGGACGACGCCGGCGTCCCGGCCGGCGTCTACCAGAACGTGTTCGCCTCCCACGCGCAGATCGCCGACATCATCGCCGACGAGCGCATCCAGGGCGTCTCGCTGACCGGCTCCGAGCGGGCCGGCGCGATCATCGGCGAGCTCGCCGGGAAGAACCTGAAGAAGGCCGTGCTCGAGCTCGGCGGATCGGATCCCTACGTGGTCCTCGACGCCGACGACGTCAAGGCCGCCGCCGCGGCTGCCTGGGAGACCCGCATGGAGAACACGGGCCAGGCCTGCAACTCCAACAAGCGCATGATCGTCATGGAGGACATCTACGACGAGTTCGTCTCCGAACTGACCTCCCTCGCCTCCGCCATGAAGCCCGGCGACCCGGCCGCCGACGAGGACGGCGCCTACGGCCCGCTCTCCTCGCGCGCCGCCGCCGAGGGGCTGGCCCGGCAGGTCCGCGACACCGTCGAGCAGGGCGCCACCCTGCACGTCGGCGGCACCATCTCCGACGGCCCGGACGCCTACCTCGCCCCCGCCGTCATCACGGGCGTCACCGAGGGCATGCGCGCCTACTCCGAGGAGCTCTTCGGGCCGGTCGCCGTGGTCTACAAGGTCGCCTCCGACGAGGAGGCCCTCCGGCTCGCCAACGACACCCAGTACGGCCTCGGCGGCGCCGTCTTCAGCACGGACCCGGACCGCGCGCGCAAGCTCGCCGAGCGCCTCGACGTCGGCATGAGCAACGTCAACGCCGCCGCCGCCGAGGGCGCCGAGATGCCGTTCGGCGGCGTCAAGCGCTCCGGCTTCGGCCGCGAGCTCGGTCCGCTCGGCATGGACGAGTTCGTCAACAAGCGCCTGCTCTACATCGCCGAGTAGGCGGGCGCCGGCTTGGCCGGGACGCGCCCCTGCCCAGCTAGGCCGGGATCGGCTGGGCGGGGAGGGACCCAATCAGGGAGGATCCGGCGTCGTACACCTCCAGCGCGTCCACGAGGACGCGGACGGTGGCGATGCCCTGGAGCCACGTGTCGACTCCCTCGCAGTACATCATCGTGGACGCCATGGGCCCGACGGCCACCGCATCGCCGTCGGCCCGTTCCCAGCGGCCCATGAGCCGGTTGCAGCCGTCGGATCCGTACGCGCGGCCGTCCGCCTCGAAGCGGAGCCAGGGGCTGCCGCGCTCGTCGGAGCCCCACTGGAACGTGGTCAACGTGGTCTCTGCGTCCATGGGGCCACGGTACGGGCGCCGCGGGATGCGCGCTACCCCGGCGGAGCCTGCCTCCAGGCGGGCCGGGCGCCGTTAGAGTGGGGGAAAGTCCATCCACAAGGAGAACCATGACGTTCCGCCCCTTCCGCAAGCGCCGTACCCGCCGCGCCGCCCGCGCGCTGCACTATGACGCCGCGGCCCCCGTCGCCGCCGGCCGGGCCGCCGTCGCGACGCGCGCCGGTGCCGCGCCCGACGCGGCGGGCGACCCCTTCTCCGGGATCGCCCCGCCCCCGGAGCGGGTGGCGCGGCTGTGGAGCGACAACCTCGGGCGGACCGCCACGCGCGCGGCCCAGATCCTGCTCGTCCTCGCCCTCGCCGCCGTCGGCGTCGCCGGCCTGCTGCAGGTGACCCTCGCCGCGCTGCCCGTGCTGATCGCCCTGATCCTCGCGAGCGCCCTCTGGCCGCTCGTGTGGCTGCTGCGCAAGGCGATGCCGGCGATGCTCGCGGCCTGGACAGTGTTCCTGGGCTCGCTCGTGGTCCTCGGGGGGATCGGCACGGCCCTGTTCTTCGCGGTCCGCGCCGAATGGCCCACGCTCCTCGAGCAGGGCATCGCGGGCTTCAACCAGCTCATGTCCCTCATCGAGGACCTGCCGTTCACCATCACGCAGGAGCAGATCGACGAGGCGCTGGAGACGGCCACGTCCTTCCTGACCAGCAGCCAGTTCGGCGCCGGCGCGTTCGCCGGGCTCTCGGCCGCGACGAGCTTCTTCGCGGGGCTCGTGCTGCTGCTCGTGATCCTGTTCTTCTTCCTCAAGGACGGCGACCGGATCTGGGAGTTCTTCCTGTCCTGGATCCCCGCCGAACAGCAGCCCAAGTGGCGCGACTCGGGCCACCGGACCGTCGAGACGCTCGGCGGCTACATCCGCGGCACGGCGACCATCGCGGCCGTCGACGCGGCCGGCATCGGCATCGCGCTCGCGATCCTGCAGGTGCCCCTCGCCCTGCCGCTGGCCGTGATCGTGTTCATGACGAGCTTCATCCCGATGGTCGGCGCGACGTTCGCCGGCATCCTCGCGACCCTCGTCGCGCTCGTCGCCAACGGGCCGGTCATCGCGCTCGTCGTGCTCGGCGTCGTGATCCTCGTGAACCAGCTCGAGGGCAACTTCCTGCAGCCCGTGGTCATGGCGCAGGCCCTGAACCTGCACGCGCTCGTCATCCTGCTCGCCCTGACGGTCGGCACCGTCCTCGGCGGCCTCGTCGGCGCCGTCCTGGCCGTTCCGCTCACGGCCGTGGCCTGGGCCGTGATCAAGATCTGGACCGGGCGGGACCGCGAGGAGCTCGAGGCCGGGAAGCGGGGCGGGGAGGGCCGGAAGAGGACGACGGCGTAGCCCGGCTCACGTCGCCTGCCCTGCCGCCGGGCGGGTCCGGCGGCAGGTGAGGCCGCCGCGGGGCGGCTTCCTCCATGCCGCCCCGGCATCCTCCGATGCCGAGACGGTGTTGGACGCGGCCGGCCGCTCGTCCCTAGTGTTCAATCATGGACACTTCCGCCACGCCCCTGGCCTTTGAGGCAACCGCCATCCTGCGCGTCGGCGCCGTCAATCCCGCCGTCGCGAACGCGTTGGACGGGGAGTTCGGCGCCTTGGTGCTCCCCGACGATCCGGCGGAGCGCGACGCCTTCCTGGACCGGCACGGCGCGGACGTGCGCGTCGCGGTCTGCTCGGGCCGGGCGGGCGTGGACGGCCCCCTCATGGCGCGGCTGCCCGCGCTCGAGGCGATCGCCAACTTCGGCGCGGGCTACGACGCCACCGACATCGCGCAGGCCACCGACCGCGGGATCGTCGTCTCCAACACCCCGGACGTGCTGACCGATTGCGTCGCGGACACGGCGATCGCCCTCTACCTCGACACGCTGCGCCGCTTCAGCGCCTCGTCGCGCTTCCTCCGCGAAGGCCGGTGGAACCAGGGGTCCTACCCGCTCTCTTCCCGCGCCACCGGGCGGCGCGTCGGGATCCTGGGCCTGGGGCGGATCGGGCGGGCGGTCGCGGACCGGCTCGAGGCCTTCCGCTGCGAGATCCACTACCACAACCGCCGCCCCGTGGACGGCTCGCCCTACACCTACCACGCTTCGGTCCACGAGCTCTGCGCCGCCGTCGACGTCCTCGTCGTGGCCGCGGCCGGGGGGCCGGATTCCGTGGGCCTCGTGGATGCCCGCGCGCTCGAACTGCTCGGCCCCGAGGGGCACCTCGTCAACATCGCCCGCGGCACCGTCGTGGACGAGGACGCGCTCGTCTCCGCCCTGGCCGGCGGCCGGCTCGGCGGCGCCGGGCTCGACGTCTTCGCCCGCGAGCCCGACGTCCCCGACGAGCTGCTGGGACTCGAGTCCGTCGTCGTCCTCCCCCACGTCGGCAGCGCCACGCGCGAGACCCGGCAGGACATGGCGGAGCTGACGCCTGGCCAACCTGCGGAGCTTCCTCGCGAGCGGCCGGCTGCTGACGCCCGTGAACGCCTGAACCCACTCCCGCGAACCACTTGTAGAATAAGTTGGCTACTTATACTATTGGTTCATGAGCTACTCACCCGACACCATCCGCCACGTCAAGCTGTCCACCGCGACGCTCCCGCTGGCCACGCCCATCTCCGATGCCAAGGTCTTCACGGGCCGCCAGAAGCCCATGACCGAGGTGGTCTTCCTCTTCGCCGAGATCACCACCGAGCAGGGCCACGAGGGCCTCGGCTTCTCCTACTCGAAGCGCGCCGGCGGCCCGGCCCAGTACGCCCACGCCCGCGAGGTCGCCGAGACGATGATCGGCGAGGACCCCAACGACATCGCCAAGCTGTACAACAAGCTGCTGTGGGC
Source organism: Zafaria sp. Z1313 (assembly GCF_050563205.1). Classification (NCBI taxonomy): domain Bacteria; kingdom Bacillati; phylum Actinomycetota; class Actinomycetes; order Micrococcales; family Micrococcaceae; genus Zafaria; species Zafaria sp. Z1313. Next base: position 38,569 of record NZ_JBNWUK010000004.1, read on the forward strand.
CGGCGCCTCCGTGGGCCGCTCGGGCGTGGCCACCCAGGCCCTCGCCGCCCTCGACATCGCGCTCTACGACCTCAAGGCCAAGCGTGCCGGCCTCCCGCTGGCCAAGTTCCTCGGCGCGCACCGCGACTCCGTGCGCACCTACAACACCTCCGGCGGCTTCCTCAACGCCACGATCGAGGAGGTCAGGGAACGCGCGAGCCGCTCGATCGAAGAGGGCATCGGCGGCATCAAGATCAAGGTCGGCCTCCCGGACGGCGCCGAGGACCTGCGCCGCGTCGCCGCCGTCCGCGAGCACATCGGACCCGACGTGCCGCTCATGGTCGACGCCAACCAGCAGTGGGACCGCGCCACCGCGCTGCGCATGGGACGCAGGCTCGAGGAGTTCGACCTCGTCTGGATCGAGGAGCCCCTCGACGCCTACGACGCCGAAGGCCACGCCGCCCTCGCCGCCGCGCTCGACACCCCGATCGCGACCGGCGAGATGCTCGCCTCCGTCGCCGAGCACGAGCGCCTCATCGCGGCACGCGCGTGCGACATCATCCAGCCGGACGCCCCGCGCGTCGGCGGCATCACCCAGTTCCTGCGCCTCGCGACCCTCGCCGACCAGGCCGGGCTGGACCTCGCCCCGCACTTCGCGATGGAGATCCACCTGCACCTGGCCGCGGCCTACCCGCGCGAGCCCTGGGTCGAGCACTTCGATTGGCTCGATCCGCTGTTCAACGAGCGCCTCGAGACCCGCGACGGCCGCATGATCGTCCCCGACCGCCCCGGCCTCGGCTTCACGTTCAGCGAGCAGGCCCGCGCCTGGACCACCGACACGGTCGAGTTCGGCACGCGCTGACCCCGAGCACCCCGGACAACGGCGGGGCGCGGCTCCCGGCGGCGCCCCGCCGTCGTCCTCCCTTCCCCGTATGACAACCTAGGATCCATGGCTTCGAATCTGACCACCCGGCTCGTCGAGACCCTGCGCGCGCGGATCGTCGAGGGCGAGATCGCGCCCGGCGACAAGCTCCCCAGCGAGAGCACGCTCATCGCAGAGCACGGCGTGAGCCGCACGGTCGTCCGCGAAGCGATCTCCAGGCTCCAGGTCGAGGGACTCGTCCATACTCGCCGCGGCTCCGGCAGCTTCGCCCTGACCCCGCCCCCCGAACCCGGGGCCAGCGGGACGCGGCCGGCGCGTTCCCTGGAGGAACGCCTCGAGCTCCTGGCCTACCGGGCGGCCATCGAGTCCGAGACCGCGGGACTGGCCGCCCGGCGCTCCACCGAGGCGGGGCTTCAGGCCCTCCGGCTCGAGCTCGAGGCCTTCGACGCCGCCGCGGACAGCCCGTCCGACGCGCTCGCCCACGACTTCGCCTTCCACCGCGGGATCGCGGCGGCCGCCGGCAACGCGTACCTGCTCGATGCCGTCGACGCGCTCGGAGCGCAGATGATCGCGATGCCGCGGCAACGCCTCGAGGGGGCGCCGACCGGCGGCCGACCCCCCGCCGCCGGGCGTACGGTGGGACCCGCGGACGGGCCGGCGACGAGGCACGCGAGCGTGGCGTCCGAGCACGCCGCGATCCTGGCCGCCTTGGAGGAAGGCGACGCCGCGGCCGCAGCCGCCGCCATGCGCACGCATCTGGCCAACTCGGGGCGGCGCCTGAAGGGATCGAGCGGGCTGTAGACCGAACGTGGCACGGAGAGAGCGCGGCAGCAGGGCGGTCACTTCGGCTCGGCCACCCCTGCATTCCCTCATTGGCCCTCCACAACGGTGATGGGAACATTCTTTCCCACAGTCTCGATGATTCTACCCATTCTGTCGTATGTGGGTTCTAGTGTTGTTGCATGTTCAGCTACCGTTTCTGGATCGAGGGCGCGGACCCGGCCACGCTCGGCGTAGACGAGGATCCCGCCGACACCGCCGCCGGCGCGCCCGAGGGCGCGGGTGAGGGCACGGCGGCGCGGATTCCGGTGGACGGGGTGTATCCGCTGCCCGGGATCGACCGGACGGTCGCGGGGTACCGCAACGGGCGGATCGTGGTCCTGGACGAGGACCGCTTCACGGCCACGCACGGCAGGATCCTCGCCACCGGGCTGGCCCGGGCCCGCGCGGCCGTGGAAGCCGAGACCGTGAAGGTCCTGGCGTTGACCGCGGACGCGTTCGCCCGCACCACGCCCGCCCCGGGCTGGGAGGCCTCGCTGGCCGGATCCGAGATCGCCGCGGCCACCGGACAGGACGAGGGCCCGGCCACCGGCCGGATCCACGAGGCCCTGCAGTTGCGCGGGGAGCGCCGGGCGAGCCTGCGGGCCCTGGAGGACGGACTCGTCAGCCCCGAACACGTGCGCACCATCCTGCGCGCCTGCGAGGGCCTCCAACCCCTCCCCGTCACCGCCCCCGCCCCCGGGGCCGGGGAACACGCGTGGGAGGCCTACCGCAGCGCCCGCGCCGCGGCCGGGGAGAAGGCCGCCCGGGCCAGGGACAGGATGGAGGCCGCGCTGCTCGCCCACGCCCCCGGGCGCCCCCCACGCCTGCTCGCGGCCAAGGCCCGCCGCCTGCGCCCGAGCCTGGACGAGGTCGCCCCGCCCGAACGCGCCCGCCGCGCGCAAAGACACCGCCGGACCTGGCTCGCCCCCGAGGACGACGGGATGTGCACCCTCGGGATCCGCCTCGACGCCGTCTCCGCCCACGCCATCCACGACCGCCTTCACCGCATCGCCCGCTCGATGCGCAACCAGCCCGGCGAAACGCGCACCATGGACCAGCTCCGCGCCGACGCCGCGACCGAGCTCCTCCTGTCCGGCACCGGCACCACCCCCGGCACCGCCGCGATCCGCCCCGAGATCATGATCATCCTGCCCCACACCGCCCTCACCGCCCTACCCCCCAACCACGACAACAACACCAACCCCGCCGGCCCTGGAGTCCAGGCGCCGCCGGGCGGGCTGGCCGGGAACGGGCTCGTGGCCGGATGCGCGGAACTGGCCGGCTACGGCCCGATCGACCTCGAGACCGCCCGCGCCTACGCCGCCCGCGCCCGGACCTGGGAACGGCTCTACGCCGCCCCCGACGGCACCTCCCTCGTCGCGATGGGCCGCAGCAGCTACCGGCCCACCAAGGACCAACGCCGCCTGATCGCCGCCCGCACACCCCTGTGCACCCACCCCGGCTGCACCCGCCCCGCCCTCCAATCCGACACCGACCACGTCACCGAATGGCAACACGGCGGAACCACCGACCTGGACAACCTCTCCCCCGCCTGCCCCAAACACCACACCTACAAGACCATCGGCGCCTGGCGCACCACCCTGCACCCCGACGGCACCACCACCCACACCTCACCCACCGGAACCACCTACACCACCACCCCCGCCATCCCCTGGACCACCACCCCAACCCCGGCCCCGACATCGGCGGCGGCACCACCGGCGTCGGCGACGGAGGGGACCTCAGCGGAGGCAGCGGCACCAGCGTCCGGGACACCATCGACACCAACGGCATCAGCACCAGCGCCGACGTCATCGGCATTACCCGCGACAACGGAGCCGGTCGAACCCTCGGAGAACGCCAATCACCACGACGCCGACGCCGACGACGGGCCCGGGCTCCGCCACGACGAACACGACATCGCCCCGCTACGCCAAGCCATCAACGACAACCCCGCCAAACTCCCCGACACCCCTCCACCGGACCAGACGCCACCACCCGCCACGGCGTCGATCCCCGGCACCACGACCTCCTCGACACAGCCGAATCCCGACGTCACCGGCGGCGCGACTCCGCCGACCGAGACTCCGGCCGAAACCCCGACGGACGCCGGCGCCGACGCGCCGTACACGCCGCCAACCCCCGAGGAGCCACCCTTCTAACAACGTCGGCCCGACACACGAAAGGGCCGGCACTGGAAACATCCAGCACCGGCCCCTGGTAGGGCCCCGAAGCGCCTTCTGGCGATTCAGCGCCTCGAGTTCGCCTTCACGGCCAACACGGGCCGATCTGCCTGGAGCAGGATCCGCTGGGCATGGGAGCCCATGATGAACTTGCCGACCTGGCTCCTGTGCCGCAGCCCGATCACGATGAGCGAGACGGCATGCTGTTCCGCCAATTCGAGGATCTCCTCCGCCAGATCGTCACTATGCGTCGAGGACAGGACCTGCAGGTCGACGCCTGCCCCGCGAGCCGCGGCCTCGACACGGCCGAGGTCCTCCGGACTCGCAACGGCCTTGTCCACGAGTGCGCCTTCGCGCTGGGAGTTGACGAGCAGCAGCGCTTCGCCGCGCAGCTTCGCCTCTGCGATGCCGGCGTCGACGGCGGCCTCGCCGGCCGGCGTGGGAACGTATCCAACGAGGATGCTCATGCGTTTTCCTTTTCAACGATGGGGGCTGCGGCCTTGCGGCGGCGCAGCGCGGACTGAACGAGCGGCATCACGGCCACGATGACGAAGAGCACGAGCAGCGTCGCCGAGATCGGCCGGGTCAGGAACCCGGTCAGGTCGCCCTCGAACACGAGGAGCGAGCGGCGGAGGCTGGCCTCGAGGAGCGAACCCAGGACGAACGCCAGGACGAGCGGGCCGGGTTCGAAGCCGGTTTTCTTCATGAGGTACCCGACGGCCCCGAAGAACACCACGAGGACCACATCGAACATCGAGTTGTTGATCGTGTAGGCACCCAGCATCGTGATCAGCACCGTGACCGGGGCCAGGATGGCGGCCCGCACGCGGAGGATCCGGACGAAGATCCCGATGAGGGGAATCGACATGATGAGCAGCAGGATGTTGCCGATGTACATCGAGTTCACGACGCCCCAGAAGAGGTCCGGGTGCTGTTCAACGAGCTGCGGGCCCGGGGTCACCCCCTGGATCAGCAGGGCGCCGAACATCAGCGCCATGGTGGCGTTCGCGGGAATGCCGAGCGTCAGGAGCGGAATGAACGAGCTCGTGGCGGCCGCGTTGTTGGCCGTCTCGGGACCGGCCACGCCCTCGATCGCCCCCTTGCCGAAGCGCGAGGGGTCCTTGGCCCGCTTCTTCTCCATGGCGTAGGCGGCCATCGAGGAGATGGTGGCTCCGCCTCCGGGCAGGATGCCGAGGAAGAAGCCCAGGACGGAGCCGCGGCCGATCGCGCCTCTGGACTCGCGCAGGTCCTTCCGCGACGGCCACACGTTGGTGACTTTCGACGGCGCCTTGGCCGCACGGTGGCGTTCCTCGAGGTTGTAGAGGATCTCACCGAGGCCGAAGAGGCCCATCGCCACGGGAACGAAGTCGATGCCGTCGGCGAGGCTCAGGTTTCCGAACGTGAAGCGCTCGGCCCCCGTGAACACGTCCCGGCCCACCGTCGCGAGGAGCAGCCCCACCGCGGCCGCGATGAGCGCCTTGATCCGGGCGCCGTTGCTGATCGTGGCGACGAGGAGGATGCCCAGCAGCGCGAGGGCCGCATACTCGGCCGGGCCGAAGTCGAGGGCGAATCCGGCGACGAGCGGCGCCAGGAATGTCAGTCCGACGATCGCCACGGTGCCGCCGATGAAGGAGCCGACGGCGGCGATGCCGAGGGCCGTCCCGGCCCGGCCCTGCTTGGCCATCATGTAGCCGTCGAAGACGGTGACCACGGAACTGGCTTCGCCGGGCAGCCTCAGGAGGACGGACGTGATGGTTCCGCCGTACTGGGCGCCGTAGAAGATGCCGGCGAGCATGATGATCGCCGTCACCGGCTCGATGCCGTAGGTCAGCGGCAGCAGGATGGCGATCGTCGCGGCCGGGCCAAGCCCGGGAAGGACGCCGATCAGCATGCCGATGACGACGCCGATCAGGCAGTAGAGGAGGTTGGTGGGGTCGAGGACGACGCCGAAGCCGTCGAGGACCGGTTGCAGGGAATCCATGCCGTTTCCTTGGTCTCGGGTGCGTCAGAAGAGGTGGGGGATGGTGGTCCCCAGGGCGAGGATGAAGATCGCATAGAAGCCGGCGACGACGAGGAGCGAGTACAGCACGGCCGCACGCCACGTCTCCCCGCCCAGGAGCTTCATCCAGACCAGGCACAGGAGCAGCGAGGGGATCTCGAAGCCGATCACGGGCATCAGCAGGACGAGTCCGATGAGCGTCGCGAATCCGGCCGCGGTCAGCCAGGACAGCTTGGAGAACTTCTCGCCGTCCCCGCCGTGGCGGCCCACGACGATCTGCACCGCCCCGAAGACGACGATCGCCAGCGACATCACGAACGGCCAGAGCCCCGGCCCGGGAGCGGCGGGTGTCCCCAGACCGAGCCCGGCGGCGAGGGCCATCCCCGCGCCGCCGAGCGCCGTCGCGAAGAGGGAGGAGATCAGGTTGGACAGCCCTCCGGCCGGCGGTGGGGCTTCCTCCTCCCACAAGGCGGCGAGCTGTTCCGGGGTCAACGGATCCGGTTCCGCCGCGGACTCCACGGGATCGTTGGACTGGGGGCCGGGGCCCTCGTGGATGGTCTGGTTCATGGTCTTCTCCTGCCCTGGGGGCTGCGCCGGTCGCCGGTCCCTGCTCAGTTCCCGGTCAGGGAGATGCCGTGCTCCTCGGTGAGGGCGCGGTACTTGTCCGCCAGCTCGGTCCACTCCGTGACGACCTCGTCGCCGGAGATCTCGTGCGGGGTCAGCAGGTTCGACTCGTTGAAGCTCTTGTAGGCGTCCTGGCCGACGGCCGAGTCGACGGCGGCCACGAGCTTGTCCTTGACCTCCTGCGGCAGTCCCTTCGGTGCCGCGAGGGCGCGGAACTGGGAGACGGGGACATCGTAGCCGGACTCGACGGCGGTCGGGACGTCGGGGAGGAACTCGTTCCGTTCGGCGGAGAAGACGACGAGCGGGGTCACCTTGCCGGCGTCGATCTGGGCCTTGGCCTCGCCCAGCTGGACCGTGGCGACCTGGACCTGGTTGCCCAGGACGGCGGTCAGCGCGGGCGCGCCGGAATCGAACGGGACGGCAGTGCCCTTGATCTCGGCCTGCTCGAAGAGGACGGCCTGGGCGAGCTGCGAGCCCGTTCCGACGCCGGTGGTGCCGTAGGTGACGGAGCCCGAGGCCTCCTTCAGGTCGTCGAGCGACTCGAAGCCGGACGCGGTGCTCGCGACGAGGACGTAGTCGTCCTGGGAGAGGCCCTTGATGACGTCGAGCCCGTCGAGGTCGACGGCCTCGTTCTCGCTCACGGCCAGCGGCGTGATGGTGATGAGCGAGGCGTTGAGGAGGACGAGGTTGTACCCGTCGGCCGCCTGGCCGGCGGTCTCCTTCGTGGCGAGCGCGCCGTTGGCACCGGGCTTGTTCAGGACGGGGACGGCGACACCGAGCTCGCTCGAGATGCCATCGGCGATCGAACGCGCGATCAGGTCGGTGGAACCACCCGCGGCCTGGCCCACGGTGATGGTGACGGGGCCGGTCGGGAAGTCGGCGGCGTCGGCGCCGCCGCCCCCGACGTTGCCGCCGCATGCCGTGACGGCGAGGACGGCGGAGGCGGCGGCAAGGGAAAGAACGGTCCTACGGGAAGGGAACTGCATCGTTGGGCTCCTTGGCTGTGGGGGTCCGTGACCTGTGAGCGTCGTCACGAACTGTTCGCGGATCGAGCCTAGAAAGCGATTATGATGCATGTCCAAGCCCATTACTGCATTGACTAATACCCGGAGGGCATGATGTTCACCCTGGACCAGGTCCGCAGCTTCATCGCCGTGGCCGAAGAGCTGCACTTCGGGCGCGCGGCCGAACGCCTGAACATGACCCAGCCGCCACTGAGCCGACAGATCCAGAAGCTCGAGAAGGCGGTCGGGGTGGAGCTCCTCGAGCGCGACAACCGCAAGGTCTCGCTGACCGCGGCGGGACTCGCCTTCCTGGCGGACGCCCGGCGGCTCGTCGTCTCCGCAGACCAGGCGCCGCTCACCGCCCGCCGGATCGCCGAGGGTCAGGCCGGCGTCGTCCGGATCGGCTTCACCGCCGCCACCGGCTTCAGCCTGCTCGGCCCCCTGCTGTCGCAGATCTCCGACGAGCTGCCCGGGATCGACGTCGACCTGCGCGAACTCGTGACGGGTGAGCAGGTCCAGGCCCTGCAGAACGGCGAGCTCGACCTCGGGCTGGCCCGCCCGCCCTTCGACACCGAGCTCTTCCAGTCGCGACTCCTCCTCTCCGAATCGCTCCTGCTCGCCGTTCCGGCAGGCCACCCCCTGGACCGCCTGCGCCGCCCCGTCGGCGAGGGCGACCTCGGCGACGTGCCGCTCATCATGCACTCCCCCACCAAGGCCCGGTACTTCTACGATCTCGCCGTGCGCCACATGCCGGTCCAGCACGGCAACGTGGTCCACACGGTGAGCCAGATCCTCACCATGGTCGCCCTCGTGGCCGCCGGGCGCGGCGTCGCCTTCGTCCCGGAGTCCGCCCGGCTCCTGGGGATCGACGGCGTCTCCTACCTCCGGCTCGAGGGCGACGAGCGGGACGTCGTCCAGCTGCACGCGATCTGGCTCAAGGGATCGCGCAACCCGGCACTGCAGCGGCTCCTCGGACTCCTGGCCCGCCCCGTCGACTGAAGCCAGTCGATGCCGTGTGGGTATCAATCCATACAAAAAGGGGCTTGGACAGGCATCATGTGCCGTTCCTAGGGTGGAGCACGAACCCATCCGATGCCGCGCACGGCACCAGATCAAAGGAAGATGCACCGTGGCCCAGTACACGCCCCAAGAGCTCGCCGATCGTCTCAAGGACGGACTCCTGTCCTTCCCCGTCACGGCCTTCACCGCCGAGCTGCAGGTGGACGAGGCGGCCTACCGCCGCCACCTGGACTGGCAGTCGAGCTTCGACGTCGCCGGGCTGTTCGCCGCCGGTGGCACCGGGGAGGGCTTCAGCCTGAGCCCGGCCGAGTCCGCCGCCGTCGTCCGCATGGCCGTCGAGGAGGCAGGCGACCGCGTCCCCGTCCTCGCCTCCGCCGGAGGGGCCACGAACCAGGCCGTCGAGAACGCCCGCGCCGCGGCCGAGGCCGGGGCCGAGGGCCTGCTGCTGCTCCCGCCCTACCTGACCGAGTGCGACCAGGCCGGGCTGGAGGCCCACGTGTCGGCCGTCTGCGAGGCCTCCGACATCGCCGTCATCGTCTACAACCGCGCCAACGCCATCTACTCCGCCGACACGGTCGCCCGTCTCGCCGAGCGCCACCCGAACTTCATCGGCTTCAAGGACGCCACGGGCGACATCGAGCACGTCACGCGCGTCGTCGCGAAGAACGGCGACCGCCTGTTCTACCTCGGCGGCCTGCCGACCGCCGAGACCTTCGCGCTGCCGATGCTGCAGCTGGGCATGAGCACGTACTCCTCCGCGATGTACAACTTCGTCCCCGAGTTCGCCCTCGAGTTCTACGCCGACGTGCGCCGCCTGGACCGCGCCGCCGTCACCGAGAAGCTCAACCGCTTCGTCCTTCCCTACCTCGACATCCGCGACCGCGTGAAGGGCTACGGCGTCTCGATCGTCAAGGGCGGCCTGATCGCCGTCGGACGCGACGCCGGCCCCGTCCGCCCGCCGCTGCAGGACCTCACCGAGGCGGACATCGCCGACCTGTCCGCGTTGATCGACGCCGCGGGCATCCGCCCGGACGCGGCCGACGGCCTCCCGGCCGTCCTGAGCGCCGCCGCCCCGACCGCCTGACCCGGATTACCCAGCAAGGAGCAGCACATGCCCACCACGCAGGCCACCCTCGCCGGCCACTCGATCATCGCCGGCACCGAGACGCCCGGCACCAACGGGACCGTCAACGGCTTCGACCCCGCCACCAACGAGGCCCTCGAGCCCGCCTACACGCTCATCGATGCTTCTCAGCTGGCCCGGGCGACCGCGGCCGCCGAGGAAGCGTTCGAGTCCTTCAGCACGCTCGACCCGGAGACGCACGCCGCGTTCCTGGAGCGGATCGCCGACAACATCGAGGCCGTCGGCGACGAGCTCGTCGCCCGCGCCATGCAGGAGACGGGGCTGCCGCAGGCCCGCCTCACCGGCGAGCGCGGACGCACCACGGGACAGCTGCGGCTCTTCGCCGCCGTCGTCCGCCAGGGAGACCACCGCGGGGTCCGGATCGACCCCGCCCGACCGGACCGGACGCCGCTGCCCCGTGCGGACATCCGGCAGCGCAAGATCCCGCTGGGTCCCGTCGCCGTGTTCGGGGCCAGCAACTTCCCGCTCGCCTTCTCCACGGCGGGCGGCGACACCGCCTCGGCCCTGGCCGCCGGCTGCCCCGTGGTCTTCAAGGCCCACAACGCGCACCCGGGCACGAGCGAGATCGTCGGCCACGCGATCGCCGACGCGGTCCGCGATCTGGAGCTGCACCCGGGCGTCTTCTCCCTGATCTACGGCCCCGGGGCCAGCGTCGGCCAGGCCCTCGCGGCCGATCCCGTGATCAAGGCCGTCGGCTTCACGGGATCCCGCGGCGCGGGCACGGCGCTCATGTCCACGGCCGCCGCGCGCCCGGAACCGATCCCGGTCTACGCCGAGATGAGCTCGATCAACCCGGTGTTCTTCTTCGACGGGGCGCTCGCGGGCGACCTCGACGCCCTCGCCACCGCCTACATCGGCTCCGTCACCGGGTCCAGCGGCCAGCTCTGCACCGCGCCGGGGCTCGTGTTCGTGCCCGCGGGCGCGCGGGGAGACGCGTTCGTGGAGGCCGTCGGCCGAGCCATCGCCCCGGCCCCCGGACAGACCATGCTGACCCGCGGCATCGCCGGTTCGTGGACGGAGGGAGTCGACGCGCTCGGCGCCCAGTCCGGCGTCGGACTCGTGGGCCGCGGGACCGAAGGAGGGACGGAGAACGCCCCGGCACCCGCGGTCTTCGGGGCCGACGTGCCCACGTTCCTGGCGAACGAGGTCCTGCACGCCGAGATCTTCGGCGCCGCATCGCTCATCATCCGCTACCGGGACGCCGCCGAGCTCGTCGCCGCGGCGCGCCGCCTCGAGGGCCAGCTCACCGCCACGCTGCACCTGACGGATGAGGACCACGCCGTGGCCGCACCGCTGCTGCCCGTCCTCGAGCGCAAGGCAGGCCGGATCCTGGCCAACGGCTGGCCGACGGGCGTCGAGGTGGGCCACGCCATGGTCCACGGCGGCCCCTTCCCGGCCACCTCGGACTCGCGGACGACGTCGGTCGGCACCCTCGCGATCGATCGATTCCTCCGCCCGGTCGCCTACCAGAACCTCCCCGACGCCCTCCTGCCCGAACCGCTGCGCGAGGCCAACCCCTGGGGGCTGAACCGCCGCGTCGACGGCACGGTCGAGGTCTCCGCCGAGAACGAGGGGCGGTAGCGGCATGGCGCAGGCTCCCGTCGTCGCCGGCGTCGAGGTGGTGCCCGTCGCGGGGCACGACTCGATGCTGCTGAACCTCTCCGGCGCCCACGGCCCCTTCTTCACGCGGAACATCGTGATCGTCACGGACTCCGACGGCCGCACCGGGCTCGGCGAGGTCCCGGGCGGCGAGAAGATCCGCTCCACGATCGAGGAGGCCGGCGCACTCGTCGCAGGACGCCCCGTGGCCCGGTTCCGGTCCCTGCTCCGCGAGGTCGCCGCGGCCTTCGCCGACCGCGACGCGGGCGGGCGCGGGCTGCAGACCTTCGACCTGCGCACCACGGTGCACGCCGTGACGGCGCTCGAGTCCGCCCTGCTGGACCTGCACGGGCAGTTCCTCGGCGTCCCCGTCGCCGAGCTGCTCGGCGACGGCCAGCAGCGGGACTCCGTGCCGATGCTCGGCTACCTCTTCTACGTCGGGAACCCCGACGCCACGGACCTGCCGTACCTGCGGGAGCCGGACGGAGCCGACGCCTGGGAACGCGTGCGCCGCGAGGAAGCCATGACACCCGAGGCCATCGTCCGGCTCGCGGAGGCCGCGCAGGCACGCTACGGCTTCCAGGACTTCAAGCTCAAGGGCGGCGTCCAGTCCGGCGACGCCGAGGTCGACGCCGTGACGGCGCTCAAGGAGCGCTTCCCCGACGCCCGGATCACGCTCGACCCCAACGGCGGCTGGCTCCTCGAGGAGGCGATCCGCTTGGGCCGGCGCATGCAGGGGGTCGTCGCGTACGCGGAGGATCCGTGCGGCGCGGAGGGCCGCTTCTCCGGCCGTGAAGTGGTGGCGGAGTTCCGCCGGGCCACCGGGCTGCCGACCGCGACCAACATGATCGCCACCGACTGGCGCGAGATGGCGCACGCCGTCCGCGCGGGAGCCGTCGACATCCCGTTGGCTGATCCGCACTTCTGGACCATGGCCGGCTCCGTCCGCGTCGCCCAGCTGTGCAAGGAGTTCGGCCTGACGTGGGGCTCGCACTCCAACAACCACTTCGACGTCTCCCTGGCGATGTTCACGCATGTCGGCGCCGCGGCCCCGGGCGAGATCACCGCACTGGATACCCACTGGATCTGGCAGGACGGGCAGGGTCTCACGCGGGATCCGCTCCGCATCGAGGGCGGCGAGATCCGCGTCCCGGACGCCCCCGGGCTGGGGATCGAGCTGGACCGCGAGCGGCTCGACGCGGCGCACGCGCTCTACCTCGAGCACGGCCTCGGCGCCCGCGACGACGCCGTCGCCATGCAGTACCTGGTCCCGGACTGGCAGTTCGACCCGAAGCGGCCGTGCCTGGTGCGCTAGGAAGAACACCCTATACGCCACGCCCCGTCCCCGCAGATCCGCGGGGGCGGGGCTTCGCCGGGTCCGGCTCCTTGCCGAGGCCCCGAGCCGAGAGGAAAGCGCCATGGACGGAGTGCTCATGGGATTCGGGGTGGTCCTGTTCATCGTGCTGGCAGGCTTCGCGGCGGCGGCGCTCGTGCCGTCCCGGGCGGCCGCCATGCAGGAGGGCATGACGCCGGCGGTCTACTACATCACCAATCCGGCCCTCATGCTCATGCTCATGGCGGAGACGGACCTGGCCTCGGTGGCCGGCGTCTACACGCCGATCGCCCTCGCGACGGCCGCGACGGCGGGACTCGCGTACGCCGTCGTCTCCCGGTTCGCCCTGAGGCGCCCGGCCGAGCGGACCGCCGTCGGCGCGATGGCGGCGTCCTACGTCAACGCGGGCAACATCGGGCTTCCGATCGCCCTCTATGCCGTCGGCAGCGCCGCGCCCGTGGTCGCCGTCCTGCTCGCCCAGCTGCTCGTCGTCGCGCCGGTCTACCTCGCGGTGTTCTCCTGGTGCGCACGCCGTTCTCCGGAGGCGGACGACGCCGGACGGGGAGCCCTGTGGGGCAGCCTCGCCCGGTCCTTCGCGAACCCCGTGACCGTGGCGACGGCGGCCGGCGTCCTCCTGTCGCTGTCCGGGTGGCGCCTCCCGGACGTGGTCTGGACGCCGGTGCAGATGCTCGGCAACGCCTCGATCGTGATGCTGCTGCTGATCTTCGGCATGAGCCTGCGCGGCCAGGCGCCCCTCTCCCAACGCTCCCTCGCAGCCGACGTCGCATTGGCCACCGTCGTCAAGCTCGCCGTCATGCCGCTCACGGCCTGGCTCCTGGCCCGGTTCGCGTTCGGCCTCGACGGCGTGGAGCTGCTCGGCGTCGTCGTGATGGCGGCCCTGCCGACGGCGCAGAACGTGTTCCTGTTCTCCGCGCAGTTCCGGATGCCGACCCTGCTCGCCCGCGACGTGATCCTCCTCAGCTCCCTGCTCGCCTTCCCGGCCATCCTGCTCGCGGCCTTCCTGCTCTCGTAGGCCGCACAGGCCAAGGGCCGGTTCCCGGGGGAACCGGCCCTTGGCCTACCGGAGGGACCCGCCGCGGCGGTGAGGGGTGCGAACCAGCCAAGGCCGCCGCGCCGGGTCCCGGGTTGGGGGTTTCCGCGGATCAGGAGAGCTCGGAGCGCATCTCGTTGATCATGTTCTCGGCCGCCTGCTCCGGCGTCTGCCGCTTGAAGAACACCTCGAGCTCGTAGCGGTAGAGGATGTCCTGCAGCCCGCTGAAGCCGATCGGCGGGATGGCCTCGGCCTCGCCGACCTCGTCCTCGATGTCCGCGATGAACTCGGCGGAGCGGGCGTCGGCGCCCTCGAGCGTGGCCACGACCTTCTCGCGGACCTCGAGGTTCGACGGCAGGCCTCGGTCGGCCAGGTTCAGCATGGCCGCTTCCTCGGAGTTGACCATGAAATCGATGAACTTCTTGACCTCTTCCGGATGCCTGGTCCGGTTCGTCGCGGACATGAACATGGAGGACTTGTAGAAGATGTCCGCCCCGCCGGGTTCGCCGGAGATGCCCGGGAAGCGCAGCGGGACGAGTTCCTCGCCCGAGGCGCCGGAGAGCGCGTTGAGCTGATTGGTCCACCACATGCCGAGCGCCGCCACGCCGGTGCCCGTCAGGGACTGGTCCGGTCCCGGGGACTGGTCCTCGGCGATGCCGGAGGCCGACGGGGTCGAACCGTTCTCCATCAGGCCGAGCAGCATCTCGAGGTAGGAGACGGCCTCGGGGGCCTCGAAGCCGAGCTCGCCCTCCGCCGTCGTCAGCGACTTGCCGTGCTGGCGCAGCCAGAACTGGAAGCCCGCGGGCTCGTTGGGACCGGTGGCGCCGTACTTTCCGTCCACGTTCTCGGTGATCTGGCGCGTGATGTCGGCGAAGTCGTCCCAGGTCCACGTCTCGTCGTCCGGAAGCGGAACGCCCGCGGCCTCGAAGATCGCCGGATTGGCGACCATGGTCATGGCGTTGATGCCTGTCGTGATGCCGAACAGGCCCTCGTCGGTGCGGCCGTTCTCGATCGCCGCCTCGTCGAACTTGGAGACGTCGACGCCCTCGAGGTCCAGGAGCGCGCCGCGGTCGGCGTACTCGCGGAGGTACTTGTCGTCCATCTGGATGATGTCGGGGGCATCGTTGGAGGCGACCTGGGTAGCGAGCTTGTCCCAGTAGCCGCCCCAGTCGCCGAACTCGCCCTTGACCTTGATGCCCGGGTTCTCGGCTTCGAAGGCCTCGATGATCTTCTGCGTGGTCGCGGCGCGGGACTCGGAGCCCCACCAGGAGAAGCGCAGGGTCACCTCGCCATCGGCCGAGGGCGTGCCGCCTCCGCCGCCACAGGCCGTCAGGGCCAGCGCCGAGGCCGCCGCCACGGCGGAGATCCTGGCCAGTCGAGTGAAAGTCTTCATGGGTTCCTCTTCGTTGAGTTCATAGCGTGCGGGGTGGTCGTCGAGCGCGGGACCGAACGGTGCCGGACGCCTTCCCCGGCCGGGCGTCGCACCGAGCTGGGAAAGCGGTTTCCAACAATGTAGATGTGACCGCCATCACGGGTCAAGCGTTCAACCCCCTCCACCCCGTTACCTTTTGTGCATCGAGCGATCCACGCCGCGACTCGCACCCCGGCGTGCCGCGCCGAAGCCGTCGCGGCACCCTCCGCCGTCCACCGCGGGCGCCACGGCCACCGGCGTCAGGCCGTGGCGCGCCGCTCGACGCGGGCGGTGCTCTCCCGCAGGACGGGCTCGCCGACGACCACCGAGCGCTCTCCGACTCCGGCGACGGCCAGGATCAGCTCGCCCGCGGACCGCCCCATCTCCTCGAGCGGGAGCCGGACGGTGGAGATCGACGGATGCATGTCGGCGAGCGTGGGGATGTCGTCGAAACCGGCGATCGCCACGTCGTCCGGCACCCTGAGGCCCGCCTCGCGGAGCGCGGTCAACGCGCCGAGCACCATGACGTCGTTGGCGCAGAACACGCACAACTGCTCCGCACCGGCCCCCACGGGCAGGGCCTCGAGCAGTTCCCGCAGGGACGCATGGCCGCCGTCCCGCGTAAAGGCGCCCTCGAGCACCGCCTCGGGCTCGAACCCGGCCTCCCGCAGGCGGCCGACGAAGCCCTCGACACGGTCCCGGGCCGTGACGAGCGAGGAATCTCCCGCCAGGACGGCGAAGCGGCGGTGCCCGAGCCCGAGCAGCTCGTCGGCCAGCAGCCCGGCGGCCCCGGCGTTGTCGACCTCGATGCCTCCCGCGCCGGGCAGCGGCTGGCCGATCATGGCCACGCGTCCGCCGTTGTCCTGGTAGCGGCCGATCGCGGCGGCCAGGACGTCGTCGTCCTCGAGCCCGCGCGAGCCCGCGAGCAGGATGCCGTCCGTGCGGTGGGACATAAAGGCGCGGACCGCGGCGAGCTCGGCCTCGCCGTCGCGGTCCGTGCTCGAGAGCAGCAGCTGGTAGCCCGTGCCGGCCAGTCCATGCTGGACGCCGCGGGCGATGGAGGAGAAGTAGGGGTCGGCGATGTCGTGCACGATCAGGCCGACGAGGCCGGCCGAGCTGCGGGCGAGCGCCTGGGCCTGCGCGTTGGGGAAGTAGCCGAGTCGCTCGGCGGCCTCCCGCACGCGGTCGGCGATGACCTCCGCGGGCTTGCGCGAGGATCCGTTGAGCACACGCGAGGCCGTGGCCTGGGAGACCCCGGCCTCCTTCGCGACGTCGGCAAGACGCACGACCATGGCAGAAACCGCCTTCCGGCCCACCGAGGCGGACCCACTCGTCCCGTTTGTGACAGTTGACACATCGAACCTCTCGAGATTACCGTGGAAAGCGCATTCCCACCTATTTCCCCATTCTATTCCACTCGTCGTAGGAGTCCCCACCATGCCTGAGAACCGCGTTCTCCGCATCGCCATGAACGGCATCACCGGCCGCATGGGATACCGCCAGCACCTGCTCCGCTCCATCCTGCCGATCCGCGAGCAGGGCGGCATCACGCTGGCCGACGGCTCCGTCGTCCAGGTAGAGCCCATCCTGATCGGCCGCAACGAGGACAAGATCAAGGAGCTGGCCCGCCTCCACAAGGTCGAGCACTGGAGCACCGACCTCGACGCCGTCATCAACGACCCCACCGTCGACATCGTCTTCGACGCCTCGATGACGAGCCTGCGCCACGCGACCCTGTCCAAGGCCATCGCCGCGGGCAAGCACCTCTTCACCGAAAAGCCCACCGCCGAGACCCTGGACGAGGCCGTCGACCTGGCCCGCCAGGCCCGTGCCGCCGGCGTCACGGCCGGCGTCGTCCACGACAAGCTCTACCTCCCGGGCCTCGTCAAGCTGCGCCGCCTCGTGGACGAGGGCTTCTTCGGCCGCATCCTGTCCCTGCGCGGCGAGTTCGGCTACTGGGTCTTCGAAGGCGACGTCCAGTCCGCCCAGCGGCCGTCCTGGAACTACCGCCTCGCCGACGGCGGATCGATGACCACCGACATGTACTGCCACTGGAACTACGTCCTCGAGGGCATCATCGGCCAGGTCAAGACCGTCACCTCCCACACGGCGACCCACATCCCGGTCCGCTGGGACGAGCAGGGCAACGCCTACGAGGCCACGGCCGACGACGCCGCGTACGGCATCTTCGAGCTCGAGACCCCGGCCGGGGACCCCGTGACCGCGCAGATCAACTCCTCCTGGGCGGTGCGCGTCTACCGCGACGAGCTCGTCGAGTTCCAGATCGACGGCACCCACGGATCCGCCGTCGCCGGCCTGAACAAGTGCGTCGCCCAGCAACGCGCCCACACCCCCAAGCCCGTGTGGAACCCCGATCTTCCGGTCAACGAGTCCTTCCGCGAGCAGTGGCTCGAGGTCCCGGCCAATGAGGACCTGGACAACGGCTTCAAGCGGCAGTGGGAGGAGTTCCTGGCCGACGTCGCCGCCGGCCGCGAGCACCGCTTCGGCCTGCTCTCCGCGGCCCGGGGCGTCCAGCTGGCCGAGCTCGGGCTTCGCTCGGCCGCCGAGCGCCGCACCTTCGACATCCCGGAGATCGTGCTGTGACCGCCGCGACCGCCACGACCGGGCTCCCCACGCTGCTCCTGCCCTCGGCCGACGGCGCACCCCGCAGCTACCGCCTCTCCGCCCCGGGTGAATGGACCCGGCCCACCGCGCCGATCACCTCGCGCAACGTCTACGCGGCGGCCCACGTCGTCCCGCGCATGGACGCCGAGAACACCCCCGGCTCCCCGGCCGACCTCGACTGGGACGCGACCCTGGCCTACCGCCACGAGTTGTGGTCCTACGGGCTCGGCGTCGCCGACGCCATGGACACAGCCCAGCGCGGCATGGGCCTGGACTGGACCGCGACGCGGGAGCTCATCCGGCGCTCCGCAGCGGAGGCCGCGGCGGTCGTCGCCGAACGCCGCCCCGAGCTGGAGGGCAAGTCGGTGCGCGACCTGGTCTCCTGCGGCGCCGGGACCGACCAGCTCGACCCCGCCGGCATCACGCCGGGCGCGGACGGGCTCCGCGCCGTGGCGGACGCCTACCTGGAGCAGCTCGCCGTCGTCGAGGAATCCGGAGCCAAGGTCATCCTCATGTGCTCCCGGGCCCTCGCCCGCGCGGCGTCGACCCCGCAGGACTACCTCGACGTCTACGGCCGCCTGCTGCGCGAGGCCTCCCGGCCGGTCGTCCTGCACTGGCTCGGCACCATGTTCGATCCCGCGCTGGCCGGGTACTGGGGTTCGGAGGACACGGCCGCGGCGACCGCGACGTTCCTCGACCTCATCCGCGATCACGCCGAGAAGGTCGACGGTGTCAAGGTCTCCCTCCTCGACGCGGGGCACGAGGTCGAGCTGCGCGCCCAGCTCCCGGCCGGCGTCCGGCTCTACACGGGCGACGACTTCAACTACCCGGAACTGATCCACGGCGACGGAACGCACCACTCGGACGCCCTGCTCGGCATCTTCGCGGCGATCTATCCCGCCGCGTCGACGGCCCTGCAGGCGTACGACGCCGGGGACGCCGAGCGCGGGCGCGCCATCCTGACCTCCACCCAGGACCTGGGTCGGCAGATCTTCGCCGCACCGACCTACTACTACAAGACCGGCGTCGCGTTCCTGTCCTGGCTCAACGGCCACCAGTCCGGCTTCCAGCTCGTTGGAGGCCTCCACGCCGGCCGCTCGCTGCCGCATCTGGTCCGCGTGTTCACGCTGGCGGACCAGGCCGGGCTCCTGCTCGATCCCGAACTCGCCGCCCGCCGGATGGGCGCCCTGCTGGAAACCGGAGGAGCCGCATGAGCTTCGAACTGTCCCTGAATACCGGTACGACGCCGAACCTCACCCTCGCCGAGGCCGTCCGCCACACCGCCGAGGCCGGGCTCGGGCACATCGGCGTCTGGCGGCACCTCGTCGCCGACGCCGGGGGCGCCGAGGCCGCGGCGCGGATCGTCTCCGCCGCCGGGCTCACCGTGTCCACGCTGTGCCGGGGCGGCTTCCTGACGGCATCGGACCCCGCCGGCCAGGCGGCGGCCCTCGAATCCAACCGCGCGGCCATCCGCGAGGCCGCGGCGCTCGGCACCTCCGAACTGATCATGGTCGTCGGCGGGCTGCCCGCGGCGGCCCACGTCCTCGGCGGCGCCGGGGACCGGGAGGACCGCGGCCTCGACGCGGCGCGGGAGCGCGTCGCCGACCGGATCGCCGAGCTCGTGCCCTACGCGGCCGAACACGGCGTGCGGCTCGTCCTGGAGCCGCTCCATCCGATGTACGCGGCGGACCGGGCCGTGCTGAGCACGCTCGGCCAGGCCCTGGACCTCGCGGCTCCGCACCCGGCCGAGACCGTCGGCGTCGTCGTGGACACCTTCCACGTGTGGTGGGATCCGCAGCTGCGCGGGCAGATCGCCCGGGCCGGGGCGGAGGGGCGCCTGGCGAGCTACCAGGTCTGCGACTTCAACCTCCCGATCGCCGCGGACGCCCTGAAGTCCCGTGGAATGATGGGCGACGGGTACATCGACTTCGGCCCCGTCTCGGCGTGGGTCGCCGAGGCCGGCTACCGCGGCCCCGTGGAGGTGGAGATCTTCAACGAAGAGGTCAACACCCAGGACGCCGCGCTGACCCTGGCCACGATGCGCGAACGCTACGCGGAGCTGGTCCTGCCGGCCCTGCACGCGGCCGTCCCGGTCTGACCCGCCCGCCCCGACCGACCCCTCGGCCCCCGAACCGGAAGTGGAACCCATGAGCGAGACCCCCGCCCCCGCCGTCGTCCTGGTGGGCCTGAACGGCTTCGGCCGACAGCACCTGGCCAATCTGCACCGCCTGGCCGGCGAGGGCCGGCTGCGCTTCGCCGCCGGGATCGACCACCGCGATCCCGGGCCGGAGGTGGTGGGCGAGGGCGTGCCCGTCTTCGCCTCCCTCGGCGAGGCCGCGGTGGCGGGGATCCACCCCGACGTCGTCATCGTCTCCACGCCGATCGCGACGCACGCCGAACTCGGCCACGAGGCCCTCGCGCTCGGGGCGGACCTGCTCGTGGAGAAGCCGCCGACGGCGACGCTCGAGCAGTTCCATGCCCTCGAGCGGGCGGCCGCGGACGCCGGCCGCCTGGTCCAGGTCGGGTTCCAGTCCCTCGGCTCGCACGCGCTGCCCGCGATCGCCTGGCTGCTCGCCTCGGGCCGGATCGGGACGCTGCGCGCCGTGGGCGCCACGGGGGCCTGGCTGCGCACCGAGGGGTACTACGCGCGCGCGCCCTGGGCCGGCAAGCGCGTCCTGGACGGCGTGCAGGTGGTCGACGGCGTCGCCACGAATCCGCTGGCCCACGCCGTGCAGACGGCCCTGGTTCTCGCCGGCGCCCGCGGGCCCGCGGACGTCGAGGAGCTCGAGCTCGAGCTGTTCCACGCGCACGCGATCGAGGCGGACGACACCACGACGATCCGCCTGCGCACCGCCGCGGGCATCCCGCTCACGTGCGCGCTCACGCTCTGCGCCCCCGTGCAGGAGGACCCGTTCATCACGCTCTTCTGCACCGAAGGCACCGCCGTGCTGCACTACACGCGCGACGAGCTCACGGTCACGGGTCCCGACGGCGCCGTAGAGACCACGGCCTACGGCCGGACCAACCTGCTCGAGGACCTGCTCGACGTCCGCGCGGGCCGGTCCCCCGCGCTGTTGAGCCCCCTGGCCTCCGCGGGCGCGTTCATGCGCGTCCTCGAGGCGATCCGCACGGCCCCGGACCCGTCCCCGATCGCGGCGGAGCACCTCGAGCAGCACGGCGAGGGAGCCGAGCGCCACCCCGTCGTCCCCGGGATCGCGGGGTACCTGGACCGCGCCGTGAAGTCCCAGGCCTCCTTCGCCTCGCTCGGCGCGCCCTGGGCGGGCCCCGCCGCCGTCTCGGGGTCCCTCGAGGTCGCCGGAACCGTCGTCGCCGAGGTGCGCACGGGCGCCGATATCGCCCCCACGAATTCGCCCCGCCCCTTCCTGCACCCGGTCCGCACCCTCGCCGGCACCGTCGTGACCGCGCAGCAGCCCCTCGACCACACGTGGCACCTCGGCGCCGGCGTGGCCCTTCAGGACGTCGACGGGAGCAACTACTGGGGCGGACGGACCTACACGCGCGCCGCCGGCCGCTACGTCTGGCGCGCCGACCACGGCCGCATCGCCACCGAGTCGCAGTCCATCGCCCCGTTCGGCGGCGGGTCCCGGCTCGCCGCGCGGCTGCGCTGGGACGGGTACGACGGCGGGGCGCAGCTGGCCGAGGAGCGCACCGTCACCGCGGTGCCGGCCGCGGGAGGCTGGGAGTTCGGCCTGGACTTCGCCCTGTCCCCCGCAGGGACAGGGGCCGTGTCGCTGGGAAGCCCCGGATCCAACGGCCGCGATCGCGGCGGCTACGGCGGGTTCTTCTGGCGGCTGCCGGAGCTCGAGGACGTGGAGGTCTTCACGGCGCAGGACTCCGGCGAGGACGCGGTGCACGGCAGCGTGGCCCCCTGGCTCGCGGTGAGCGCCGTGTTCCGGGGCCCGGATGGTCCCGGCTCCGGCTCCGGCTCCGGCTCCGAGGCGACGCTCGTGTTCGCGGCGCCGGACGACGACCCGTGGTTCGTCCGCTGCTCCGGCTACCCGGGGATCGGCCGCTCGATCGCCTGGGAGGAGCCCGTCGTGGCCTCCCCCGGCGCACCCGTGTCCCGTTCCGTGCGCGTCCTCGTGCTCGACGGGCGGCTGGATCGCGCCGCGGTCGAGGCGCTCGACTGGTCCGGCGTCGCCGCGGGGGCCCGGCGATGAGCGCCGAGGCCACGACGGACCGTGCCGGGACGACCCGGGACCGCGTCGCCAAGCACGCCCGCATCACGGCCCTCCTCGACGCCCGCGGGGCGGAGGCGATCGAGCTGGCCTCACCCGCGTCCCTCGCCTGGTACCTCGACGGGGCGCGCACGCACGTGAGCCTCGCCGGGCCGCCCATCGCCCGCCTCGTGGTGCATCGCGACGGCGCCGAGCTGGGGGTCTTCGCCAACGAGGCCGGGCGGCTGGCGGGCGAGGAACTGGGAGGAGGAGAGCTGGAAGGAGTCGAACTGGCGGGCGGGTTCCCGCTGTCCCTGCACCGCATCCCCTGGCACGGCTCCCTGGATCCCGCGGCCTGGTGGCCTGGTTTCGAGGCCTCCACGACCGGCCGGCACGTCACCGGTCCGGACCGTGCCGGCCGGCGCCTGATCGCGGAGGAGGACGCCGCCGTCGAGCTGCGGGCCGCCCGCGCCGTTCTGCTTCCCGGCGAACTGGCCCGCTACCGCGCCTTGTGCCGCGACGCCGCGGAAGTACTGACGGACGTCCTGAGCGGCGTGGGCCCGGACACCACGGAGCGCGCGGTCGCGGCGCGCCTGGGCGCCGGCCTCATCGAGCGCGGGGCCGATCCCGTGGTGCTGCTCGTGGCCGGAACCGAGCGGCTCGCCCACCGCCACCCGCTGCCCACGGACGGCCCGCTGGGCCGCCGGGCCATGGCCGTGGTCTGCGCCCGCCGGGCCGGACTGATCGCCAACGTCACGCGCTGGGTCGCCTTCGGCCCCACCGTCGCGCGCGAGGAAGAAGCGGACGAGGCCATCCTGCGCGTCGAGGCCGACGTCTTCGCCGCCCTGGCCCCCGGCGTTCCCCTCGCCTCCCTGCTGGACGTGCTGCGCGCAGCCTACCCCCGGCACGGCTTCGCCGACGACGAGTGGACCCGGCACCACCAGGGCGGCGCCGCCGGCTACAACGGGCGCGATCCGCGGCTGGCCCCGGGAGTGGCGGACGTCGTCGCCGCGGGGCAGGCGTTCGCCTGGAACCCGTCGGCGCCCGGCGCCAAGGTCGAGGACACGGTCCTGCTGGGAACGGACGGCATCGAGGCCCTCAGCGTCGATCCGCGGTGGCCCGTGGTCGACGTCGAGGGCCTCGCCCGCCCGGCCGTGCTCAGGAATCCCTGACGGAGGCGATCGCGAGCTCGGTGCGCCAGCTGCGCTTCGGCTCCCAGCCGATGACGCGGCGGGCCTTGTCGATGCTGAAGGCCGGCGAGGTGCCGCCGAGCCCCGCGGCGACCTCCGCCAGCTCGGGGAAGAGCTCCGGCACAACCTCGTTGAGCGGCCGGCGGGCCAGGGCGTCCGCGGCCCCGACGAAGAACGTCTCCCCGTTCTCGATGAGGTGCATCTTCTCCAGCAACAGCAGGAGGAAGTCGGTGACGTCGCGCGCGTCGACGTAGTTGAAGAGCGCGGGCGCCGCGAGCGACGGGTCGTCGAGGCGCTGGGCGACGGTGTGGCCCTGCTGGGTCGGAGCACCCCGCCATTCCTCGGGTGCGATCACGTAGCAGGGCCGGAAGGACGCGAAGCGGATGGCGTCCCCGTGGGCGGCGGCGAACATCGCCGCGACCTGCTCGGCGACGTGCTTGGACAGGCCGTAGGCATGCCAGGGCCGCGGGACGACGTCCTCGTCGAGCGGGAGCCGGGGCGGAACCCAGCCGGCCGGCGAGCCGTAGCCCATGATGGACGGGCTGCTGGCGACGACGACCTTGGAGGCGCCCGCGGCGACGGCGGCCGCGGTGACGTTGTGGGCGATCCCAGCGTTGGTCTGCAGGATCACCGCCTCGGGCGCGCTGAACGGCACCGCGATCGCGGCGAGGGAGACGACGGCTGACGGTGCCGCCGCCGTGAAGGCCGCCACCGTGGCGTCGGCGTCCAGGAGGTCGACGTCGAGGTATTCGACGCCGTCGACCGGATCGGCCGGCGCCGCGCGGTCGACGCTGAGGACGTCATGGCCCGCCGCGGCGAACCCCGCGACGACGCTGCGGCCGAGCCGGCCGGACCCTCCGGTGACCAGGATCCTTCCAGTGCTTGTCGGCATCTCGTCCTCCTAACGGGCGGCGACGGATGCGGCCGCGGGAACGGCGAGCCGGTCCAGGCCGAGATCCGCGATCGAGACGGGCAGCCGCGTCGCGAGCGATTCGTTGCCCGCGATGCCGACGGCGATCGCCGCGACGCCGTCCGCGAGCCCGGCGGGACGGCGGAAGGGATCCAGCCCGGGGCCCCGGAAGAGGTCGGCCAGCAGCAGCCGGTCCCCTCCGCCGTGGGAGCCCTCGCCGTTGACGATCTCGAGCTCGCGCGCTTCTTCCCAGTGCCTGTGCAGGACCAGGCGCTCTCCCCGGGATCGGACGCGCCCGTCCTGGCCGTCTTCCGTGACGGACGGGTCCACGGGAGAGCCGCCGGCGGCGGGAAGCACGGCGGCGCGCTCGACCACCTCGAGCTCGAGCCGGCCCTCCGTTCCGTTCACGGCCACGCGGTAGCCCTCCCACGGGCTGTGGGCGTTGAGGGAGTAGCTGAGGACGGCACCGCGGGCGTAGCCGACCGTCAGCGCGAGGTTGTCCTCGATCGTGATGCCCTCGGAAAAGACGTTCAGGTCCCGCCGGTAGCCGTCGTGGTGCTCGTTCTCCAGGTACAGCCCCGCCAGGCGGGCGTCGCTGCGCAGGTCCAGGGCGAACGGATCGGCGTCGGACCCGTCGCGGGTGCCGCGCCCGGCCCCGGGGTCCACGCCCCGGGCGGCCGCGTTCTCCGCGCCGTAGAAGCGGAGGCCGCCTGCGGCGTAGACGCGGTCCGGGGCGTCGTCGAGCCACCAGTTGACCAGGTCGAAGTGGTGGCTGGACTTGTGCACGAGCAGGCCGCCCGAGTTCTCCTTGACCCGGTGCCAGCGGCGGAAGTAGTCCGCGCCGTGGACCGTGTCCAGCATCCAGGAGAAGTCGATCGAGGTGACCTCGCCGACCGCGCCCTCGAGCAGCGCGGCCTTCAGGGCGGTGTTCCTCGGGGAGTAGCGGTAGTTGAAGGTCACGGTCACGCGGCGCCCCGTGCGCTCCACGGTCTCGGCGATGCGTCGCGCCTGGACGGCCGTGGTGGTCAGCGGCTTCTCGACGATCGCGTCGGCGCCGGCCTCCAGCGCCGTGCAGACGAGGTCCGCGTGGGTGAAGTCCGGGGTCGTGATGACGACGGCGTCGATCCCGTTCCCGCGGACGTAGGCCGCCAGTTCCGCGGGATCGAACGAGCCGATCGTGGCGCCGTGGGTCTGCTCGATGACGTCGGTGTAGTACTCGACGCGTCCGGGGTTGGTGTCTGCGAGCGCCACGAGCTCGGCGACGTCGGCGTGTTCGCCGAGGATGGCCTCGATGTACATCTGGCAGCGGTTGCCGGTGCCGACGATCACGTAGCGGGTGCGGCGCTCACCGGGGGTCGGCACGGCGCGGGGGGTCTCGGTGGGGCTCACGGTGGAGGGATCCTCTTCTGCTGGACGGGCGGGGCGGAGTGGGAGGGCGGGACCGGGCCTACTTGATGCCGGTGGTCGCGATGCCCTTGACCAGGAACTTCTGGCCGATGAGGAAGGCGATGAACACCGGCAGCAGGGTCACGATCGACATCGCGAACAAGGCGCCCCAGTTGGATTCGCCCGTGGCGTCGACGAAGGTGCGCAGGGCGACGGGCACGGTGAACATGTCCGGGTCGGTCAGGTAGATGAGCGAGGAGAAGAAGTCGCTCCAGGTCCAGATGAACGTGAAGATCGTGGTGGTGGCCAGGGCGGGGACCATGAGCGGCAGGATGACCTGCAGGAAGGTGCGCGGGTGGCCCGCGCCGTCGATGCGGGCAGCCTCGTCCATCTCCTTGGGGATGCCGCGGATGAACTGCACCATGAGGAAGATGAAGAACGCGTCCGTCGCGAGCAGCTTGGGGACGATGAGCGGCAGGAAGGTGTTCACCCAGCCGAGCTGGCTGAACATGATGTACTGCGGAACGATGATCACGTGGATCGGCAGCATGATCGTCATGAGCATGAGCGCGAAGAAGGTCTTCTTGAACCGGAACTCGAGCCGGGCGAACGCGTAGGCCGCCATGGAGCAGGAGACCAGGTTGCCGAGGATGGAGCCCAGGACCACGATCGCCGAGTTCAGCATGAAGTGGCTGAAGGGGTGGGACAGGGCGTTCCAGCCGTCGGTGTAGTTCTCCCACTCGAACGTCTGCAGGAAGAGCCCGGGCTCGCGGAAGATGACGTCGGAGGGCCGCAGGGAGCTGACCACCATCCACAGCAGCGGGTAGATCATCAGGGCGCCGGCGGCGATCATCACGGTGTGCTTGACGATCGAACGGACGCGGGCCTTGGCGGCGTCGGTCTTGCGCTGGCGCTCCTTGAGCGCATCTGCGGCGGGATCCGTGCGGCGGCCGGAGCCGCCGTCGAACCCTGTGGCGGCGGACGCCGCGAGGGCGGCGTCGGACGCGGACGTGGTGGCGGGGATCGCGGTCTGGTTAGTCATCGTAGAACACCCAATACTTGGAGGCGAGGAAGTTGATGGCGGTGAAGGCGCCGACGATCAGCACGAGGAGCCAGGCCATGGCGGAGGCGTAGCCCATGTCGAAGCGGCCGAATCCCTGCTGGTAGAGGTACAGGGTGAAGAACATCGTGGAGTCGCTCGGGCCGCCCTTGCCGCCGGAGATGATGAACGCCTGCGTGAAGGACTGGAAGGCTCCGATGATCTGCAGGACCAGGTTGAAGAAGATGATGGGGCTCAGCAGCGGCAGCGTGATCTTGAAGAACTGGCGCACCTTGGTGGCGCCGTCGATCGAGGCCGCCTCGTAGTACATCGAGGGGATCTGCCGCAGCCCGGCCAGGAAGATGATCATGGGCGAGCCGAACGTCCACACGTGCAGCAGGATGAGCGTGCTCAGCGCGGTGTCCGGGTTGGAGATCCAGCCGGGTCCCTCGATCCCGAGCATGGCCAGGAACTGGTTCACGAGTCCCGTGGTGCCGAAGATCTGCTTCCACAACACCGCGATGGCCACGGAGGAACCGAGCAGCGAGGGAAGGTAGAACACGGAGCGGTAGAGGGCCAGGCCGCGCATGCCGCGGTCCAGCAGGAGCGCGATCGCGAGGGCCGCGACGAGCTGCAGGGGTACGCCGACGAGGACGTAGACGAACGTGACGCGCAGCGAGTTGTGCAGGCGCGCGTCCTCCATCATGCGGATGATGTTCTCGAAGCCGATCCACTGCGGGGCCTGCAGCAGGTTGTAGTCCGTGAAGGACAGGTACAGCGACATCAGCATGGGCCCGAGCGTGATGGCGACGAGCCCGATCAGCCAGGGCAGCAGGAAGAGGTAGGCTGCCTTGTTGTCCTTGTGCTTGACCGGGCCGGCGCCCTTGCCGGTGCGGAGGCGGGACAGCTCGCCGACGACGCTCACGACGCCGCCCTTCGGACGGCGGCGCGGCCGTGCCGCGCAGCGTCCTGTGTAGTGGTCTGGATCAGCATGGGCTGGTCTCCTCGGGTGGGACATGCCGTGTCCGGCATGATGGGAAAGCGGTTTCCAACGGGTTGCATCCAAGGTATGTGACGCAGGCCTATGACGTCAATCACTTTATCCGGGGCCGCAGGATGCCGTTTGGGTATCACCCCATGCCGCTTCGGGCTTGGACTCCCCCGAGGAGGGCGTCATAGGGTCGGGGCACCCTCCCCGCCACCTCAGGAGCCCCGCCGTGCCCCACGCCTCCGCCGAACACCACGACTCCGACGCGCCGCATGCGCAGGGCACCTTCCACGCGCCCGCCATCACCGGCGTCGAGCTCCTCCTGGTCTCGCTCCCCTTCTCGGCGGGGCGCCGGCACGGCCCGGGCCACGAGAGCGTCGACGCGTTCAACGCCTCCTCGCAGGCCTTCACGCGGATGGAGTCGCTCATGGTCCGCGTCGCCACGGCGGACGGACGCAGCGGCTGGGGCGAGGCGTTCGGGCACAAGGTCAACCCCGCGAGCTGGGCCGCGCTCGAGGAGCTCGTGGGACCCTTCGCCCTCGGGCGGTCCGCGGCTCCCGCCACCGTGCACCGCGCCGCCGAGCGGGCCTTCCACGCGTTCGGCCGCACCGGTCCCGTGCACTACGCGCTCTCCGCGCTCGACACGGCCCTGTGGGACCTTGCCGCGCAGCGCGCCGGCGTCCCGCTGCGCCGCCTGGTCGACCCGGCGGCCCGGGACCGGATCGGCGCCTACGCCTCGCTCGTCCACTACGGCGAGGATCCGGTCGAGGTCGCGCACCACGTGGGCCGCGCCCGTGCGGCCGGGTTCGGCGCGTTCAAGCTCCACGAGTCCACCCCCGCGGCCGTCGCCGCCGCGCGGGAGGCGGCCGGGCCCGCGGCGCCGCTGATGGTCGACGTGAACTGCCGCTGGGACGAGGCCGGCGCCGCCCAGGCGCTGCGGGACTTCGCGCCGAGCGGCATCGCGTGGCTCGAGGAGCCCGTGTTCCCGCCGGACGACGCGGCCGCGCTCGCCCGGCTCAACCGCGCCCACGGCCGGATTTCCGCCGGTGAGAACGCCTCCGGGGAGTTCGGCCTCGTGGCCGCGATGGAGGCGGGCGCGCTTGCGGTGGCGCAGCCGAGCGTCGGCAAGATCGGCGGGATCACCTCGCTGCTGCGCGTCGTCGAGGCGGGGCGGCGGCTCGGCGTCGACGTCGTGCCGCACTGCTTCTACTACGGTCCCGCGCTCGCCGCGACGGCGCAGCTCGTCGCCACCCTCCCGGAGCACGTGCGCCTCGAGGTGCCGTTCCTCGATTGGCCCGAACGGCTTCATGCGCTCCACGGAGCCGGGCCGGAGATCGCGCTGCCGGACGCCCCCGGCCTCGGCTTCACGCCGGACGAGGACGTCCTGGCCCGGCACCTGGTCCGACGCCGGACGGTCGCCTCGGGCTGAGGCTCACCCCGGGCTGTAGCACACGGGCTCGATCGAGTCCCGCACGACGCGGCGCAGCGCGGCCAGGCCGCCGCCCAGGACCCCGTCCGCCCGGGCCTGGACCAGGATGTTGCCCATCGCCGTCGCCTCAACGGGCCCCGCGAGCACGGGCAGTCCCGTGGCGTCCGCCGTGAGCTGGCACAACAGGGCGTTCTGGGATCCGCCGCCGACGATGTGCACCACCTCAGGCCGCACGCCGGACAGCCCGGCCGCCCGGGCGATCGTGCGCGCGTAGGCGGCCGCGAGCGAATCCAGGATGCAGCGGACGACGGCGGCCGGCGCGGGATCCAGGGGCGGGGCCCCGGCGTCGTCCCCCGGATCTCCCGCACCCCGGGCGGCCGCGGCACGGATCCGCTCCACCATGCCGCCCGGCGCGATGAACCCGGCGTCGTCCGGGTCGACGAGCGGCCCGCCCGCCGGCAGGGCCGCGGCCGCGGCCAGCAGCTCCGGCAGCGGCGGGACGTCAACGCCGTCGGCCGCCCACTGCCGCAGGCTCTCCGAAAGCAGCCAGAGCCCTCCGACGTTGCGCAGGTAGCGGATGGTCCCGTCGACGCCGCGCTCGTTGGTGAAGTTCGCGGCCCGGCCGGCCTCGGTCAGGACGGGCGCCTCCAGTTCGACGCCGACGAGGGACCACGTGCCGGAGGAGACGTAGGCGAACGGCCCGGAACCGGCCGGGACCGCGGCCACGGCGCTGGCCGTGTCGTGCGACCCGACGGCGACGACGGCGGTGCCCTCGGCCAGGCCCGCGGCCGCGGCGGCCTCCGGGAGCAGTCCTCCGTACGCATCGCCGGGATCGATGAGCGGCGGGAAGAGGGACTCCGGGATCCCGAGCCTCTCCATGAGCCCGGCGGCGAAGCGCCCCGTCGCGGCCTCCAGCAGCCCCGTGGTGCTCGCGTTGGTGGACTCGGTCCGCGCCCGGCCGGTCAGCCGGTAGGCCAGCAGATCGGGGATGAGCAGCGCGGTCAGCCCGTGGAGCTCCGGCTCCGCGGCGAGCTGGTAGAGCGTGTTGAACGGCAGGAACTGCAGCCCGTTCACGGCGTAGAGCTCCGCCGGGGGAACGCGCGCGTGCACGGCCGCGACCGCGGACTCCGTGCGGGGATCGCGGTAGGCGTGCGGCGGCGCGGTCAGGCGCCCGCCGCGGTGCAGGCCGTAGTCCACGGCCCACGTGTCGATCCCGATGCTGCGGATCCGCCCGCCCGCCGCGGCGGCGGCCTCCCCCGCGCGCCGCAGCCCGGCCAGGACCTGCGCGTAGAGCTCCTCGAGGTCCCAGCGGAGGGAGCCCCCGCGCTCGACGACGCCGTGGGGGAAGCGGTGCACGACCTCCAGGGAGGCGGTGGCGCCGACCCGGCCCAGGACCACCCGGCCGGAGGAGGCGCCGATGTCGACGGCGGCGTAGAGGGCCTCCACGGCGCTACCGCAGGAACGCGGCGGCGACGCCGGCGTCGACGGGGACGTGCAGGCCCGTGGTGTGGGACAGGTCCGCCGAGCAGAGGGCGAACACCGCGTTGGCCACGTGTTCCGGGAGCACTTCGCGCTTGAGCAGGGTGCGCTGGGCGTAGAACGCGCCGAGCGACTCCTCCTCGACACCGTAGACGGCGGCACGCTGGGCACCCCAGCCGCCGGCGAAGATGCCCGATCCGCGCACGACGCCGTCGGGATTGATCCCGTTGACCTTGACGCCGTGCTCGCCGAGCTCGGCGGCGAGCAGGCGCACTTGATGCGCCTGGTCCGCCTTCGTGGCGGAGTAGGCGATGTTGTGGGGGCCGGCGAACACGGAGTTCTTGGAGGAGATGTAGACGATGTCCCCGCCCATCCCCTGGGCGATGAGGACCCGGGCGGCGGCGCGGGAGACCAGGAAGGAGCCCTTGGCCATCACGTTGTGCTGCAGGTCCCAGTCCCGGACCGTGGTCTCCAGGAGCGGCTTGGACAGGGACAGGCCGGCGTTGTTGACCACGAGGTCCAGGCCCCCGAAGGCCAGGACGGCGGCGTCGACGGCGGCCTCGACGTCCTCCTCGCTCGTGACGTCCGCGCGGACGCCGACAGCGGTGTCGGGGCCGCCGATGCCGGCCGCTACCGCCCGGGCCTTCTCGAGGTCGAGGTCCGCGATCACGACGCAGGCTCCCTCCGCCGCGAGGCGTTCGGCGATGGACTTGCCGATGCCCGAGGCCGCGCCGGTCACGAGCGCGATCCGCGTTGCGAGCGGCTTGGGCCGGGGCCTGCGGGCGAGCTTGGCTTCCTCGAGGGACCAGTATTCGATGCGGAATTTCTCCGCCTCGTCGATGGGGGCGTAGGTGGAGAGCGCCTCCGCCCCGCGCATGACGTTGACGGCGTTGAGGTAGAACTCGCCGGCGACGCGGGCGGTCTGCTGGTCCGGGCCGTAGCTGAACATGCCGACGCCGGGGACCAGGACGATCGCCGGATCGGCGCCGCGCATCGCGGGCGAGGATTCGTCGGCATGGCGGGCGTAGTACGCGGCGTAGTCCTCGCGGTAGGCGGCGTGGAGCTCGCGCAACCGCGCGATGCTCTCCTCGATCCCGGCGTCGGCGGGGAGGTCGAGGACGAGCGGCTTCACCTTGGTGCGCAGGAAGTGGTCGGGGCAGCTCGTGCCGAGCGCCGCGAGCCGCGGGTGCTCGGCACGGGCCAGGAAGTCCAGGACCTCCGGGGCGTCGCTGAAGTGGCCGAGCTGCGGCCGGTCGGTGCTGGCCAGGCCGCGGATCACGGGGGCGAGGGCGGCGGCCTTGGCGCGGCGCCCGGCCTCGGGCAGCGCGGCGTAGCCCGGGATCCCGGGACCGAACGGATCGGGCCGGCCGTGGGCCTCGATGTGCCCGGCCGCGGTCTCCACGATCCACCGCGAATTCTCCTCGCACTCCTCGCTCGTCGCGCCCCAGGCCGTGATGCCGTGCCCTCCGAGGATGCAGCCGACGGCCTGCGGATTGGCCTTTTGGAGCGCGGCGATGTCCAGGCCGAGCTGGAAGCCGGGGCGGCGCCACGGCACCCAGAGGACCCGGTCCCCGAAGATCGTCCGGGTCAGTTCCTCCCCGTCGGCGGCGGTGGCGATCGCGATCCCGGAATCGGGGTGCAGGTGGTCCACGTGCGCGGCGTCGACGAGCCCGTGCATCGCGGTGTCGATCGACGGCGCCGCGCCGCCCTTGCCGTGCAGCGCGTAGTCGAACGCCGCGACCATCTCGTCCTCGCGCTCGACGCCGGGGTAGACGTCCTGGAGGGCGCGCAAGCGGTCCAGCCGGAGGACGGCGAGGCCGTCCTCAGTCAGCGTGCCGAGGTCTCCACCGGAGCCCTTGACCCAGAGGAGTTCGACGTCGGATCCGGTCACCGGGTCCTTCGCGGTGCCCTGGGCCGAGGTGTTGCCGCCCGCGTAATTGGTGTTCGCGGGGTCGGCGCCCAGGCGGCGGGAGCGGGCGATGAGGGCCTCGACGGCGGGATGGGTCATGGGTGTGTGTTCCTTGCGTGGGAGGGAGGTCACGGTGGGTTCGGTGGCGGTCACGGGATCGTCCGCGCGGGTGCCGCTCAGGCGCCCCAGCCGGCGGGGGTCCCACCGACGCGCGTCTCGACGAGCCGTTCCTGGTAGCCGGAGGCGAAGAACGCGGCGAGGGGATCGGCCGGCAGGCCGCGCTCCTCGCGCCAGGCCGCGAGCGCTGGGCGGATGTCGGTGTGGAACGCGTCCATCAGGATCGCGTGGGCGCCCAACACGTCGCCGGCCGCCTGGGCGGCGGACAGGGCGTCCCGGTCCACGAGCAGGGCGCGGGCCGTCATCTCCTGGACGTTGAGGACGCTGCGGATCTGGCCGGGGATCTTCTCCTCGACGTTGTGGCACTGGTCGAGCATGAAGACGACGCCGTTGGCCGGGTCGAGCCCGCCGCCCCGGACCACTTCGGTCATGATCCGGAAGAGCTGGAAGGGATCCGCGGCCCCGACGATCAGGTCGTCGTCGGCGTAGAAGCGCGAATTGAAGTCGAACGATCCGAGCTTTCCGAGGCGCAGCAGCTGCGCGACGATGAACTCGATGTTCGTCCCCGGCGCGTGGTGGCCGGTGTCGAGGCAGACGGCGGCCTTCTCCCCGAGCGCGAGCGTGTGGACGAACGCCGTGCCCCAGTCGGGGACGTCCGTGTGGTAGAACGCCGGCTCGAAGAACTTGTACTCCAGGACGAGCCGCTGCCCGTCGCCGAGGGCGTCGTAGATGGTGCGCAGGGACTCGGCGAGGTGGTCCTGGCGTGAGCGCAGGTCCGCCTGTCCCGGGTAGTTGCTGCCGTCGGCGAGCCAGATCTTCAGGTCCTGCGAGCCGGTCTGCTCCATCACCTCGAGGCAGCGCACGTGGTGCTCGACCGCCTGGCGGCGGATGGCCGGGTCGGAGTTGGTCAGGGAACCGAACTTGTAGGCGTCGTCCTGGAAGGTGTTGGAGTTGATGGTGCCGAGCCCGACGCCGAGGTCCTCGGCGTAGCGCCGCAGGGCGCCGTAGTCGTCGACCTCGTCCCACGGAATGTGGAGGGCGACCTTCGGCGCGAGCCCCGTGTGGGCGTGGACCGTGGCGGCGTCGGCGATCTTCTCCTCGGGGGTACGCGGGGTTCCGGGCGTGGCGAAGACCTTGAAGCGGGTGCCCGAGTTCCCGTAGGCCCAGGAGGGGACCTCGATGGCCTGGAGCGCGAGCTGCTCCTGGACGGCGGCGGGGAGCGTGGCGGTCATGGGGTGTCTCCTGACGTGGGGTTGGCATGGTGGGTGGACGCAACGGCGGCGAGCTGGTCCTGCAGGTGGAAGACCTCGGTGAGGCGGACGAATCCCTCGTCGGGCGGGACGTCGAGGTCCTCGAAGAACCCGGACATGCCGGCCTGCCAGCGGGCATTGACCTCGGCGGACGCCATGGCCGCCCGCGCCGCTGCCAGATCCGGGGTCTCGAAGTAGCCGATCAGCAGGCCGTCCGGCCGCAGGAAGAGCGAGTAGTTCTCCCATCCGGCCTCCTGCAGCGCGCGGAGCATGTCCGGCCACACCGCGGCGTGGCGGCGCGTGTATTCGTCGACGAGTCCCGACTTGACCTGGAGCTGGAAGCAGACGCGTTCGCGGGCCGGCCGGGATGCGCGGGGGCTCATGGGGGACTCCTCGGTGGAACGGCGAGCGGTGGAAGGCAGGTTTTGAAACGTTTCAATCCGTGGTGATGCGTCGATCGTAGGCGTCCGTCGATTCCGCCGTCAAGGGGTCCTCGGCGATCTAGACTGGTGTTTTGATTCGTTTCAAGGTCCCGCGCACGCTGGCGGGCCGCGAGCGGCGGCAGGCGACGGGAGGGCTCGGGGGATGACGACGACGAGCGTCAAGGACGTCGCGCAGCTCGCCGGCGTCTCGGTCGGCACGGTCTCCAACGTCTTGAACCACCCGGAGCGCGTCTCGGCCCGGACCATCGAGCGCGTCAACGACGCCATCGGGAGGCTGGGGTTCCTGCGCAACGCGGCGGCCAGCCAGCTGCGGGCCGGCCTGAGCCGCAGCGTCGGCCTGATCGTGCTCGACGCCTCGAACCCCTTCTTCGCCGACCTCGCGCGGGGAGCGGAGGACCACGCGGCCGCCCACGGCATCAGCGTGCTCGTCGGCAACAGCGGCGGGGACGCCGCGCGCGAGGCGGGCTACCTCGACCTCTTCGAGGAGCAGCGCGTGCGCGGCGTCCTGCTCTCCCCCGTGGGCGACTCCTCCGCGCGGCTCGAGCGGCTGCGGGAGCGGGGCATCGCCGCCGTGCTCGTCGACCGGGCCACGGACGGTGCCCCGTTCTCCTCGGTCGCGGTGGACGACGTCGCGGGCGGCCGCGCCGCGGCCGGGCACCTGGCCGAACGCGGCCGGCGGCGGGTCGCGTTCGTGGGCGGCCCCTTGCACTTGCGCCAGGTCGCCGACCGCCTCGAGGGCGCCCGGCTGGCCCTCGGGGAGGCGGGCCTCGAAGGCCCCGAGGTCATCGAGACCCCGGGGCTGTCCATCACGGCCGGACGCGAGGCGGGCCTCGCCCTGGGCCGGCGCATCGCAGCGGCCGGAGGTTCCCGCTCCGGCTCGGGCCCGGCGAGGCCAGATGCCCCGGATGCCGTGTTCGCGGCCAACGACGTCCTGGCCCTCGGCCTCCTGCAGGGACTGATGCTGGGAGGCGGCGTCCGCGTCCCCGAGGACGTCGCCCTCGTGGGCTATGACGACATCCCCTTCGCGGCCTCAGCCATGGTGCCGTTGACGTCCGTGCGGCAGAACGCAGCAGAGCTGGGCCGCACCGCCATGGAGCTCCTCCTGGAGGAGGCGGGCCACGGCCCCGGCTTCACGCACCGCCAGCTCGTGGCGCCCCCGGGCCTCGTGGTCCGCGCCTCCAGCTAGAGGCAGGGCAGCACCCCGAAGGCCGGCGGGCGCTCAGACGAGCCGTCGCGCGCCCGGCCCCGGGACCACGGTGAAGACGTCGGGTGCGCCGTAGCCCGCCGCGTCGAACGCCGTCCTGACGGCGGCCTCCACGGCGGCCGCGTCGCCGGCGCGCACGAGCGCCACGGCCGATCCACCGAATCCGCCGCCCGTCATGCGCGCCCCCGCGGCCCCCTGGGCCAGGGCCGTGTCGACGGCGAGGTCGAGCTCGGGGCAGGAGATCCCGAAGTCGTCGCGCATCGACGCGTGGCTCGCCGACAGCAGGGCGCCGATCGCCGCCAGGCCGGCCCCGTCCTCCAGGCCGCCGTCCTCGAGCGCCGCCACGGTGTCCAGCACGCGCCGGTTCTCGGTCACGATGTGCTTGACCCGGCGGAAGACGTCCGGGTCGAGCCGCGAGGCCGCCGTGGCGAGGTCCTCCTCGGCCACGTCCCGCAGGGCCGGGACGCCGAGTTCCGCCGCGCCCCGCATGCAGGCGGCGAAGAGCTCCTTGTATCCGCCGGTCTCGTGCGCGTGGCTCACGCGCGTGTCGATCACGAGCAGCGCCAGCCCCGCGCCCGCGAGCGGCAGCGGCACGGACCGGGCCTCCCGGGTCCGGCAGTCCAGGAACAAGGCGTGGTCCGCCTCGCCGAGCAGGGCGGCGGACTGGTCCAGGATGCCGGTCGGCGCCCCGACGAAGTCGTTCTCCACCTCGCGGCACAGCAGCACGAGCTCCTCGCGCGACAGCCCGGCGCCGAGCAGCTCGTTCACGGCGAGTCCCACGGAGCATTCGACGGCGGCCGAGGAGGAGAGCCCCGCCCCGATCGGAACGTCCGAGTCGAGCAGCACGTCGAAGCCCGGTGACGGAGCCCCGCGGCGGGCGAACGCCCACGGCACCCCGGCGATGTAGCGGGCCCAGGAGGGCAGCTCGTCGGTGTCGAGCCCGTCGAGGGCGACCTCGAGCACCTCCTGGCCGGCCGCCCCCTGCAGCCCCGCGAGGCGCAGCCGCCCCGAATCGGTCCTCCGGACGGCCACGCGCGCGCTGTGGGGGATCGCCAGCGGGAGGACGAATCCCTCGTTGTAGTCCGTGTGCTCCCCAATCAGGTTCACGCGTCCCGGCGCGGCCCAGACCCCCTCCGGAACGGCCCCGAACCGTGCGTTGAAGGCGGAGGCCAGCGCCCCGGCGTCGTACGACCCGCTCATGCGGCACCTCCCGCGGCGCGGCCCGCGGCTCCCGCGGTGGGGCCCGCCTGGACGGTGACGCTCCGCACGGCGGCGCGCAGCCGCTCGGCCGTGGCCTCCGGCATCACGTCGCCGATGAACGCGCCCATCGCGGCCTCCGAGCCGGCCAGGTACTTGAGCTTGTCGGCGGCCCGCCGGGGGCTCGTGAGCTGCAGGTGCAAGCGGTACTCGCCCGCGTCCGGATGCCCGATCGGCGCCTGGTACCAGGCTGCGATGTACGGCGTCGGCGTCGGATAGAGCGCGTCGAGGCCGCGCACGAGGCGCAGGTAGACGGCGGCAAGCTCCGCACGTTCCCCGTCCGTCAGCCCCGTGAGGTCGCCCACGTGGCGGTTCGGCACGACGTGCACCTCGATCGGCATGCGGGCCGCGAACGGGACGAGCACCGTGAAGTGCTCGGAGCGCTCCACGATCCGGGAGCCGTCGGCGACCTCGGCGGCGAGGACGTCCTCGAAGAGGTTCCCGCCCGTGTCCTCGCGGTGGGCGACGGCAGCCCGGAGCTGCGTCAGCGTCCGCGGGGTCGTGTACGGGTAGGCGTAGATCTGCCCGTGCGGATGGTGCAGGGTCACGCCGATCTCCGCCCCGCGGTTCTCGAACGCGAAGACCTGGCGCACCCCCGGCAGCGCGGAGAGCTCGCGCGTGCGGTGCGTCCACGCCTCGACGACGGTGCGGGCGCGCTCGATCCCGAGATCGCCGAAGGAATCCGCGTGGCCGGCCCCGAAGGCGATGACCTCGCAGCGGCCGTGCGCCGGGTGGACGGCACCGAGGCCCGCCCCGAGCTCCTGCGCGTGCTGTTCCGGGCCGAAGGAGGGGAAGCGGTTCTCGAACACCACGACGTCGTAGTCCTCCGCGGGGATCTCCGTCGCCCGGCCGTCGCGGCTCGGGCAGAGCGGGCATTCGTCCGCCGGCGGCAGGTGCGTGCGCTGCTGGCGGTGGGCGGCGAAGGAGACCCAGTCCCCCGTGAGCGGATCGTAGCGGAGCTCGGAGGCCCCCGGCCGCCCGGGCAGGTCCCGGGAATCACGGGGCACGGCGGGCGCGGGACGGCCCGCATCCTGGAAGTAGAGCAGCTCCCGGCCATCGGCGAGGGCGGTACGCACGGGTTCAGTCATCACGGTTCCGTTCAACGGGGAGGGGCGCTCCGGCATCGCCCGGCTGGCCGCCGCTCACCGCACCCGCTCCACGTGCAGCAGCAGCGCCCGCTCCGGGTTCAGTGCCGGCATCGGCAGTCCGACCGTCCCGAGGTAGCCGCCCGGAAGCTCGAGCGGCTCCGCGAGCCAGGCCGGAGGCCTCCGGTGCCCGAACGTCCCCGCCTCGCCGCCCGGCACGATCGCGCTCACCCGGTAGGCGGACGCCGGATCGAGGCCGGGCACGGCCACGGTCCCCGGGGACTCGTCGTCCGACGCCGCGAGGCACGCGAGGGCGAACAGGGCCTCGCCGCCGTCCTCGGCCACGGTGCCGTAGAGCTCGAACGCCTCGTTCCCCAGGTCCGCCCGCACGGAGGTGCCGGAGTGGAGCAGCCCGCGGTGGCGCCGGTAGAGCGCGATCAGCCCGCGCAGCGTCTCCCGGTCCGCCCCCTGCGCCTCGCGGATGTCCCACTCCATGCCGAAGTGGCCGAAGAGCGCCGTGATGCCGCGGAACCCCAGCGCGTGGGTGCGCCCCGAGGTGTGGGCCGTGGCCGGGCCGATGTGCTGGCCGACGAGCTCCGGCGGCAGGACGCGCTGCGTCCAGTGCTGGATGCCCTGCCGGTTGAGGGCATCGTTGGAATCGGAGGCCCAGACCCGGTCCGTGTGCTCGAGCACGCCGAGGTCCACGCGTCCGCCGCCCGAGGAGCAGGACTCGATCTCGAGCCCGGGATGGCGCTCCTTGAGCGCGTCCATGAGCGCGTAGGCGGCGAGGGTCTGGGCGTGCTGGGAGGGCGCGCCGGCGCTGGAGACGTCGGCGAGGTCCCGGTTCTGGTCCCACTTCAGGAAGGAGACCGGGTGCCCGGCATCGCGGGCGCGGGACAAGACGGCGTCGAGCGAGTCGCGCACGTGGGCGAACGCGGCGGGGTTCGCCAGGTCGACGACGTGCTGCTGGCGCCACGTAGGGGCGAGCCGGTCCGCGCGCGCCCGACACAGCCACTCCGGGTGGTTCCGGGCGAGCTCCGAGTCGGGGTTCGCCATCTCCGGTTCGACCCAGAGCCCGAACTCCATCCCGAGGCCGCGCACGTGCGCGATGAGCGGCTCGAGCCCGTCGGGCCAGGCCTCGGGCGAGACCTCCCAGTCGCCGAGCCCGGAGGTGTCGTCCCGCCGCGAGCCGAACCAGCCGTCGTCGAGCACGAACCGCTCGACGCCGAGCTCCGCCGCGGTGTCGGCGAGCTCCTTGAGCACGCCCAGATCGTGGTCGAAGTACACGGCCTCCCACGTGTTCAGCACGACCGGCCGCGGAGTGCGCGGGTGGTTCGGGCGCGAGCGCAGGTAGCGGTGGAAGCGCTCGGTGATCCCGTCGAGGCCGGCCGTGGAGTGCGCGGCGTAGAGCCACGGGCTCGTGTGCGCACCCCCCGGCTCCAGCACGAGCTCGCCGGAACCGGGCAGCTCCCCGGCCCCCAGCAGTCGCTGCGGGGTGGAATGGCGCTCGGCGAACACGCCGTAGTTGCCGCTCCAGCCGAAGTGCACGGCCCAGACCTCGCCGGAGCGGTTGCCGAAGCCCGTGGTTCCGGCGGCGAGCAGGAGCGGGGAGTCGTGCCCCGTCCGGCCATGGCGCCCGTCCCGCCGCCAGGTGCCCTGGCGGAACGGCAGCCGCTGCGGGTGGCGTTCGCGCGTCCAGCGCCCGGTCGTGTCGAGCAGTTCGACGGCGGCGGGCCCGGCCGGCACCACGGCGTTGAGCGCGTCGATCCGGTACGGGGCCGCGCCCGTGTTGGCGAGCGTGTGGCGCAGGCGCAGCAGCCCCCCGGGGAGCAGCTCGATCCGGGTCGCGAGCCGCAGCCCGGCCTCGGCGTCCTCGGCGGTGAGCGTCAGGCCGCCGTCCTCCTCCTCGACCCGCGGGTGGGTGAAGACGGCGGAGGCGTCGCGGCCCTCGCGGCTGCCGGTCAGCAGAGGGGTCCCGGACCAGCCGTGGGCGGCCTGCGGCCACAGCGGGAAGACGTGCGGGGTGTCGTAGCTCGAGTGCAGGACGGAGCCGGCGGGGACGGTGCCGGGCAGGGGGCCGGGATCGGCGCCGAAGTGGACGACGGCGGGGCCGGACTCCGTGCCCGGGTCCAGGACGAGGGCGGTTCCTTCGCCGGCGAGGCGGATCAGGGCCACGGGGTCTCCTTCACGATGGTGCGGGATTCGGGGGTGGTGCGGGAGCCGGGGGTGGTGTGCGTCAGGGTGAACGCCAGCACCAGCCTTGCACGGTCCGCGGTCAGGGCGTGCCGCGCGGGCACGTCGACGCCGCAGGAGCGGCTGCCGAGGCCGTGCTGGCCGGCGTCGATCACCAGCTCCCAGGACGACGGCGCCGGCAGCGCGTGCGGGTGCGTCGCCGCGGCGAGCTCGGCCTGGCTCCACGGCGAGAGCGTGAAGCCGGCGTCGTCGGGGCCGTCGAGGACCTCGATCCCGAGCGTCGTCCCGCCGGCGAGGGCCAGGCTGAGCCGACGCAGCCGGCCGCGGCGGCCGTTGGCCTGCGGCCGGGGGTAGTCGGTGCGCAGCGCGCCGGCGGGCAGGGCGTGCCGGCCGAGGCGCTGGGCGGAGCACGAGTCCGGGTAGGACTCCCCCGGCCCGGCCCCGTACCACTCGACGGCGGAGGCGTCGTCGAGCGCGTCGTGCGGGAGCGTGAAGGCGAGGCCGAGCTGGGCCAGCGGGAACCCCGGGTCGGCGAGCGCCTGGAACTCGGCGTCGAGCACGAGCGCGTCTCCGCGCCGGCTCCACGCGCACCGTGTTTCGAAGCCGAGCGGCAGGGCGGGCGGGGCCCAGCGGTGGACGGCCGTGACGGCACGCCCGGCATCGGCAGGCTCCACGGACACCGTCCGGCGCTGTAACACATGCAGCCCGGCGGCCTTCCAGCGCTCGGCCAGCGGGGCCGGATCGGCCGGATCCGTGCCGGCGTGGGCGTCCCAGTCGAAGCCCTCCGGCGCGTGGGCCTCGACACCGACGGCCCCGACCCCTCCGGGGCGCAGGTCGCGCGTGGGCTCGATCGATCCGGCGTCGTTGTCCGTGGGGGCGCGGAAGAGCTCGAGCCGCGGGCCGGAGATCTCCACGGCCCCGAGCCCGGCCAGGAGTCCGGCGGGGTCGAAGCGGGGCGCGCCGGAACGCGCGGGCGGCGCTTCGACCACGGCATCCGGCGTCCCCGCCGCGGCCGCGTCCGGCGTCGCACCGGGCGCCCCGACGACGGACTGGCCCCACGCCACCTCGTGGCCGGCCGCGGCCCACCAGGTGTCCCGGGCCAGGCGGGCGGAGACGGTCAGCACGCCGCCCGTTGCCGCGCCTCCCGTTTCCCCGAGGGCCGACACCTCGGCCGGATCGGGAACCCGCACGGCGGTCCGCGGGGCCACGGGCGGGACGTCGAGGACCCCCGAGGCGAGCTCGACGCCGTCGTGCCCGGCGAGGCTCCAGGTGAACGTGAACGCGGAGAGGTCGACGAAGTCCTGCCGGTTCAGCACCGTCAGTCCGCCCCCGGCTCCGGCTCGGGCTCCGGCATCGACGTCGCTGGTGATCCGCACGGGCTCGATCACCTTGGCGTACTCGAGAAGCCCCGGGGTGGGCGTGCCGTCGGCGAAGACGAGTCCGTCGAGGACGAAGTTCCCGTCGTGCACCGGCTCGGCGAAGTCGCCCCCGTAGGCGTGGACCTCGCCTCCGTCCGGGGCCGCGGCGAGCAGGCCGTGGTCCTTCCACTCCCACACGAAGCCGCCGGCGGCCCGGGGGTAGGCATCGAAGAGGGCCTCGTAGTCCGCGAGCCCGCCGGGCCCGTTGCCCATGGCGTGCGCGTACTCG
This sequence comes from Zafaria sp. Z1313, assembly GCF_050563205.1. Taxonomy (NCBI): domain Bacteria; kingdom Bacillati; phylum Actinomycetota; class Actinomycetes; order Micrococcales; family Micrococcaceae; genus Zafaria; species Zafaria sp. Z1313. The sequence goes on from NZ_JBNWUK010000004.1 coordinate 79,950, forward strand.
CACAAGACGTACGGCTGGGCGGCGATCCGCGCGGCGCCCTCGGCGCTGGCCGACGGCACCGGCTCCCCGCGCAGGAGGGACTCCGATTCGGCCGGCGTGGCATACATGCGCGAATACACGTCGGTGTAGGCGGCGTCGTGGTCGCCCTCGTAGTGGATCGGCCGGGACGGATCGTGTTCGCGCAGCCAGGCCGCCATGGCCGCGAGGTTCTCCCCCGTGCCGGACTCGTTGCCGAGGGAGAACATCACGACGCTCGCGTGGTGCGCGTCGCGGCGCCACGTGCGCTCGATCCGGTCCAGGTACGCCTCGCGCCAGGCCGGGTCGGCGGACGGGTTGCCCGCCCAGTGCGCCGCGGCGAAGCCGTGGGTCTCGAGATCGCACTCGTCGACGATCCAGAAGCCGAGCTCGTCCGCGAGCTCGAGCAGGTGGTGGTCCGGCGGGTAGTGGCTCGTACGGATCGCGTTGATGTTGTGCCGCTTCATGAGCGCCAGCTCGCCGCGCGTGAACTCCTCGGTGACCGCCCGCCCCGTGCGCGGGTGGAACTCGTGCCGGTTCACGCCCTTGAAACGCACCGGGGCGCCGTTGACCATGAAGACGCCGTCGACGATCCGCACGCTGCGGAAGCCCAGCCGCAGGCGCACCGTCTCGGTGGCGGAGGCGAGCTCGGCGGCGTAGAGCCGCGGGGTCTCCGCGGTCCAGCCCTGCACCGCGCCCACCTCGAGCTCGATCCGTGCGGTCGTGTGCCCAAGCGCCCCTGCCTCCCCGGGCGCCTCGAGGACGTGCTCGATCCCGAGCTCGGGGATCCGCAACGTCAGCGGGAAGGACCCCGGCGCGGCGTCCGCCTCGAGCGCCAGGCGCCCCGCCCCGGCGTCGTACTCCGCCCACGCGCGCACGTCCCGGATCCCGCCCGCGGGCTCGGCGATCAGCGTGACGTGGCGGAAGATCCCGGGCAGCCACCACTGGTCCTGGTCCTCGAGGTAGCTCGCCGCGGAGAAGCCGTGCACGCGCACCACGAGCCGGTTCTCCTCCAACGGCGCCAGCAGGGCCGCGGTGGCGTCGAACTCATGGGTCAGCCGGCTCCCGGCGGCGTGGCCGAGCTCCGTGCCGTTGAGCCACACGCGGAAGGCCGACTCGACGCCCTCGAACCGCAGCAGCACACGCGCCGAGCGCTCGAGGACATCCCGCGAGAAGCCGAGCTCCTCGAGCGTAAAGGCGCGCAAGTGGTCGCCCACCCCGTCCGCGTCCGGGACATACGGGGGATCCAACGGGAAGGGGTAGGCGACGTTCGTGTACCAGGGCGAGCCGAAGCGGTTCCGCTGCCCGAGGACCAGGGGCCCGTTCGCGGCGTCGAGCACCCAGTGCCCCGGGACCTGGACGGTGTCGCCGAAGACGGCGTCCGGCGCGGCCGGATCCGCCACGGCGGTGGAGCGGGAGGACGCGTAGCGGAAGCCCCAGGCGCCGTCGAGGGACGCCTCCGGACGGTCCGAATCGAGGTGCGCGCGGGCCGGCAGGGCGCCGTGGCCGGGCGACGGATCGAGGTTCCAGGGCAGGGCGGGGGAAGCGGTCGTCATCACACGGGCTCCTACTTATTACTGCCGAGCGTCAGGCCGGCGACGAAGTGCTTCTGCAGCACGATGAACAGGGCGATCGTGGGGATGGCGATCATCACCGCGCCCGCGGCGACCAGGTTGTTGTCCGTGAAGAAGGCCCCCTTGAGGTTGTTCAGGGCGGAAGTGACGGGCATGGCGTCGCCGTCGCGCAGCAGCACGAGGGCCCAGAAGAAGTCGTTGTAGATCCACGCGAACTGCAGCGTGCCGAGCGCCGCCATCGCGGGGCGGGTCAGCGGGAGGATGATCTGGAAGAACTGCCGCCAGATGCCGGCCCCGTCGACTTGGGCCGCCTCGCCGAGCTCGTCCGGCAGGGCCTTCATGAAGTTGCTCAGCACGAACACGCAGAAGCCCATCTGGAACGCCACGTTGATCAGGATGATGCCGAGCTGGGTGTTGTACAGGCCCAGGGAGAGGAACATCCGGTACAGCGGCGTGATGATGACCTGCTGCGGCAGCAGGTTCGCGGCCGTGAAGAACATCAGCATCGGGATGTTGAACCTGAAGCTGAAGCGGGCCAGGACGAACGCGGCCATCGCGGAGAGGAACAGCACGAGCACGACCGCCGGGATGGCGATGATGAGCGAGTTCACGAAGTACTTCGGCAGCTCGGCCTGCGTCCACGCGGTGACGTAGTTGTCGAAGTTCAGCGTGTCCGGCCAGGAGACGTAGCCCTTGACCGCCGTCTCCTCATAGGGGCGCAGCGAGGTGTAGACGGCCCACAGCAGCGGGACCATCCAGGCCACCGCGCACGTGATCAGGACCGCGTGCAGGAGCACGCGTGCCGGCGGGACGGGGCGGCGCCGCAGCGGGGGCACCGGCGCGGCGGTGCGGGCGGTGCGGGCGGTGGTCGCGGTGGTGCTCATCGCGCGTCCTTCCGGAAGGTCTGCCACAGGTAGCTGATGATGAAGCCGAGCGAGATCACCAGGAGGATCACGGCGATCGCCGAGCCGAAGCCGATCCGGCTGGCCTCGCCGATGATGTTGTTGGTGATGAGCACCGAGAGCAGCTCGAGACCGTTGGTGCCCTTGTTGATGATGTAGACGATGTCGAACGCCCTCAGGCCCTCGATCACGGTGACCACGAGCACCACGATGTTGATGGGCTTGAGCGTGGGGAAGACGACCTGGAAGAACGTCTGCACCTGGTTGGCCCCGTCGATCTGCGCGGCCTCCTTGATGGAGGGGTCCACGCCCTTCAGGCCCGCGAGGTAGAGGACCATGATGTAGCCGACGTGGCGCCACGCGGCGGCCACGAGGACCGCTCCGAGGTTGATGTCCGGATCCCCCAGCCAGTTCACGTTGGCGCCGGAGAGCTGGTTGATCAGGCCCTGGTCCTGCGAGTAGATGAGCGTCCAGATGAAGCCCACGAGCGCGAGCGAGAGGACCACGGGCAGGTAGAAGACGCCCTGGTAGAACCGCGTGGCCCGCAACTGCTTGTCCAGGACGACGGCGAGCAGCAGTCCCAGCGGCGTCGCGATGAGCGCCAGGACGGCGAGCCAGATGACGTTGTTGCGCAGGGCGGGCCAGAACGGCGGGTAGATCGTGACGATCTGCTGGTAGTTCTGCAGCCCGATGAACTCGATCGGCGTGACGCCGTTCCAGCGGGTGAAGGAAAGGAAGACCGAGGCCATCGCCGGCCCCCAGACCAGTCCCATGACCACGAGCGTGGGGACCCCCAGCATGACGGCGAGGGCCACCCGGTCGCCCGTGGAATGGCGGCGGATCCTGCGCGTCGCGGGCGGGCGCGCGGTGTTCGTCTGGCTCATCGGTCTTCCCTTCCCCTCTCCGCCTAGCCGGCGAAGATGGCCTTCTTCTGCGCTTCGATGTCCGCCAGGACGGAATCGATGTTGCCCGGTTCGCGGATGAACGCCTGCAGCGAGGGGATCATCACGGTGGAGGCGAAGTCCGGGCGCGTGTCGCGGTCCAGGAACTGGGCGATGTGCGCCGCCTCGCCGACGACCTCGGACGCCTTCTGCTGCAGGGCCGTGTAGCCCGAGGTGTCCATGCCGTTCACGGGGGCGACGAGGCCCTTGTCCGCATCGGTGTTGACCTTCTGCGCCTCGGGCGTGCCGAGGAACTCGAGCAGGGCCTTGGCCGTGCCGGCGTTCTGGGTCTGCGCGCTCATCATGAAGCCGTCGATCGGGGCGTCGATCGAGTCCGTGCCGTGCTCCGGGTTGACCTCGGGGAAGGTGAAGAAGTCGAGGTCCTCGAGGGCCTCTCCCCCCTCCGCGTCCTGGAACTGCTGGGAGACGAACATGCCCAGCAGGTAGGTGCCGGACTTCTTCTGCAGCAGGCCCTGGGCGGCCTCCTGCCAATCGCGGCCGAGCGCGCCCTCCTGGTGGTAGGGCAGGAGCCTGGCCCAGGTGTTGAAGACCTCCTTGACGGGATCCGTCTCCCAGGACTCCTCGCCCGCGAGGAGCCGGGTGTGGAAGTCGTAGCCGTTGATGCGCATGTTCAGGATGTCGAACGTGCCCATGGCCTCCCAGCCGCCCTTGTCGGCGAAGCCGATCGGGGTCAGGCCGTCCGACTTCATGCCCTCGGCCAGTTCGATGTACTCGTCGAGGGTCGTGGGGACGGAGTAGCCGTTCTCCTCGAACACCGACTTCCGGTAGAAGACGGCCCACGGGTAGTAGGAGACGGGGACGAAGTACTGCTTGCCGTCGGAGCCCGTGGAGGCCTCCTTGAACGACTCGTTGAAGTTGCCGCCGATGTTCTCCCAGACGGAGCTGATGTCCCCCGCGAGGCCCTGATCGGCGAAGAAGCGCATGCGGTACCCGGCGAACCACGTGAAGACGTCGTCGGGGTCGCCCTGCAGGTAGGAGTTGATCTGCTCCTGGAAGGTGTTGTGGTCCACCGTGTTCACGCCGACCTCCGATCCCGAGGCCTCGATGAAGGCGTCGACGATCTTCTGGTAGGCGGCCTTGGGGACCGCGTCGGACTGGTTGGAGCCGAGGGTGATGGCGCCGGTGCCGTCGCCGGCGGCGGCGCCAGAGCCGCCACCGCCACAGGCGCTGAGGGCCGCCATCACGGACAGCCCGAGGCCGCCTCCGAGGACGGCGCGGCGGCTGACGGGGACGCTCGCGTGCCGCCCGAGCCCGAGGGGGCGGGGCGAGAGCGGGGCGCCGGACATGCGTGGGTCGAAACGGGGTGCCACGAGAACTCCTTTGTTGTGCCTGGATCCAGGTCGTGGAGGGTGCATTCCGTGGCGTTGATAAAACCACTCATGTTCGATCAAAACCGCTCGAAATGCGACGTGTGTGACACTATGCCATTCGTCACAACACAACACAAGAGTTCAGCCCCGCACAAAATATTGCATGACTCGGGCCGGGCCCGGACGACCCGCGTCCGGCGTCGCCTCCACCCTCCCCGCGTGGCCTCCATCGAGCGGCCCGGCCTGTACTTCCGCGGATTCTCCGCTACTGTGGAGCCCAACAACGACCCCGGCCCAGGACGGATGCAGCGCATGACCGAAATGCTCCCCCCGCAACGGCGGCGTCACATTCTCGAACAACTGAACAAACATGGACAGGTCCGCGTCACCGAGCTGTCGCAGAAGCTCGGTGTGTCCGAGATGACCGTGCGGCGGGACCTGAACCAGCTCGCGGCAGAGGGATCGGCGACGAAGGTCCACGGAGGCGCGACCCGTGAGGCCAGCGCGACGAGCGCCGAACCCGGATTCGCCAAGAAACTCGGTCTGCAGTCGGGCCCCAAGGAGCTCATCGCCACCGCGGCATCCGCCCTGGTGCGTCCCGGCATGTCCCTCGCCCTGAATTCCGGGACCACGACGTTCACGCTCGCCCGGCACTGCACCTCCATCAACGACCTGATGATCATCACCAACTCGCCGCGCATCGCCGCCGAGTTCTACGCAGCGGACAACACGAGCCAGACCGTGATCCTCACGGGCGGCGTGCACACGCCCTCCGATGCGCTCGTCGGCCCGCTCGCGGTCGCCGCCCTGGGCCAGCTGCACGTCGACGTCGTCTTCATGGGAGTCCACGGGATGACGGTCGAGAGCGGCATCACGACCCCCAACATGCTCGAGGCCCAGGTCAACCGGGCGCTCATGGCCAGCGCGGCGCGCACGATCGTCCTGGCCGACCACACGAAGTGGGGCGTGACCGGGCTGTGCCGCATCGCCGACCTCGCCGAGGTGGACCTGCTCATCACCGACCGCGACCTCGACGCGTCCGCGCGGGATGAGCTGCGCGAGCACGTGGACGAGCTGCTCGTGGCGGACGCCGCCTCGTGAGCGCGGGCGCACCCGCGCTGGACGCGGCCCTCGCCCAGCGGATCGTGGACCACGTCGCCCCGAGCCTGGAGCAGAACGTGAACATCATGGACCCGACGGGCCTGATCGTCGCCTCCCGCGAACCCGGCCGCGTGGGCCGGCTGCACCACGCCGCCCGTCGCGCCGCCCGGACCGGGGAGGCCGTCGCCGTCCATCCGGGCGAGGCACGCGGCGGGGAGCAGCCCGGCGTCAACGTGCCGCTCGTGTTCGACGGCGGCCTCCTCGGTGTCGTCGGCATCACGGGCGAACCCGCCCGCGTGGGGCCCCTCGCGGACCTGCTCGTCCTGGCGATCGGCCTCCTGCTGGCGCGCGAACGCGAGGCGGACGACGCCGCCCGCCGCGAGGCCCTCGACCGCGAGCTGCTCTCCCGACTCGTCACGGCACCGACGGACCCGGAGGCCGCGGCCGCAGCGCTCGCCGCGGTCCACCCACGCCTCGCCGCCCCTTGGTTCCTGGCCGCGGTGCTCGAGGCGCCGGACCGGATGGAGGGCCACGAGGCCGCCAGCCCGGGCAGCCGCGCCGCTGCCACCCCGGGTCCGCCCCGGCAGGCCGGCGCGATCTCGCGGGCCCTCGCTCCCACCGGCCGCTTCCGCACGGCCGTGTTCCTCGGCGCCCTGTGGGTCCTGGGCTCCGCGACGGACGCGGATCGGGCACTCCTGTGCCGGACCGCCGGGGCCCACGGGGGCCTCGTGCTCCTCGGCGACCCCTGCCCCGACGCCGCGACGCTGGGCGGCTCGGCCAAGGCCCTCGGCGCGCTGTGCGCGCGGCCGGCCGTCCTCCCGCAGGCGGACGGGACCCCGCCGAACGTCCTCCACTTGCGGCACCTCACGGCCGAGCTCGCAGTGGCCGCGCTGGATCCCGAGGCGGCCCGGCACCTCGCCGCCCGGTGCGAACCGCTCGGACGGCAGCACCTCGAGACGCTCGCCGCCTATCTGGAGTGCGGCGGCTCGGCCTCGGGAGCCGCCCGCGCTCTCTTCGCCCACCGCAACACGGTGCTGCAGCGGCTCGAGCGGATCACGACCCTCACCGGCCTGGATCCGCGCGATCCCCGGGAGGCGCTGACCCTGCGGCTCGCCCTTGCCGCCGCGCGTGATGGGACTCCGGAGCCCTCATGACCGCATGACCGCATGTGCAGCCTGCCCACGACTACTGCCGTCTCGAGGCGGAATCCCGGGCGGTCTACCCATATCCGGCGGTCGGGCGCCGACGTAGAGTCGACCCATGTCCTCGCCGCACGCCACACAGCCGTCGTCCCACAACGCACCGTCGTCACCCCGCCCCACCCCAGAGCCGTCCGGGCCGCGCATTCTCGCCGTTCCGGATTCCTTCAAGGGCAGCGTCTCCGCCGCCGAGGCCGCGGCCGCCCTGGCCCGTGGCGCCCGCGCCGTCTTCGGCGCCGGCGCGCGGATCCGCGAGCTCCCGTTCGCCGACGGGGGCGAGGGCACCCTCGACGCCCTGCTCGCCGCGTGGGGGACCCCGGCGCTCACGGTCGCCGCGTCGGACGCCCTCGGCCGGCCCCGCGAAGCCCGCTACGGGATCTCCTCCGACGGGCGCACGGGGCTGATCGAGGCCGCCGAGGGCAACGGCCTGCCCCACGTCGCCGACGTGCCGTTGCAGCCGCTGCGCGCGGACAGCCACGGCGTGGGCCTGATCGCGCGCCGTCTCCTGGACGACGGCGTCGGGGAGGTCCTCCTGTGCATCGGCGGCTCCGCGAGCACCGACGGCGGGACGGGCCTCCTGCGCGCGCTCGGCGCACGCTTCACGGACGACGCCGGGGCCGAGGTCCCGCCCGGAGGCGCCGGGCTCGCACGGATCGCCGCGGTGGACCTCGAAGGGCTGCATCCGCGGGCGCGCGGGGTCCGGTGGCGGATCGCGGTCGACGTCGAGAACCCGCTGTGCGGCGAACGCGGGGCGGCCGCGGTGTTCGGACCGCAGAAGGGCGCGGGGCCCGGCGAGGTCGAGGCGCTCGACGCGGGGCTGGCCCGCTTCGCGCGTGTCCTCGCCCGGCACGGGGGACTCGACGGACACGCGGGAGACGCGGAGGTGGAGGCGTCCGGCTTCCTCGAGGCGCCGGGCTTCGGTGCGGCCGGCGGCCTGCCGCTCGCGCTCGTCGCGCTGCTCGGGGCGGAGACCGTCCCCGGCGCGGAGCTCGTCGGCGACGCGGTGGGACTGCGCGGGGCCCTCGCCACGGCGGACATCGTCCTGACGGGCGAGGGCTCCTTCGACGAGCAGTCGCTCGGGGGAAAGGTCGTGGACGCCGTGCGGCGCCACGCCCCGGAGGCGGCGTCCGTCGTCGTCATCGCCGGGACGGTGCGGCTCTCCGCCGCCGCATGCCGCCGGGCGGGGATCACGGCCGCGCTCTCGATCGCCCGCGGCCCCGCGGAGCTCGCGGCGCTGCAGGCGGACGCGGCGGAACTCATCGAGGACGCCGCGGCCCAGGCCTGCGCGCTGCTCGCGCCGGCCCGAACGGGGGCTCCCGGCTACTTCAGGTAGTCGCCGTGGACCCAGCCGGTGCGCGTGCCGTGGACCACCTGGAACCACACGCCCTTGCTGGCCTTGACCGTGACCTTGGTGTTGAGCGGGAGCACGGCGAGGGAGGCGAAGTTCGTGCCCGCCCCGGCGCGGAAGTTCACGCGGGCCGTCGTCGTCTTGCTCGCCGCCGGCTTCGCGGCCGGGGTCGCGGGCTTGGCCGGTGCCGCGGGCACGGCCGTCAGCTGGCTCGCCGGAACCCAACCGGTCACACCGGAGGCCACGACGCGCCGCCACGAACCCGAGCTGCCCGTCACGGAGACCGTCGCGCCCTTCGCGAGGACCTTGAGGACCGGCTGGTTGTCCGCCGCGCCCCTGCGGACGTTGACCTGCACGGTGGTGCGGTAGTTGGCCGGCGTCAGGTTCGTGATGGTGCTGCCGCCCGTCGCGGCCTTCTTGGCGAGGTACTGCGAGGAGACCCACCCCGTCGTCGTGCCGGCCTTGACCTGGATCCACGTCCCGTTGGCCGCCACCTGCGTCACCGCGGTGCCCTTCGCGAGGACCTTGAGGACCCTGTGGCTCGTGCCCGCACCCGCGCGCAGGTTCAGGTTCGCCGTCGTGGTGTGCGTCGTCGCCGCGGGAGCCGGGGTCGCGGGCTTCGGCGCGGGGGTGGCCGGTTTCGGGGCCGGGGCGGGCGTGGCGGGCTTCGGCGCCGGGGTCGCGGGCTTCGGCGCGGCCGCCGCGGCGGCCTTCTTCAGGTACTGCGAGGAGACCCACCCCGTCGTCGTGCCGGCCTTGACCTGGATCCAGATTCCACTCACCGCGAGCTGCGTCACCGCGGTGCCGTTGGCGAGGACCTTGAGGACCTTGTGGCGCGTGCCCGCACCCGCGCGCAGGTTCAGGTTCGCGGTCGTGGTGTGCGTCGTCGCGGCGGGAGCCGGAGTGGCCGGCTTCGGCGCGGGGGTGGCCGGCTTCGGGGCCGGGGCGGGAGTGGTCGGCTTCGGGGCCGGCGCGGGCGTGGTGCCCGTCGCGGCGAGGTAGCTCGAGTAGACCCAGCCCGTGGAGCCGGAGTAGCTGAGCTTGTACCAGCCGTTGCTCTCCTCGCTCACGGTGACCACCGCGTCCTTCGGGAGCACCCGCAGCACGGGGGAGGAGGTCGAGGCCGCCTGGCGGATGTTGACGGCCGAGATGGCCTTGTAGTTCGCCCCGACGGGCTTCACCGTGCCCACGGGCGCGAGGTCTCCGGCGTCGGGGACGGACGGCGCCGGCGTCGTACCGGTCTTGACCTTGATCGGCGAGACGGCGGCGTGGGGCACCCAGCCCTTGACGCCCGCCGCGGTGACGCGGACGAATCCGTTGGCCATGTCGCCCGGGACGCCGGTCATGGCGGTGTTCACGGGCAGGTTCTTCAGGACGGTCGACGTCGAGCTCGCGGCCGCGCGCAGGGTCGTGGCGGTCGCCGCGAAGTAGCCGCACGAGGTCGGCCGCAGGTCAGGGTAGATCAGGCTCGCGTTGGCGGCGAGGTCGACGCCGCGGGACTTCAGCCAGGCCGTGGGGTCGAGGTGCTTGCCCGTGTACCAGGCTCCCTCCCAGACCTCGAAGTGCAGATGCGGCCCGGTGGAGGGGCCCGAGGAGCCGACGAGGCCGATCTGCTGCCCCGCCTTGACCGTGCTCCCGGCCTTGACGTGGGTCGTCGCGTTCCACATGTGCACGTAGACGGTGTGGAAGGTCCGCCCGCCGATCACGTGCTTGACCACGATGTAGCCGCTCGAGGCGCTCGTGCCGTTGTTGGTGCGGGTCACCGTGCCGTCCGCGACCGCGTAGATCGGGTCGTTGTTGGCGGCGCCGAGGTCCTGGCCCAGGTGGTTCGTCGAACCGCCGATCGTCGGGATGCAGCGCGCCCCGTAGCGGGAGGAGAAGCGGTAGCTGCCGGCCTTGAGCGGCAGCACCGTCTTGGCGGCGGCCGGGGCCGCGGGCAGGGAGGCCGGCAGGGTTCCCGGCGGGCCCGGGACGAGGGCGAGGGCCGGGGCGGCCTGCGCGGCGGGAGCCGCCAGCAGCGCGACGGCGAGGGCCGAGGTCGTGGAAACGGACAAGGCACGGCGGGCTGAGGCCATGTCGAATCACCCTTTTGAGTTGGGGCCGGATCGGGTCCGGTCGCGGTCGGAACGTGGGCCCAACCCCCCACAGAGCCGACCCAGAACCCAGAGTAGCTGAAGAAACATGCTTCACATAAGTGTCGTTCCACAACTTTCTTCCCATCAGCCCCAATAATTCGCCCTGGGCTCCCGATAGGATCGACGCACCATGACTCCGGCAGCCTCTTCCACCCGCGTCGACGCCTGGCTCTGGGCCGTTCGCGCCTACAAGACCCGCTCGGCGGCGACGGCCGCGTGCCGCGCCGGGCACGTCCGCGTCAACGACCGCCCGGCCAAGGCCGCGCAGACGATCGTCCCCGGCGACGTGCTCCGGGTCCGCCAGCACGGATTCGACCGGATCCTCGAGGTACGGCAGCTGATCTCCAAGCGCGTCGGGGCCGAGGCCGCGGCCCGCTGCTACGCCGACCACACGCCCGAACGGCCCCGCGAGGTCGTGCCGATGGTCCCCGTCCGCGACCGCGGGACGGGCCGGCCCACCAAGAAGGACCGCCGGGAGATGGAGCGGCTCCGGGACACGATCCGCAAGGCGTAGGCCTGAGCGCGGTCCGGTGAGCGGCCGGCATCCCGGTGGACGGCGAAGGGCCGCCCCGCACCGAAGCGCGGGGCGGCCCTTGCGGGTCGTGGGACGGACCTGTCCGGTTACGGCCCCTCGGCCGGGCGGGAGCCCAGCTCCGAGTCGAGGCGCAGCAGTCCATTGCCGTCCTCGCCGATGAGCTTCACGCGGCCGATGATCTCGGAGACGGTGGCCTCCTCCTCGACCTGCTCCTCGACGAACCAGTTCAGCAGCGGCAGGGCGTCGATGTCGCCCTCGGCCTGCGCCAGCCGGTAGAGGTCGCGGATCGCCTCGGAGACCTTCTTCTCGTGGGCCAGGGAGGCCTCGAAGGCGTCGAGCACGGACTTCACCGCGACGTCCGGGGACTTGATCGCGCCGATCTCCGGGTGCGCGTCGCGGTCGGTCATGTGGGAGATGAACTTCTCCGCGTGGACGATCTCCTCCTGCGACTGGGCGCGGAACCACGCGGCGATGCCCGGGAGGTCCTTGACCTCCATCTCGATCGAGAGCTGCCGGTACACGACCGACGCCTCGATCTCCAGCGTTACCTGCTTGTTGAATGCTTCTTCAAGTTTTCCTGTCAGCTCCATGGCCCCAAATCTACGACTGGAACTCAATTAAGTCATCAAAGTTTGGCCTAACTGACCGTGTCCTGCGGAGGATACGTCACGCTCCGCTGCCGCGCCCGGCGAAAGCGAGCCTGACCTCACCGCGGGCGTCCCGGGCCGGTGCGCCTAGGATGGCCGGATGGGCCATATCGACGTCTCCGCCATCGACTACTTCCTCTCCGACGGGACGCAGCTGCTGAACGCGGTCTCCTTCAAGGTCGCCGACGGCAGCAAGACGGCCCTCATCGGCCCCAACGGGACGGGCAAGACGACGCTGTTCAAGATCATCGCGGGCGACCTCGCCGCCGATGCCGGCACGGTGGGGCGCTCCGGGACCATGGGCGTCATGCGCCAGTTCGTCGGCCAGGTCCGGGACGAGTCCACGGTGCGCGACCTCCTCGTCTCCGCCGCCCCGCCCGCGATCGCCGCGGCCGCCGCCGAGCTGGCCGCCGCGGAGGACGCGATGATCGCGGACCACGCCTCCCCCGAGGCCGAGGAGAAATCGCAGATGCGCTACGCGCAGGCCATCGTCGACTGGGGCGACGCCGGCGGCTACGAGCAGGAGACGGTGTGGGACGAGGTCTGCTCGGCGGCCCTCGGCGTTCCCTACGAGCGCGCCCAGCACCGGGCGGCCTCCACGCTCTCCGGCGGCGAGCAGAAGCGCCTTGTCCTCGAGGCGCTCTTCGCGGGCCCCGACGAGGTCCTTCTCCTCGACGAGCCGGACAACTACCTCGACGTTCCCGGCAAGCGCTGGCTCGAGTCCCAGCTGCGCGCCTCCCCCAAGTCCGTCCTGTTCATCAGCCACGACCGCGAGCTGCTCAACCAGGCCGCGGAGCGGATCGTGACCCTCGAGCCGGGGATCAACGGCGCCTCGGCGTGGATCCACGGCGGCGGCTTCGGCAGCTACGTCGGGGCCAGGGCCGACCGCAACGCCCGCTTCGAGGAGCTGCGCAAGCGCTGGGACGAGGAGCACGCCAAGCTCAAGGAGCTGGTGAACATGTACAAGAACAAGGCCGCGTTCCGTTCCGACATGGCCAACCGCTACCACGCCGCCCAGACGCGGCTCGCGAAGTTCCTCGAGGCCGGCCCGCCGGAGGCGCTGCCGATCGAGCAGAACGTGAAGATGCGGCTGCGCGGCGGGCGCACGGCCAAGCGCGCCGTCGTCGCGCAGCGGCTCGAGCTGACCGGGCTCATGAAGCCCTTCTCGACGGAGATCTGGTTCGGCGACCGCGTCGGCGTCCTCGGCTCCAACGGCTCGGGAAAGTCCCACTTCCTGCGCCTGCTGGCCGCCGGCGGCACGGATCCGGAGCGGGAGCACCTGCCGGTGTCCGACGTCGTGCTGGCGCCCGTCCCGCACGAGGGGACGGTCAAGCTCGGCGCCCGGATCCGCCCCGGCTACTTCGCGCAGACCCACGTGCGCCCCGACCTGGCCGGCCGCAGCCTCCTGGACATCCTGCACCGCGGCGACGAGCACCGCTCGGGGCTGGGCCGCGAGGCGGCGTCCGGCGCCCTCGACGGCTACGGGCTCGCGGGCCAGGCGGAGCAGGCGTTCGACTCGCTCTCGGGCGGGCAGCAGGCGCGCTTCCAGATCCTCCTGCTGCAGCTCTCCGGCGCGACCCTGCTGCTGCTCGACGAGCCCACCGACAACCTCGACCTGCACTCCGGGGAGGCCCTCGAGCGGGCGATCGACGCCTTCGAGGGCACGGTGCTGGCGGTGACGCACGACCGCTGGTTCGCCAAGTCGTTCGACCGCTTCCTCGTGTTCGGCTCCGACGGGCGCGTCTACGAATCCGAGGAACCGGTCTGGGACGAGGCGCGGGTGCGCCGGGAGCGCTGACCCGGCAGGACGGGTACGACGCCGGGGCCCGCCTCAGCGGCCCGCGACCCGGTCGGCGACCCGCGCCAGGAGGGACGTCGGGCCCGCGGCCCCGGCCCGGGCCTCGCGGCGGTCGGCCCAGCGGTAGGCGGCGTAGAGCCCGTGCACGGCCGCGAAGCGCAGCGGCTCGGGCTCCCAACGGCGCTGCGGCCGGTTCACCCACGGCATCGCCGTGAGCTCCGTGGAGCGCCCGAGCACGAGGTCGGCCAGGGTGCGCCCGGCCAGGTAGCTCGCCGTGACGCCCGTGCCGACGTAGCCTCCGGCCGAACCCAGGCCCGTGCGCGGATCGTGCCGCACGGAGGCGTGCCAGTCCCGCGGCACGGCCAGGACGCCGGACCACGAATGCTCGATCCGCGCGTCGGCGGCGTCGGGGAACATCCCGGCCAGCACGGAGGCCAGCTGCGCCGCCGTGCGCCCGGCCGTCACGCCGTCGGCGTCCACGCGCGAGCCGTAGCGGTAGGGGACGCCGCGGCCGCCGATCGCGATCCGCCCGTCGGCCGTGCGCTGCAGGTACACATACGCGTGGGCGAGGTCCTCCACCGTCTCGCAGCCCGCCCAGCCGATCCGCTCCCACACGTGGTCCGGGAGCGGCTCGGTGACGATCATCGAGGAGTTCATCGGCAGCCAGAGCCGGTGCAGTCCCTTCAGGTCGGCTGTGAACCCCTCCGTGGCGCGCAGCACGTGGCGCGCGGTGACGCGCCCGCGCCCGGTGAGCGCGGCAGGGAAGGAGGGCCCCGGCGTCGTCCTCCCGCCCGCGCCCGCCCCGACGATCTCCCGCACCGGCGTGTCCTCGTAGATCCTCACACCGAGCCGCTCGACGGCGTCCGCGAGGCCGCGCACGAGCCGTGCGGGCTGGATCCGGGCGCAGTGCGGGAGGTGGAGCGCGCCGAGGGCCCCGGAGATCCGCAGCCGCCCGGCGGTCTGTTCCGCATCGAGACGGACGGCCCCGTCCTCCGGCCACCGGGCCTCCTCGCGCTCCAGCTCGTCGAGCCGGGCCAGCTGCGCCGGGTTGCGGGCCACGAGGAGCTCGCCGCCCTTGACGGCGTGCGCGTCGATCCCCTCCGCGGCGGCGGTCGCGATGACGTCGTCGACGGAGGCGTTGAGCAGCTCCTGGAAGCGGCCGGCGAGCGCGCGGCCGTGCGAGGCCGCGTAGCCGTTGCGGTCGCCCGTGATGGTGTTGGCGAGCCAGCCGCCGTTGCGCCCGGAGGCCCCGAAGCCGGCGAAGCGGGCCTCGAGCACGGCGACGTCGAGCGACGGATCGGCGCGCTTGAGGTGGTAGGCCGCCCAGAGGCCCGTGTAGCCGGCGCCGACGATCGCGACGTCGACGTCGAGATCCCCCGGAAGCGCCGGCCGCGGCGCGGGCAGGCCCGTCCCCGCGTACCAGAAGGACACCCGCCCGTGAGTGGTCATGGCAGCAAGCTACCGCCGGGCGGGCGGCGCGTCCACGCGCGCCCGGGCCGGATGCGGCAGACTGGTGCCATGTCCGCACCCGTGCAGCACCGCTACGCCGTCTTCCTGCGCGGCATCAACGTCGGCGGCATCCGGATCAAGATGAAGGACCTCGCCGCCGCGCTCACCGCCGCCGGCTTCACCGGTGTCGCGACGTTCCTGGCCTCCGGCAACGTCGTGCTCGGCTCGGACGCCGATCCGGCCGACGGCGGCGCGGAACACGTGAAGTCCGCCGTGGAGTCCACCCTGCGGGAGGCCTTCGGCTACGAGGCGTGGGTCGTGGTGTTCACGCCCGGGGAACTGACGGAGATCGTCGACGGCTACCCCTTCGAGGCGCCGTCCGACGGCGTGCCGCACCACGACTACGCGGTCCTCACGACGGGCGAGGACGTGGCCGCGGCGCTGGCAGCCGAGATGGTGGAGCCCTCCCCCATCGAGCGCGTCGCGACCGGGCGCCTGGCGCTGTACTGGCAAGTGCCGAAGGGCGCCAGCCTGGAGACCGCGGTGGCCAGGGCCTCGGCGAAGTCGAAGCTCGCCACCCGGACCACGACGCGCAACCTCAAGACGCTGCGCAGGGTCCTCGCCGCCTGCTAGCGCCGCGAGAGCGGGCCGTCCTCGATGCGGCGCGGGCCGTTGATCATCACGGCCCCGGCGAGCATCACGAGGATGCAGCCGCCGAGCATCGCGAACGACGCCGCCCAGCCGCCCGTCGCGTCGTGGACGACGCCGAAGACGAGGGGGACCAGCGCGGCTCCGGCGTAGCCGAGACCCTGGCTGAAGCCGGAGAGCACGCCGGAGCCGTAGGTCGTGCGCGAGCGCAGGTTGACCATCAGCAGGGCGGTCGCGAACGTGCCCTGGCCGAGGCCGGAGAACGTCATCCACACGAGCGTTCCCTCGAGCGGGGAGAAGAACAGCCCGGCGTGGCCGACGATCCAGCACGCCGTGAACAGGCCCACCGCGACGATCGGGTGGCGCAGCCGCGGGACCCACAGCGGGACGAGCAGGCTCACCGGGAGGCCGAGGATCGCGAAGTAGGCCAGCGCGCTGCCCGCCGTCCCGGCGTCGACGCCTTGGGAGGACAGGTACGGGGGCAGCCACGTGAAGTAGACGTAGGTCTGGGCCGAGTTCCCGGCCAGGAAGATGGCCAGCCCCCAGGCGACGGGGTGCTTCCACGGGTTGAGCCTGCTCCCCCGGGGCACGGGGACGGCGACGCCCGGGACTCCGGTGCCGCGTCCGGCGTCGTTCCCTTCCGCCCGGCGCTCGGCGCGGTCGCGGAGCAGCTGCACCGCCCAGGGGAAGAGGACGACGGCGGAGGCGAGGGTCCAGAACGTGATCGAGCCGCGCCAGCCGAACGCGCCCGCGAGAGGGACGGCGAACTGGGGGCTCATGGCCGTGCCGATCGCGAGCATCGTGACGTAGCCGGAGGTGACGACGCCGAGCCGGTCCGGGAAGTAGCGCTTGACGAGCGGCGGCAGCACGACGTTGCCGATCCCGTAGCCGGCCATCGTGACGGCGGACAGTGCCAGGAAGGCCGGCACGGTGTCGACGAACGCGCGCGCCAGCTGGCCGGCCATCGCGAGGCCGACCGCGAGCAGGAGCGTGCGCTCGAGGCCGAACCGGGCGATGAGCCGGGGCGTGCCGAGGCCGGCGACCGCGAAGATGCCGGGCGCGAGCATGGCCAGGACGCCCGTCGTCGCGGACGTGAAGCCGAGCTCGGGGCCGATCTCGCCGAGCAGCGGGGGCACGGCGACGACGGCGGCCCGGAGGCTCAGCGCCATCAGCAGGATGCCGAGCAGCGCGCCGATGCGGCCACGCCATGGCCGGCGCGGGAGCGTGAACGCCACGGCTCAGCCGGCCTTGAGGCGGTCGACCTGGAGCAGGAGCTGCTCCATCGAGCCGCCGAAGCGGCTCGCGCTGGACTGCGGGTCCTCGGCGCCGGGCATGATGGCGTGGTAGTAGAGGCCTTCGCCGATCAGCATGATGGCCGCGGCGGCGTGCGGGTCCCCCACCTCGTCGGCGATCAGGCCGAGCCACTGGCCGTGGACGCGCTCCAGCGCCTCGCGGGCCGGCTCGTGGTTGGCGGAGGCGAGGCGGACGACGGCGGCGAAGTAGGCGTCGAGCTCGGTCCCGACCAGGACGGAGCTGCGGACGAAGTGGCGGCTGGGGCCCTCGGCCGAGGTGGCCATGGATACGAGGTCCTCGTCGACGATCTCGAGCAGGCGCTGCACGACGCCGTCCGCGAGCGCGTCCTTGGACTTGAAGTGGTAGAGCAGGCCGCCCTTGGAGACGCCGGCCAGCTGGGCGGTGGCGTCCATCGTGGCACCGCGCTCCCCGTCCCGCCTGAGCAGGTCTCGGTACGCCTCGAGGATCTTCTCCCTGGCGGCTGGTGGTCGCGGCATGAGTAGCACTCTAGCGCTTGGGGCTGTGGTGGAAGTCATCGGTGTGACGGCTCGCCAACTGAACCGTCCAGCCGGTACAGTTATCGGCATGGAACAGCTTGATCCCGTGCGCGGGGCCGCACCGCGCATCACCGCCTCGGCCACTTCCGCCACGGCCACCGCCGCCGCGCGCCGCTCCGCGGCCGGGACCACGACCGGCCGCGGAGCCGGCCCGGGCGCCGGCCGCCGCTGGGCGGCGCTGGCCGTGCTGATGTTCCCGGTCCTGCTCGTGGCCGTGGACAACACGGTGCTGAGCTTCGCCGTTCCCGCGGTGTCGGCCGCGCTCGAGCCGAGCGCGCAGCAGCTGCTGTGGATCATCGACATCTACCCGCTGGTCCTGGCCGGACTCCTGGTGCCCATGGGGAGCCTGAGCGACCGGCTGGGGCGGCGCCGCATGCTCCTGATCGGGGGCGCCGGCTTCGCAGTGGTCTCCGCGGCGGCCGCGTTCGCGCCGCATGCCGAGGCGCTCATCGCCTCCCGTGCCTTGCTGGGCTTCTTCGGCGCCATGCTCATGCCGGCCACCCTGTCCCTGATCCGCAACATCTTCGAGGACCCCTCCGAGCGCCGCACCGCGATCGCCGTCTGGGCCGCCGGCTTCTCCGGGGGCGCGGCGCTGGGGCCGATCCTGGGCGGGTGGCTCCTCGAGCACTTCTGGTGGGGCTCGGTGTTCCTCCTCGCCGTTCCGGTCCTGGTCCCGCTCCTGGTGCTCGGCCCGTTCCTGCTGCCCGAGTCCCGGGACCCGTCGCCCGGGCCCGTGGATCCCGTGAGCATCCTGCTGGCCACCATGACGCTGCTGCCGCTCGTCTACGGCATCAAGGCGGCCACGACGGCCGAATCGCCACTGGTTCCCGTCCTCGCCGCCGGGCTCGGTCTGGCCTGCGGCGCCGTGTTCGTCCGCCGCCAGCTCGCCCGCAGGAGCCCGATGCTGGACGTGAGGTTGTTCCGCAACCCCGTCTTCAGCGGGGCCCTCTCGGTGAACCTGCTGAGCGTGTTCGCGTTCGTCGGCTTCATCTACTTCCTGGCCCAGCACCTGCAGCTGATTGCGGGCCTGACGCCGATGCGGGCCGGGATGATGATGCTCCCGGGGCTCGGCCTGACGGTGCTGTTCGGATTCCTCGCGGTCCCCCTGGCCCGGCGGCTGCCCGTCTCGCGGCTCGTGGTCGCGGGGCTGGGGCTGAACGCGGTCGCCTACGGGATCGTACTGGCGTGGGGCCACACGGGTTCCGTCGTGGCGCTCATGGCGGCGTTCAGCGTGCTGGGCGCGGGCGTGGGCCTCGCGGAGACGCTCTCCAACGACATGGCCCTCTCGGCCGTTCCTGCCTCGAAGGCGGGCGCGGCGTCGGCGATCTCGGAAACCGCCTACGAGGTGGGCTCCGTGCTCGGGACGGCGGTGCTGGGAAGCATCCTCAATGCCGCCTACTCGCGCAACCTCGTCGTCCCGTCGATCGTGGAAGCGGGCGACGCGGACCGCGCCACGCAGACCCTCGGCGGCGCCCACCAGGTGGCCGGGGAGCTCGCGGCGCAGGAATCGGCCGCGGCCGCCCGCCTGCTGGAGTCCGCCGCCCACGCCTTCGACTCCGGCGTCACGATCACCGCCGGCATCGCGATCGTCGTGACGCTCGTCGCCGCCGTCGTGGTGTCCCGGGCGCTGCGCGGGAAGGCCTGACCGGGAGGCCCGCTTCGCCACCCGCGGACTACGCCGCACCGCGCCGGCGGCCATGCCGGGGCGTGATGTCGAGGACGAGGTCGGCGGGAAGTCCGTTCACCGGGGTCCCCGGCAGGGGCGGAGCCACCGAGGTCGTGGCGGGGCCGCCGGGCCTCGTCGTGACCACCGCGTGGCGCCCCGCCTCGGCCTCCGACACGGTCTCCTCGGACCATCCTTCGGCCTCCTTGTCGTAGTTGCAGGCCTCGCAGAGGCCCTGCCCGTTGTCGGTTGACGTCGCGCCACCGGCCGCAAAGGCCACGACGTGGTCGATGTGGCGGATCGGGGCGTCGCACCACGGCGTACGGCACGTGGCATCCCGCGTGGTGATGAACTTCTTCATCAGCGTGGGGAACGCCCTGGCACGGGAGTCCATGGCCATGAGCTCTCCGGAGCCGGGAGCCGTGTACAGGCGCCGCAGCCAGACCCGGGCGGCCTTGTCGCCCGGAGGAGCATCGGGGGCCCCGGGCGGCTCGCCGCCGACGTCGCCATCGTCACCGTCCGCGTCGCCGTCGACGACCACTCCGGACGACCCGGGGATGAACGTGCATCCCACCAGGGACCGTGCCCACTGGGCGGGAACGACGCCGTAGCCATTCAGTAAGGCCGGCTCGGCGTCCCCCTGGAACAGCGTCCTGTCGGTCATGACGAGTTGGATCTCGAGGTCGACCGGTGCCCGTGCGGGACGGCCGGTGACGCGTTCGACGAGCGTGTCGGCCATGATCTGCCCCCGGGAGCGGCGGTCGCCGGAGGCCCGGCACCGCTCGGCCTCCTGGGAGAGCGCCGCGACGACGGACACGCCGGCGGCGACCGGCAGCAGGGCCGTGACGTTGACCATCGTGTCGGGGGCGGGCCGCGAGGTCACGCGGCGCTCGGACTCGGCCTTCGCGGCCCGGGCCACGACCGAGTGCGGATCCAACGCCTGCGCCAGTTGCTGGGCCCGCGCCGCGAGGGCGCGGGGCCCGAGGCCGTCGACGCGAACCAGGTCCGAGCACATGTCCTCGTCGATGCGCCGGCGGTCGTCCAGCGCGAGGCAGGCGGTCTCCCGGGCCAGAAGCGTCGCTCCCCACTCGTCCAGAACGCCCTGGGACAACGCCCTGAGCGTGTGGGGCATCTCCGTCACGAGGATCTTGCCCAGACCGAGATGCCTCTTGCCCCGATGCGGGGACTCCCTGCGGGCGATCGCGAGCTGGGCTGCGACGCCCTGCCCCTGCCGCTCGGCCGGGACGCCCCGCGCGGCACGGTCCGAGCGCACGACGTGGTCGAATCCGGCGGCGAGCCGGGCCTGTGCCGCGCAGGCCGCCGACTTGAGGACTTCGAGCTCCCTGAGCATCTCGAGCGCTTCGTCGGCCGAGTGGTCCGGCAGGCCGGAATCCGGGTCGAACAACGCGGCCGAGCCCACGAGCGCCGCAAAGGCCGCGACCCGACGGGCGCTCAACCGCAAGGCGGGTTCGGCAGGGGCACCGAGCATGTCTGGAACCGGCCCTCCCGGCGGCTCCAACATCGATTCTTCGAACATGTGTACTACTCTACGGACGCGCCCCGACACTTTGCCCCGGCACCCCGGCCCCGTGGACAACCCCGCGGAATCCAGCGCTGTGGAGGGCGGCTCGCCCACGATCCACGCAACGCATCACACGTTCAGCCGGTACCCCCGTTTGATGACCGTCGCGACGAGCGCGGCCGCCGGCAGCGCCTGCCGCAAGCGGCTCACGGCCATGTCGAGCGCGTGCTCCCCGGGCGACTCGGGCAGCAGCCCCATGAGCTCGGAGCGCGGCAGCACGGCCCCCTGGGCGTCGGCGAGCGCGCGGAACATCGCCAGCTGCGAGGCCGTCAGCTCGGTCTGGGCCCCGCCGAGCTCGACGGTGTTCCCCCGCACGACGCACTCCCCCAGCGTCGTCGCATAGCGTTGCGTCCCGCGGTCGCCGAGGAACTCGACGACCTGCCGGATCAGCGCACCCATCCGGTACCGCTCGGGCACGAGGGGTTCGATCCCGGCGTCGTACAGGGGTTGCGCGGTGACGGGCCCGACGGCCGCCGCGGTCAGCGTGGTCTGGAACGCCTGGACGAGCTCCCAGTACCTCCCGCGTTCCTGGGCCGCGCTCCAGAGCGCGTCGACGGCCGGCGCGGAGGTGAAGGTGACGACGTCGAGCCCACCCCCGCAGGCGGCGTCGATGAGCCGCTCGACCTTCTCCTCGCTGTCCTGCGGCACGACCCAGCGGTAGGGCGAGACGGTCAGGACGCGGGCGCCGGCCGCGCTCAGCCGGGCGATCCCGTCGAGGTCGGTATGCCCGTGCAGCTGCAGGGCCACGGTGCGCCCGTCGACGCCGCGCTCGATCACGGCGTCGACGAGGGTCGCGGTCCGCTCGTCGTCGCTGATGCCGTCGTCGGTGAACCCGGCGGCGCGGACGGCGCCGCGCGCCTTGGGTCCGCGCACGTGGATGCTGGCGGATTCGAGGACCTCGGCGAGCGCCTCGCCGTGCCCGTGGGCCTCGGCGGCGTCGATCCAGCGCCGCATCCCGTAGGCGGTGGTGACGAGGAGGTAGTCGGGCCGGGCCTCGATGATGCGCCGCGTCTCCTCGACGAGCTCGGCGTCCTCCGCGATGGGGGCGATGCGCAGCACGGGGGCGTGGAGGACGCACCCGCCGCGGCGCTCGAGCGCCTCGATGAGCTCGGTGGAGCGCCGGTCGGAGGTCACGCCGATCCGGAAGCCGGCGAGCGGGGCGGCGGGCGCCGCCGAAGCGGGGGAACCCTCGGCGGGGACCGGAGGGAGGACGACGCCGGGGCCCGGGCCGGGTGCGGAGCCCTCCTGGGGCACGGGGCCGGCCGCGGGGCCGGGTCCGGGCTCCACGCACACGCGGCGCGTCACGGGCCCACCTCCAGGGCCGCGGGAACGGCCGCGGACATCCGGGCGGCCTGCGCGATCCAGTCGGACCCGAGGGCCACGACGTCGCCGATGACCACAACGGCCGGGGAGGCGCAGCGGGCGCGCGCCGCGGTGGCCGCGAGGGCGTCGAGCCGGGCGGTGGTGGTGCGCTGGGTGTCGCTGTAGCCGCGCTCGATGACGGCGGCGGGCGTCGAGCCCGCGAGGCCGTGGCGCAGCAGGCCCGCCGTGGTCTGCGGCAGGGTCGCGACGCCCATGAGCACGACGATCGTCCCGCCGAGCCCGGCGAGGTGGCGCAGCTCGGCGTCGGAGAAGGGCTCGTGGCCGGAGACCACGGTGAACATCTTGGACACGCCGCGATGGGTCACGGGGATTCCGGAGGAGGCGGGCACGGAGACGGAGGACGTGATGCCGGGGATGACGGTGACGGGGATGCCGGCGGCGGCGCACGCGGCCGCCTCCTCGCCGCCGCGGCCGAACACGAACGGATCGCCGCCCTTGAGCCGCACGACGGCCTTGCCGGCCAGCGCGGCCTCGACCATGCGCTCCTGGATCCGCTCCTGCGGGACCTTGTGGTGCCCGGGCGTCTTGCCGACGTCGACGAGTTCGGCGCCGGGGGCGAGCTCCGAAACCGTCCCGCGGGGCCCGAGCCGGTCGTAGAAGACGATGTCCGCCCCGGCGAGCGCGCGCACGCCGTCGACGGTCAGCAGCCCGGGCGTCCCGGGGCCTCCGCCGACGAGCGTCACGGTCCCGGCCGCGCCGGCGCCCTCCTCGCGGAGCAGGGGGATCCGGCGCTCGCGGGAGAGGGCCGGCAGGAAGCCCCAGCGGGCGTCGCCGTCCTCGACGGCGACGATCAGGCTCGCGCGCCCCAGGACGGGGCCGAGCGCGGCGAGGTCGGAGGGTGCGACGGCGGACATCACCTCGGCGCCGAGGGTGCGGTAGCGGGCCCGGGCCCGGCGGGAGGCCTCGAGCGCGCCGCAGACGACGACGGTGTGGCCCTTCAGGTCCAGCGTCCCGGGGATCACCGGGCACCTCCCGCGGGGGCGCCGACGGGGATCGTGCCGCCGAGCGGGACGGGACCGGCGGGGCGGCGCTGGCCGCGCTCCTCGACGTAGGAGAGCGAGTCGTCCTTCTGGTTCGGCGCGTTGACGAAGGAGCGGAAGCGGCGCAGCCGCTCGGGGTCCGCGAGGGTCGCCGCCCATTCGTCCTCGTAGGTATCCACGTGGCGGGCCATCGCGGCCTCGAGCTCCTCGCCGAGGCCGAGGGAGTCCTCGACGACGACGGAGCGGACGTGGTCGATCCCGCCGTCGAGGGCCTCCATCCAGTGCGCGGTGCGCTGCAGGCGGTCCGCGGTGCGGATGTAGTACATGAGGTAGCGGTCCACGTACTTCACGAGCGTGGCGTCGTCGAGGTCCTGGGCGAGCAGCTGGGCGTGGGCCGGGTTCGCGCCGCCGTTGCCGCCGACGTAGAGGTTCCAGCCATCGGCCGTCGCGATGACGCCGACGTCCTTGCCGCGGGCCTCGGCGCATTCGCGGGCGCAGCCGGAGACGCCCATCTTGAACTTGTGCGGCCCGCGCAGCCCGCGGTAGCGCAGCTCCATGGCGATCGCCATGGCCACGGAGTCCTGCACGCCGTAGCGGCACCAGGTCGAGCCGACGCAGCTCTTCACGTTGCGCAGCGACTTGCCGTAGGCCTGCCCGGATTCGAAGCCGGCCTCGACGAGCTCCTTCCAGATGTCCGGGAGCTCCTCGAGCCGGGCGCCGAACATGTCGATCCGCAGGGCGCCGGTGATCTTGGTGTAGAGCCCGTACTTCTGCGCGACGGCGGCGATGACGCCGAGCTTCTCCGGGGTGATCTCGCCGCCGGGGATGCGCGGGACCACGGAGTAGGTGCCGTCCTTCTGCATGTTGGCCAGGGCGCGGTCGTTGGTGTCCTGCAGGCCGCCGAGCCCGCCGTCGAGCACGTAGGCGGAGTGCTGGGAGGCGAGGATGGAGGCGATCGCGGGCTTGCAGATGTCGCAGCCCAGACCCGTGCCGAAGCGCTCCATGACGGCCTCGTAGGAGTGCAGGCCGGCGAGCCGGACGGCTTCGAAGAGCTCGGCGCGGGAGAACGCGATGTGCTCGCACATGGCGCGGGAGACCTCGACGCCGGACTTGACGAGCTCGCGTTCGAGGAGCTTCTTGAGCATCGGCACGCAGGAGCCGCACTGGGTGCCGGCGCGCGTGC
The DNA here is from genome assembly GCF_050563205.1 of Zafaria sp. Z1313. Taxonomy (NCBI): domain Bacteria; kingdom Bacillati; phylum Actinomycetota; class Actinomycetes; order Micrococcales; family Micrococcaceae; genus Zafaria; species Zafaria sp. Z1313. Next base: position 104,214 of record NZ_JBNWUK010000004.1, read on the forward strand.
AGGACTTCAGCGCGGGAAGCTCCTGGACGGGTTCGCTGCCCTCGCACGTCCCGCAACCGCCGACCGCGTCGCGGATGGCGCCCGCGGTGACGTTGTTGCAGGAGCACAGCACGGCGTCGTCCGGAAGCTCGGACTCGGGGGCCTCTCCCCCGCCAGCGGCGGAGAGGTAGGCGCCGGGCTCGCCGGGCAGCTCGCGGCCCAGGAGCGGGCGCAGCGAGGTGTAGGGGGCGGCGTCGCCGACGAAGATGCCGCCGAGCAGCGTCCTCGCGTCGTCGCTGACCACGAGCTTCTGGTAGACGCCGCGGGCCGGGTCGGCGTAGACGACCTCGAGCGCGCCCTCGGAGCGGGCGAACGCGTCGCCGAAGCTCGCCACGTCGACGCCGGAGAGCTTGAGCTTCGTGGCGGTGTCGAAGCCGCCGAACTCGGCGTCGCCGCCGTTGAGCCGGTCCGCGACGATCTCCGCCATGGTGTTCGCGGGGGCGACGAGCCCGATGCACATCCCGTCGAAGTTGGCGACCTCGCCGACGGCCCAGACGTGCTCGACGTCGGTGCGGCACGCGGCGTCGATGACGATCCCGCCGCGGGCGCCCATCCGGAAGACGGGAGCGTCCTCGGTGCCGAGGCGGGCGTTGACCGTCCGAGCGATCTCGTCGCGCGGGCGGACCCCGATGGAGACGACGACGAGGTCCGCGTCGATGACCCGCCCGTCGGCCATCTCGACCCCCGTGACGCGGGCTCCGCCGTCGTCCTCCGCGGTCAGGACGGCGGCGGGGAACACGCCCCCGTGGACGGTGAGGCCCTTGCCCGCGATGAGCCGGCCCATCGCCTGGCCCGCGCCCTCGTCGAGCTGGGTGCCCATGAGCCACTTGCCGCCGTCGATCACGATCGGCTCGGCGCCGAGGGACTGCAGGCCCGCCGCGGCTTCGAGGCCCAGCAGGCCGCCGCCGATCGTCACGGCGTTGATCGTGCGGCCGTAGCGCTCCGTGAGGACCGCGACCTGTTCGTTGATCGTCCACACGTCCTCGAGGGTGCGGTAGACGTGCGTGTGCTCGTTGCCGGGGATCGGCAGGGTCGCGGCGTTGGAGCCGGTGGCCAGGACCAGCTCGTCGTAGCCGAAGCGGCGGCCGTCCTCCGTCAGCACCTCGCGGGCGTCGAGGTCCAGGTCGACGGCGCGGGCCCCCGTGACGAGCTCGATGCCGGGCGTCTCCCAGAGGCCCCGCTCGCCGAGGGTGAGATCGACGTCCGTCTCGGTGAGCGCCTTGGAGAGGGCGACGCGGTCGTAGGGGACGTGGGCCTCCTCCGTCAGGACGGTGACGGTGCTGCCGTCGAGGCCGCGGGAGGCCATGGCCTCCGTGAAGCGGTGGGCCGCGGGGCCGCCGCCGATCACGACGACGCGGCGGGGCGACGGGGCGCCCGCGGCACCGCTGGCGGCTTCGGGGATGCTGTGGTGGCTGCTCATGGTGGGTCCTCGCTTGGTTCGCGCCGTGGTGGGCAACGCGGTGGTGCGGCCGGAGGGACGCCGTGGCGTGCACCCCTCCGTGGTGCTGTGGATCCAGCCTAGGAAGCGGGTTTTGCCCCGTGGTGTCCGAAGTGTTTCGGCGGCGCAACGTTGTCTTCCTGCACCCCCGGAATCCCGGTGAGCCGGGCGAAACCTGCCGGAAACATGGGCGCCGGGCGCCGCCAACCGGCGCCTCACGCGGTGCCCGGGACCGGCGTGAGAGCGGATTTACGGCAGGGAAACGGGCGCGGAACCGGACCCGTAACACGGCGCTGACAGGCTGGCCGCCAAGACACCGACACACGGGACCGACACACCGGACCCCCGACGCACCGAACCCCTGAGGAGCACACCATGACCATCCTGATCGACGAGGCCCGCACCCTCTCGTCCGCCACGTGGCGTCCCGCCTGCCGCTTCGACGACCTCGAGCCCGGTTGGGGCGAGGCCGCCTGGATCGACGGCACGCAGGTCGCCCTCTACCGCTTCGCCGACGGCATCGTCCACGCCGCGGGCCAGCGCTGCCCCGCCACGGGGGCGCAGGTCATGGCCCGCGGCATCATGGGCAGCCGGATGATCGACGGCACCCTCGTCAAGACGATCGCGAGCCCCCTGCACAAGCAGGTGTACCGGCTCGACGACGGCACGTGCCTCGGCGAGCCGGGCCTCGCGCTCCCGGTCTATCCCGTGCATGTCGATGACGAGGGCCGGGTCTTCGTGGACCTGGACGGCACGGAGCGCGCCGGGACGGAGGCCTCGGCATGAGCACGGGCCTGCTGATTCCGACCCCGCCCGCGTCCGCCCCGGCGTCGAACGCCGCGTGGTCGGGGTGGGAGCCTCCCGTCGTCGCCGGCACCCTCGTCGCCGCGGCCCACGGGACCTCGAGCCCCGCGGGCCGGGCGGCGGTCGGCGCCCTGGTCGAGGCCGTCGCCGCGGCCCGGCCCGAGCTGTCCGTCCTCCCGGCGTTCGTCGACGTGCAGGAACCGGACGTGTCCACGGTGCTGCGCCTCGCCGGGCGCAACCCGCGGATCGTGCCGCTCCTGCTCTCCGCCGGCGTGCACACCCGGCGGGACCTCGCCGGGGACGCGGGCCGGTTCCCGGGCGCGACCGTGGCGCGGGCCCTCGGCCCGGACCCGCGCATCGCCGAGGTCCTCGGACAGCGCCTCGAGGAGGCGGGCCTGCGCCGCGGAGACCACGTCGTGCTCGCGTGCGCCGGATCCAGCGATCCGCAGGGCGTCGCCGATTGCCGGGTCATGGCCCGGATGCTCTCCGAGCACCTCTCGCGCCGCGTGGAGCCGGCGTTCGTCTCCGCCGCCGAGCCCTCGATCGCCTCGGCCGTGGAACGCGCCGCCGAGCGTTCGCGCCGCTCCTGGTTCCGCGGCGGGCGGCTCGTGCTCTCCAGCTACCTCCTGGCGCCCGGCCACTTCGCGGCCCGCGTGGCCGGCGCGGGGGCAAACGTCGTCACGGCCCCGCTGCTGGCGGCGGGGCGGCCCGTTCCGGAGCGGCTCGTGGAGCTCGTGCTCGAGCGCTACACCCAGCCGTAGGGGTTAATACGGGGTAACCCGGGGGCGAACTTTTCCACCCGATCCGGGGACCCGGTAGGTTCTGGGCGTGAAGTCGCGTATCGTTGCGTGTGTAGTCGTAGTTTTCTCGCAGTAAATTCAGTGCCAAGTCCCCGTCAGCGGGGCGTGTCTCTTTGTGACTCGCGGTAAATCTCGTAGCTGCATGCGGCCACCACGTCCGGTGGCTGCTCCCCTACGTCCCCTGCGGACAGTCTCGAAAGGACACCAACATGGCAACCGGCACCGTTAAGTGGTTCAACGCCGAAAAGGGCTTTGGCTTCATCGCCCCCGATGACAACTCCGACGACGTCTTCGCGCACTACTCCGCGATCCAGTCCAACGGCTTCCGCTCCCTCGAAGAGGGCCAGCGCGTTGAGTTCGAGGTGACCCAGGGCCAGAAGGGCCTGCAGGCCACCGACATCCGCGCCCTCTAGGCAGCAGTCGCACACAGAAGGCCCCGGACCGATTGGTCCGGGGCCTTCGTGCGTCCGGGGCAGAGTTCCGGGCGCGGGGGCCGGGACTCCCGCTGCTACGGCAGGAGCCCCGAGTGGCCGCGGGCGGCCGCCGTGCGGCGGGCCTCCTCGTGGCGGGCCAGGACCGCTGCGCGGGCGGCGCGGCCCGGCGTGCGGAGGGCGGCGTGCCGCGCCGCACGGCGGGCGGCGTGCCGCGCCGCACGGCGGGCGGTGAGGACGTCGCCCCAGTCCTGCAGCGCCGCTCCGGCGCCGATGAGCGCGTGGGCGAGCACCGACGTCGTGCCGTCCCGGGGGACCGAGCGGAGCGGACGGGCGGGGGTCTCGAGTGCGGTGGACGGAGTGAGGGGCCGGGGGGCAAGCGTGCTGGTGGTCATGGCCGGGATCCTTCGGCGGGAGGTTCTTGCGGTGGCGCGGGAAGCCGGTCGCGGGCGTCCGGATGGGACGGGTCGACGAGCGGGAACGCGTTGAAGTGCAGCTGCACGGGGCGGGCCTCGGGGCCGCCCGTGCCGCGGTATTCCTCGACGAGGTCGGCGAGGAAACGGACGACGCGCTGGGAGAGCTCTTCGAGCCGGGCCGCGTCGAGGCGCAGGTTGGAGGAGTTCAGCACCGAGCTCTGCATCCATTCCTGGGGCAGGCGCTCGTCGCCGAAGCGGATGAAGTCGTCGAGGGCCTGGGCCCTGTTCTGCTCGAACTGCCGGGCGACGATCCGGGCCGCCGCGAGGGCCGCGCGGTCGTCTCCGTCGTCCGGAGGCGAGATGTTGATGGCGCCGGGAGGCCTCTCCCACCACCGTTCGCGGGCCGAGCCCTTGCCCTCGACCTCGCGGACCAGATCGTGCTTGGCCAGCTGGCGGAGGTGGTAGCTCGTCGAACCGCTCGACTCGCCGATCCGCGCGGCCAGCCCGCTCGCCGTCTGCGCTCCGTAGCGGGAGAGCATCTCCAGCAGCTGGAGGCGGATGGGGTGGCTCAGGACCTTCAGGGCCGCCAGGTCCAGCTGGCGGCTGCCGTACCGTTCGGCGTGGTCGTCGGGGTTCATGCTGGAAGACTACGCTTGCAAAAGAATCTTTGCAAGCATTTCTTTGCAACGGGATCTTTGCACTTGGCGGCCGCCCGTCGGGGCAAGCGATGCTCCTCACGGATCCCGGCGGGAATGCCCCGCGCCTCCCGGCGGTTGCCGCCTACGTGAGCATCCCCCTTTCGGTCCTCGACCTCGCCCCCGTGCCCGTCGGCGGTTCCGCCGCCCAGACCTTCGCCGAGTCCGTGGAGCTCGCCCAGACCGCGGAAGCCGCCGGATACCGGCGGATCTGGTACGCGGAGCACCACAACATGGAGCGCATCGCCTCGAGCGCCACCTCGGTGCTGATCGGGCACATCGCCCACCACACCTCCTCGATCCGGCTCGGGGCCGGCGGGATCATGCTGCCGAACCACTCGCCGCTCGTGATCGCCGAGCAGTTCGGCACCCTGGCCACGCTCTTCCCGGACCGGATCGACCTGGGACTCGGCCGCGCGCCGGGCAGCGACCAGCTGACCTTCCGCGCCCTGCGGCGCGATCCGGCCGCCGCCGAGGCGTTCCCCCACGACGTCCTCGAGCTGCAGGCCTACCTCGGCGACTCCTCGCGGATCAACGGCGTCAACGCCTACCCCGGACAGGGCACCCGCGTGCCGCTCTACCTCCTCGGCTCGAGCCTCTTCGGCGCGCAGCTCGCGGCCCAGCTGGGCCTGCCGTACTCCTTCGCCTCCCACTTCGCCCCGGATGCGCTGACCCAGGCCGTCGCGCTGTACCGGGAGCGCTTCGAGCCCTCGGAGCAGCTCGCCGAGCCCTACGTCATCGCCGGCGTCAACGTCGTCGCCGCCGAGGACAACGCCACGGCCCACCGGCAGCTCGAGCAGCTCAAGCGGGACCGCGTCGCCGCGTTCCTCGGCCGCGGCCGCGCCGTGCCCTTCACGCCGGAGGAGACCGAGATGCTCCTGGAGTCCCCGGCGGGCGAGAACATCCTGGCCATGCTCAAGTACACGGCCGTGGGCACGCCCCAGGCCGTGCGCGAATACCTCGAGGGCTTCGCCGCGCACGCCGGCGCCGACGAGCTCATCACGGTCCACGGGGCGAGCGGTCCCGGCGAGCGGCTGGCCTCCGTCCGGCTCGCCGCGCAGGCGATGGGGCTCGTCCCGGCCCGCGCGTCCTGAGCGAGGACGGAGTTCCGGGCGCCCGGTGGAAGCCGGGCCCTGTTCCCATCCCGCCCCGCGGGTCCTACGCTGTGCATCAAGGGGGACGGCCGGCCGGCCGCCGCCACGCTGAACGGCACGCGGAACAGGAGAGGCACCATGGGCAACCCCTACCTCGAACCAGCGGGAGAGCCCCGGCAGGGCTTCCCCCGGAGCGTCAAGGACGCCCTGCCGGCCGGTGGGTTCTCCGGGATCTTCAAGGCCGCCGAGCTGCCGACCGAGCTCAAGGTCTCCTACTACATCTGGGTGATCGGCGGCCTGCTCGGGCTGGTGTTCGGCCTCCTCGGCTTCTTCGGGATGCTCTTCGCGCTCGGCCTGTTCGCCGCGGCGGGGGCCGGTGGCCTGGGCGTGCTGGCGCTCGTGCTGATCGTCGTCTCGCTCGGCCTGGCCGCTGCGCAGGTCCTCATGGCCATGAAACTCAAGGAGCGCGAGCTGTGGGCGCGGACGGGCCTGACCGCGATCGCGGTGCTCTCCCTGCTGCTGGCCTTCTGGTCGGCGGGTGCCACCGCGGCGATCGGCAATGCGGCGGGCGGGAACTGGTTCGGAGTCCTCGTCGCCGGCACCGCGACGGTGCTGATGTGGCTGCCGAACTCGAGCGCCTGGCTCGCCGGACGTCCCGCCTCGGGGACCGGAAGGATGCTCTGACCCGGGCCGCGGCCCACCACACGACGGGAGGACGAGATGAGCGACTACTACGACGACACGGTGTTCGACGAGGAGGCCGACGACGACCTGTTCCCGGGCGAGGACGGACGCGACGGCCAGCCCTACGGCGGGTCCTCCGACGCCCCGGAGACCATGGCGGCCCTCGACCCGCTGCGCAAGCACGCCTACCTGACCGACGACGACCTCGAGAAGCCCGAGGACCTCGACAACGAGGACGACGGGCACGACAAGGACGAGGACGCCGAGTGGCCGGAGGAGGACGACGGCTTCGGCGACGACGAGCGCGTGGACCTCGAGGACGAGGACCGCGACAGGGACTGAGCGGGCGACCGGGACTGAGCGGGCGACGGGGACTGAACCGGCGGCAGCTGGGCCAGCCCGCGCTAGCATGGACCAGCGGCACCCGCCGCCCGGCACCGTCCAGCGCAAGGAACCTTGATGGTCAATCCCGTCCACTTGCGGACCCTCCTCGAGGTCCTGCGCCTGGGCTCCTTCGCATCCGCCGCGACGTCGCTCGGCTATACCGCCTCCGCCGTCTCCCAGCAGATGGCCGCGCTCGAGCGGGACACGGGCGTCGTGCTGTTCCGCCGCTCGGCCCGGGCGATCGAGGCCACCGAGGCGGCGTCCGTCATCGCCCGGCACGCCCGCCGCGTCCTGACCGACCTCGAGGCCCTTACGGCGGCCGGAGCCACGGCCGCGGCCGGGCAGGGCGGGAGCGAACTGCGGATCGGCCTCTTTCCCTCGCTCGCGAGCCACGTCCTGCCGCGCCTGCTCGCCGATGCCGCGTGGCAGAGGCTGGGCCTGTCCCTGCGGCTGAGCGTGGGCGAGCCGCACCAGACGATCCACGCCCTGCAGCAGGGCGGCGAGCTGGACGTCGCGCTCGTCTTCCAGGTGGGCCAGGCGGGGCTCGCCTGGCCGAGCAGCCTCGAGCGGCAATGGCTCGGCGACGACCCCTTCCGCGTGGTCCTCCCCGCCGCGTGGGGGATCCGCTCCGGCGCCGAGGTGACGGCGGACCAGCTCGCGAACATGCCGTGGCTCCTGCACCATCCCGGGACCCCGGACGCCACCGTGATCTCGCGCCTCTTCGCGGCGGTGGACCTGCACCCGCGCGTCGTCGCCTATTGCGACGACTTCAACGCCTCCCTCCGCCTCGCCGCCGCCGGGCTCGGCGCCGCGCTCGTGCCGCAACTGGCCCTGCAGGAGGCGCCCGACGGCGTCGTGCTGGTCGACGTGCCGGAGATCCGGCTCGCGCGGGGGATCTTCGCGCTGCGCCCCGGAGGGCGGGGGCCCGGCGCCCCGGTCGACGTGCTGCTGGAGCGGATCTCGGCCGAGCTGCGGCTCCTGCGGATCGGCGGCTGAGCCCCCGGGCCGCCGGTTAGCGCCGCAGGCGCAGGGCCTCGCCGATCCGGGCGGCGGCCTCCTGCACGCGCGGCAGCACGGCGGCCGCGGCGTCCTCCGGCGAGGAGTCGGCGTGGGGGCTGCCGGGCACGGTGCTCATCGAGAGGTTGATCGCGGCCGCGGGGGTGCCGTCGGGGGCGAAGACCGGCACAGCGAGGGAGCGCAGGCCGAGCTCGAGCTCCTGGTCCACGAGGCACCAGCCCTGCTCCCGCACGCGCTCCAGCTCGGCGCGGATCGCGGCCGGGTCCGTGAGGGTGTGCGGCGTGAACGCCTCGAGCGGGCGCACGGTCAGGGCCGCGTCGAGCGCCTCCGGGGACAAGTGGGCCAGCAGGACGCGGCCCATCGACGTCGCATGCGCGGGGAAGCGCGTGCCGACGGCGATGCCGACGCGCATGATCTTGCGCGTGTGCACGCGGGCGATGTAGACGATGTCCGGCCCGTCCAGGACGGAGGCGGAGGAGGATTCGCCGAGCTCGGCGGAGAGCCCCTCGAGCACGGGCTCGATGAGCTGCGGCAGCGTGTGGCTGGAGAGGAACGCGTAGCCGAGCTGCAGCACCTGGGCCGTGAGCTCGAACTGCTTGCCGTTGCCGCGCACGTAGCCGAGGTCGGCCAGGGTCAGCAGGAAGCGGCGCGCCGTGGCCCGCGACAGGCCCGTGCGCTTGGCGACGTCCGTGAGGGTCATCGCGGGATGCTCGGCGTCGAAGGAGCGGATGACATCCAGCCCGCGGGCGAGCGACTGGACGAACTGCTGCCCCGCGCCCTGCTGGGCCGGGGCACCCAGGGCGGCTCCGGCGTCGTCATCCATGCGGTACCTCCGTGCTGGCTCTGTTCGGGGCGGGAAGGCGCCCGGAACCATCCTATGCGCGTCAGGACCGCCGCTCAGCCGACCTTCGTCTCCACGTGCAGGTGGTCGAAGTGCATCGTCGTGGCGTTCCAGCCCCGTGGGTTCAGGTGCCGGCCCCAGCCGCCCTTCGAGTACGGGCCCCACTGTCCGTCCTGGCTCAGCCAGATCCGGTCCCGCCAGATGATGTAGTCCACGCCGAGGCGGCGGTGGTTGGCGACGAGGTAGGCGGCCATCGCGTCGCCGTTGCGGATCCCGGCGGCCGTGTTCCAGCCCTTGACCATGAAGTCGGCGCCGAGGCCGAGGCGGTGCCCGATCGAGCCGTTGCGCAGGGTCCCGACGGAGCCGTAGCTGCCCCCGTGGCGGGCCTTGACGTCCGCGAGCATGCGGGCCGTCACGGGCTGCAGGTAGGCGGGCGCCTTCGTGGCCAGGTTGGTCACGAGCGTGCCCTTGATCCAGCCCGTGCCGCGCGAGGTCTTCACCTGCGACCAGCCGTTGCGGCTCGCGAGCAGCGGCATCATCTCCCCCGCCGGGACCACGCCGAGGCTGCGCGTGGCCGTCGAGGGGCCCGTGCGGACGTTGGAGCGGTAGAGGGCCCAGCGGTGCGTGCTCGAGGGCAGGATCGTGGCGCCCGTGTAGACGGTCGCGGTCGTGGACAGGTCGCGCGTGGGCACCCAGCCCTCGCTCCCGGGGGCCTTGACGTAGGACCACGCGCCGGAGGCGCGCACGAGCGTGGCCCGGGTGCCCTTCGTGAAGGCCTGGAGGCGCTTGGACGCGAACGTCGGCTGCGCGTAGAGGGCCTGGGATCCGCCGAACCAGCGCGCCGTGGAGGCCGGGGCCGGCTTCGCGGGGGCGGGCGCGGCGACGAGGTAGGTGCTCGAGGCCCAGCCGGTCTTCGCCCCGTGCCTGACCTGCCACCACGTCCCGGAGACCTTGCCGGTCCGGGCCACGACGGTGCCCTTCGGCATGATCCCCAGCGAGGCGTGCTGCGTGCCGGCGGCGGCGCGCAAGTGCAGGTTCGCGGTGGTCCGGGCATGGGTGGCGGCCGGGGCCGCCGGGACCGAAACGCGAGCGGCGGCGGTCGTTACCGCGACGGAAGAAGACGACGCCGGGGCGGCACCCGCGCCGGGCACGGTGCCGAACGCCGTGCCCGCGAGGGCCAGCGCGAGGGCGCCCGCGGCACCGCGGCGCAGGAGGCGGCGTGGGACGGGGCGTGGGAGGCGGAGCGTGGCCGGGGAACCGCCGGGGACTCCGGGCGTCCGGGCGGGCTGGGGTGAGACCGACATGAGCCGACCCTAGCCGCCCGGGCCGCCGGGGTCACCCCCTGGGCGGCCCGGGATCCGGCGTCTAGCCCCGGTGCAGCTGGACCGGGAGGCGCTCGGCGAGCTCCTCGAAGGTGGTGCCGTGGGTCGAGCGGACCACGACGCGCCCGCCCTCGAGCAGGAACACCGCCGATTCGGTGTAGATGCGGGAGACGCAGCCGAGCCCGGTGACGGGGTAGCTGAGGGCCTCGACGAGCTTGGAGGCGCCGTCCTTCGTGAAGAGGCCCATCATGACCCACGTGGCTTTGGCGCCGATGGCGAGGTCCATGGCGCCGCCGACGGCCGGGATCGCCCCCGGGGCGCCGGTGTGCCAGTTCGCGAGGTCGCCCGCGGCGGAGACCTGGAAGGCGCCGAGCACGCACACGTCGAGGTGCCCGCCGCGCATCATCGCGAAGGAGTCCGCGTGGTGGAAGTAGCTGGCACCGGGGAGCTCGGTGACGGGGATCTTGCCGGCGTTGATGAGGTCCTCGTCGACGTCCTCCCCCGTCGCCACGGGGCCCATGCCGAGCATGCCGTTCTCGGTGTGCAGGGTGACGTCCTGTTCCGAGGTGAGGTAGTTGGAGACGTTCGTGGGCTGGCCGATCCCCAGGTTCACGAACGAACCGGCCGGGATGTCGGCGGCGACGAGGCGGGCCAGGGCGTCGCGGTCGAGCGGCGCGGCGGTGGAGGCGTGGTGCACGGGGGCGTCGGTCGTGGTCTGCGGGCTCGGGTTCACGCCGCGGCTCCTTCGGTGGTGGCGGGCAGGGGAAGCACGGTGTCGACGTAGAGGCCGGGCGTCACGACGACCTCCGGATCGATGCCGCCGAGGGGGACGACCTCGTCGACCTGGACGATCGCCTGGCGCGCGGCGGCGGCCATGATGGGGCCGAAGTTGCGGGCCGTCTTGCGGTAGACGAGGTTCCCGGCCGTGTCGGCGCGCAGGGCCTTGATGAGGGCGACGTCGCCGTGGATCGGGGTCTCCAGGACGTAGCCGCGGCCGTCGATGACGCGGGTCTCCTTGCCCTCGGCGAGCAGCGTGCCGTAGCCGGTGGGCGTGAAGAAGCCGCCGATGCCGGCGCCGGCGGCGCGGATGCGTTCGGCGAGGTTGCCCTGCGGGACGAGTTCGAGCTCGATCTCGCCGGCGCGGTAGGCCTCGTCGAAGTGCCAGGAGTCGGACTGGCGGGGGAAGGAGCAGATGACCTTGGCGACGCGGCGCTCCTTGATGAGCAGCGCGAGGCCGGCGTCGGCCTGACCGGCGTTGTTGTTCACGACCGTCAGGTCCGTGGCGCCGCCGTCGAGCAGGGCGTCGATGAGCTCCATGGGCTGGCCGGCGTTGCCGAAGCCGCCGATCAGGACGGTCGCGCCGTCGTGGATGCCGGCGACGGCGTCGGCGGCGGAGGTGGCGATGCGTGGTGCCATGGGGGTTCTCCCGGGATGGTGGCTGGGTGTTTGCGGGGCGGTGGTCAGTGGGTGGCGGCGGTGTTCTCGAGGACGACGGCGAGGCCCTGGCCGACGCCGATGCACAGGCTCGCGACGCCGTAGCGTCCGCCGGAGTCCTGCAGGCGGCGGGCGAGGGTGCCGAGCACGCGCAGGCCGGAGGCGCCGAGCGGGTGGCCGATCGCGATCGCTCCGCCCCACGCGTTCACGATGTCCTCGTCGATCCCCCACTGGCGGACGCAGGCCAGCGACTGGGCGGCGAACGCCTCGTTGAGTTCGACGGCGGAGACGTCCGACCACGTGATGCCGGCGCGCTTGAGCGCCGTGTTGGCGGCCTCGACGGGGGCCTCGCCGAAGTACTGCGGCTCGTTCGCGGCGGCGCCGCGGCCGGCGATGCGGGCGATCGGCTCGAGCCCGAGCAGCCCGGCGGCGCGCTCGGATCCGAGCCAGGCGGCGGAGGCGCCGTCGCTCATGGGCGAGGCGTTGCCGGCCGTGACGGTCGCGGTCTCGCCCGTGCGGAAGACGGTGCGCAGCCCCGCGAGGACCTCGGGCGTGGAATCGGCGCGGACGGTCTCGTCGCGCGCGAACTCCGTGCCCTTCCGGGTGTTCGGCGGGACCGGGACCACGAGGCCGTCGTAGCGGCCCTCGTCCCACGCGGCCGCGGCGAGGCGGTGGGAGCGGGCCGCGAACACGTCCTGCTCCTCGCGCGTGATGCCGTGCTTCTCGCGCAGCTGCTCGGTGGCCTCGCCGAGGGAGACGGTCCACTCGGCCGGCATCTGCGGGTTCACGAGCCGCCAGCCGAGGGTCGTGTTGGCGAGCTCGAGGTTGGCCACGGGGTAGGGGCGCTCGGTCTTGGGCAGGACCCAGGGGGCGCGGGACATGGACTCGGTGCCGCCGAGCAGCATCAGCTCCGCCTCGCCGAGCTCGATCTGCCGGGAGGCCATCATCGCGGCGTCGAGGGAGGAGCCGCACAGGCGGTTCACGGTGGTGCCGGGAATCGAGGTGGGCAGACCGGCGAGGAGCGTGGCCATGCGGGCGACGTTGCGGTTCTCCTCTCCGGCGCCGTTCGCGTTGCCGAAGACGACCTCGTCGATGGAGCCCGCATCGAGGGCCGGGGCGCGCTCGACGAGGGTGCGCACGACGTGCGCCGCGAGGTCGTCGGGCCGGTGCGAGGCGAGGGCGCCGCCGATCTTGCCGAAGGGGGTGCGTACGGCGTCGTAGACAAAGGCCTGCTGCATCGAAGTCCTCACCTCGGGAAGTCAACATCAAAAAGTTCACATGATGCACTCATGTGCGTACTGTGAACTCTACCGTGTGATGGCGTGCGCCACAAGGGCCCGGTTAGGGTGTGAGGTGCCGGCCGGCGCCGGATCCACGGCGAGCGAAGGAGGCACGGGTGGCGAACTCCCCCTCGGGCGACTCCGCGCTGGACCGCCTCGTGCGGATCCTGACCTCCTTCGATGCCGCCCACCCCGGCCTCTCGATCGGCGCGCTCGCCCGTCGCGCGGACATCCCGCGCGCCACGACCTACCGGCTCGTCGACGAACTCGTCGAGCACGGGCTCCTGGCCCGGGAGCCGGACGGATCGGTGCGGCTCGGGCTGCGGCTCTGGGAGCTCTCCAACCGCGCGTCCCCGGCGCGCGACCTGCGCCAGGTCGCCCTGCCGTACATGGAGGACATCAACCAGCTGCTGCGCCACAACACGCAGCTGGCCGTGCTGCACGAGGACGAGGTGCTGATCGTCGAGCGGCTCTCCCGCCCCGGCGCGGCCGTGAACCAGGCGCGCGTCGCGGGCCGCATGCCGGTGCTGCGCACCTCGATGGGCATGGCCCTGCTGGCCTTCTCCCCGCCGCACGCCGCGGACGGGTTCATCGAGCGCCACGCCGACGAGGTCGCGGCGCGCCACCCGGACATCCGCCGCGAGCTGGCCCGGATCCGGCTCGCCGGCCACGCCACGTTCGACGGCTTCATCGACGAGGACACGACCGGGGCGGCGGTCCCCATCCTCGACGGCCGCGGGCAGGCCGTCGCCGTCCTCGCCGTCGTCGTGCCCCGCGGCTCCGAGCTGCTGCCGGCGGCCGTCATGGCGCTGCGCACCGCCGCCCGCGGCATCGCGCGCGAGCTGTCCGGGGAACGCTAGGCGCCGCCCTCGTCCGCCGCGGCGAAGTACGCGTCGACCGCGTCGTCCAGCACGGCCGCGACGGGCCAGGCACCCTCGCTGCTGTTGCCCAGCACGCTCGCGGTGATGCGCGCCGCGGGGAGGTGGGTCGAGCGGAAGGAGGCCCCGGCGTCGTACCCCTCGAGCACGAGCGCGGGGTGCCGGGCGTGCAGGAAGAACCCCATCCCGGCCCGCAGCCCCTCTTCCGGCACGTCGTGGCGGGGCCGGGTCATCTCCTGGACCGTCGCGGGCGAGACGATCCGCCCCTCGACGACGGCGAGCCAGAAGCGGTGCAGATCCGCAGCGGTCGTGAACGCCCCGCCGTCGCCGTTGCCGAGCACGGGCAGGTGCAGGGTGTTCACGACGTCGCCCTCGTCATAGACGTAGCCGTACGCCGCGTCGGCCGGCAGGGCGTTGAGCGGAGGGAAGCCCGTCCGCTCCAGGCCCGCCGGATCCAGGACGAGCCGGCGGATCAGCGAGTGGTAGCCCTCGCCCCCGACGCGCTCGAGGAGCACGGCCAGGACCATGTAGCCGCCGTTGCAATAGGTGAAGCGCTCCCCCGGCGCGGACGCCTGCGGGTAGCCGTCGAGCAGGGGCAGGAACGCGGCCGCGCTCGTGAGCGTGTGCACGGGGGCGCTCAGCACGAAGTCGTCGACGTCCCAGTCCGCCTCCTCGTCGAGGTAGTCACCGATCCCGGACGTGTGGGTGAGCAGGTGCTCGACCGTGACGGCGTCGTCGATGAGCGGCAGGTCATCGCCGAGGAGCTCCCGCACGCGCTGGTCCAGGCGGAGCCGGCCGCCCTCGACGAGCCGCATGACGGCCAGGGCCGTGAACGCCTTGCTACCGCTCGCGATCCCGATCCGGGCGTCGGCCGTCATCGGCACGCCGAGCGCGCGGTGGAGGTGGCCGGCGCAGCGCTCGAGCGTGCGCACGCCGCCCTCGTCGACGGCGACGACGCCCGTGAAGGAGTTCCTGGCGATGGCCGCCTCGAGGGCGGCGGGATCGACGTGCATCACGGCCTCCTGCCGGCGCTGGTGGTGCGGACTCTACCCCGGGAGGGGCGGCGGGCACAGTGACGGATGCCGGGCCGTCGTCCCAATCAATGAGACCGTCCGGGACGGGCCGGGGTGGCCCGGGACACACTGGTTGCGGGCCGCCGCGGCGCATCGAGGCACCGCCGGCCCCCGAAGACTTTCCAGGAGGCCCACGCCATGGCGGCACCACGCACCACGCTGACGACGCGCGTCGGCATCGTCGGCGGCGGACCGGCGGGGCTCATGCTCTCCCACCTGCTCTCCCGCGCCGGGATCGAGAACGTCGTCGTCGAGTCCCGGGAGCGCGACGACATCGCCACGACCCACCGGGCCGGCATCCTCGAATCCGGTTCCGTGCGGCTGCTCGCCGAATCCGGCGTCGGGGGGCGCGTCCTGGACCAGGGCGACGAACACGCCGGGATCGACCTGCGTTTCAACGGCGAGTCCCACCCGCTGGACTTCAAGGACCTCGTCGACGCGACCGTGACCCTCTACGCCCAGAACGAGGTCTTCGCGGACCTCGCCGCGGCCCGGGAGCGCGACGGCGGCGACGTCCGCTACGGCGCCCGGGTCACCGCCCTGTTCGATCTGGAGTCCACGGCCCCGTCCCTGCACTTCACCGACCGCGACGGGGCGGAGTTCGAGCTCCGCTGCGACGTCGTCGTCGGCGCCGACGGCTCCCGGAGCTTCTGCCGCCGCGCCATCCCGCACGCCTGCGACTTCAAGGCCGAATACCCCTTCGCCTGGTTCGGCATCCTCACCGAGGCCCCCAAGAGCGCCCCGGAACTGGTCTACGCCAACTCGCCCCACGGCTTCGCCCTGATCAGCCAGCGCAGCGAGACCGTGCAGCGCATGTACTTCCAATGCGATCCGGGCGAGGACGTCGACGCCTGGAGCGAGGACCGCATCTGGTCCGAGCTGCAGCGCCGCGTCGACGGCCCCGACGGCTTCGAGCTGAAGACCGGCCCCATCTTCGACAAGACCGTGCTCGGCTTCCGCTCCTACGTCCGCGAACCGCTCGGCCACGGCCGCCTGTTCCTGGCCGGCGACGCCGGGCACACCGTGCCCCCGACCGGCGCCAAGGGACTGAACCTGGCCCTCGCCGACGTCGAGGTGCTCTTCGAGGCCCTCGACTCCTTCTACTCCACCGGCAACGACGCGCTGCTGGCGGCCTACTCGGACACCGCCCTACGGCGGGTCTGGAAGGCGCAGAACTTCTCCGCGTGGATGACCAACATGCTGCACACCCCCGCCGGGGGAGATCCGTTCGCGGCCAAGCGCGCGCTCGGCGAGCTCGAGACCGTCACGTCCTCCCGCTTCGGCCGGCAGTACCTGGCCGAGTCCTACACCGGCTGGCCCCACGCCCCGGCGTCGTCCTCCCGCTAGACCACCACCCACCACACCAAGCACCCCACCCGAAAGGAGCGCTCGATGGCCACCACCGACACCGGCAACGAGACGTTCGCGAACAGCCACGTGCTGGACCCGGCCGCCTCGACGGCCTCGCAGGAGCAGATCAACGAGGAGATCTCCGCCCTCCACGGCGCCTACCGCGATTCCGTCGCGGCGGGCGGCGAAGAGGAGACGCAGCCGCGGATCGACTTCGCCCCGTACCGCAGCTCCCTGCTGCGCCACCCGACCAAGAGCCTGCACCACGCCGACCCGGAGACGATCGAGCTCCACAGCCCGGCGTTCGGCCAGCGCGACGTGCACGTCCTCGAATCGGACCTGACCATCCAGCACAACGGCGAGCCGATCGGCGAGCGCATCGTCGTCACGGGCCGCGTCCTCGACGGCGACGGCCGCCCGGTCCGCAACCAGCTGATCGAGGTCTGGCAGGCCAACGCCGCGGGCCGCTACGTGCACAAGCGGGACCAGCACCCGGCCCCGATCGACCCGAACTTCACGGGCGTGGGCCGTGCCATCACGGGCGAGAACGGCGAGTACACGTTCACGACCATCAAGCCGGCCCCGTACCCGTGGAAGAACCACCACAACGCGTGGCGCCCGGCGCACATCCACTTCTCGCTCTTCGGCACCGACTTCACGCAGCGCATGATCACCCAGATGTACTTCCCGGGCGATCCGCTGTTCAGCCTGGACCCGATCTACCAGTCGATCCAGGACCAGAAGGCCCGCGACCGGCTCGTGGCCGTCTACGACCACTCGGTGACGAGCCACGAATGGGCCACCGGATACCGCTGGGACATCGTGCTCACGGGCAGCAACCGCACCTGGATGGAAGACGAAGAGGGGGACCACTAGAGATGGCACAGGCACCTGAACTGAAGCTCGTTCCGACGCCGGGGCAGACCGTGGGCCCGTTCTTCGGCTACGCCCTGCCCTTCGAGAAGGGCGGCGAGCTGCTGCACCCGGGCCACCCGCGCGCGGTACGCCTCTACGGCGACGTCACCGACGGCAACGGCGATCCGATCCCGGACGCGCTGCTGGAGATCTGGCAGGCGGACGAGGACGGCAACGTCCCGGCCGAGACCGGATCGCTGGTCCGCGACGGCTATACCTTCACCGGCTGGGGCCGCGTCCCCGTGGACAACCTGGGCCGCTACACCTTCACCACGGTCAACCCGGGGCCGAGCGAGCCCGGCAAGGCGCCGTTCATCCTGCTCACCGTGTTCGCGCGCGGCCTGATGAACCGCCTGTTCACGCGGATCTACCTGCCGGAGGACGCCAAGGCCCTCGCGGCCGACCCCCTGCTCTCCTCGCTCGACGACGCCGCCCGGGACAGCCTGATCGCCACGCGCGAGGCGGACGGGAGCCTGCGCTTCGACGTGCGCCTGCAGGGCGAGGGCGAGACGGCGTTCCTGCAGTACCCGCGGCTGTCCTAGCCCGGAGCCGGGACGCCGTTGACACTGCTAGCTTGTGGAGCATGATGACCAGTACCGACTACGGACTGCTGAACCCCGCCTGGGCGGGCACCGCCGTCGCCGCGGCGACGGATGACGCCGCGCTGGTCCAGGCGCTCCTCGACGTCGAGGCCGCATGGGTCGCGGTGCTCGAGGACGCGGGGCTCTGCCCGGCGGGGACCGCCGACGCGGTGGACGCGGCGGCCGACGCCTCGCTCTACGACGCGGCGTCGCTCGCGGCGCGCACGGCCGACGGCGGCAACGTCCTCATCCCCCTCCTCGGGGACCTGCGGGCGGAACTGAAGGCGGCCGGAGCTCCGGGCGCCGCGGCCGTTGTCCACCGCGGCGCCACGAGCCAGGACATCATCGACACCGCGCTCATGCTGCTCGCCGTCCGCGCGGGCGGGGTGCTGCGGGCGGACGTCCGGCGCTCCGCGGACGCCCTCGCGCGGCTCGCGGACGCGCACCGCGGCACGCTGTGCGTCGCGCGCTCGCTCACCCAGCACGCCCTGCCGGGCACGTTCGGGCTGCGGGCCGCGAACTGGCTGTCCGGCGTCGTGGAGGCGGGGCGGCGGCTCGAGTCCGCGCTCGACGCGGCGCCGCTGCAGTGGGGCGGGGCCGTGGGGACGCTCGCCTCGCTGACGGACTCGCTCGCGTCCGCGGGGTACGACGCCGGGGCCCGGGTCCCGGAGCTGACCGGCGCCCTGGCGGCGCAGCTGGGCCTCGCGGATCCGGGCGCGCCGTGGCACACGAACCGGCTCCCGCTGACGGGGCTCGGCGCCTCGCTCGCGGATGTGTGCGCGGCGGCCGGCAAGGTGGCCGCCGACGTCCTGCTGCTGGCCCGGCCCGAGCTCGCCGAGCTCACCGAACCCCGCGAGGCCGGCAAGGGCGGCTCCTCGGCCATGCCGCAGAAGCAGAACCCCGTGCTCTCGGTGCTCATCAAGCAGGCCGCGCTCGCCGCGCCGCAGCACGCCGCCCAGCTGTTCCTCGCCGCCGGCACCGCGGTGGACGAGCGCCCCGACGGCGCCTGGCACGCCGAGTGGGCCGCGCTGCGCGAGCTGCTGCGACTGGCCGGCGGGTCCGCCGCGAAGCTCGCCTCCCTCGCCGAGGGCCTCGGCGTCCACCCCGAGGCCATGGCGCGCAACGCGGCCCTGTCCGGGGACCTCCTCGTCTCCGAACGGCTCATGGCGCGGCTCGCCCCCGCCCTCGGGAAGGGGGACGCGGCCGCGGGCAAGGCCCGGATCCAGGCCGCCGTGCGGGACTCCCTCGGCGGCGGGGGCGAACTGCGGGAGCTGCTACGGGCCGGACTCCCGGACGGGGCGATGGATCCCGCGGACTTCGACGCGCTCTTCCACCCGTCCGGCTACCTCGGCCAGGCGGACGCCTTCATCGACGCCGCCCTGGCACGCCACCGACACCTCCGGAAGGAATCATGACCGCACCACGGCTGCGCACCACCCACCTGAACCCGATCGCCGGCGGCGACCCGTCCGGCGCGCCCTCCGGCAGGCCCGCCCTGGTCCTGGGCCCCTCGCTCGGCACGGGGGCCGTGGCGCTGTGGGGGCCGATCGCGCCCCTGCTCGCCCCGCACTTCGAGCTCTTCGCGTGGGACCTGCCGGGCCACGGCGGGGCCGCGCCGAGCACGGAGCCCTTCACGCTCGCCGAGCTCGCCTCCGCCGTCGTCGCCGCGGCCGGGGCGCTGCGGGAAGAGGGGCGGATCGATCCCGCGCTCCCCGTCCACTACGCCGGGGTTTCCATCGGCGGTGCCACGGGCGTGCAGCTCGGGCACGACCACCCGGGCTTCTTCTCCCGGATCTCCGTCATCTGCTCCGCCGCGAAGATCGGCACGCCCGAGGCCTGGACAGAGCGCGCGGAGCTCGTCGCGCAGGCCGGGACGCCGACCATGGTGGTCGGATCGGCGCAGCGCTGGTTCGCCCCCGGTTTCATCGAGGCGAACCCCGTGGTCTCCACCAACCTCCTGCACACCCTGCAGGACGCGGACCGCTTCTCCTATGCCCACGCGTGCGGGGCCCTCGCCGGCTACGACCTGCGCGACGGGCTCGGTGCCATCACCGATCCGCTGCTCGCGATCGCCGGCGCGCACGACTCCGTCTGCCCGCCCGCCGACGCCGAGGCCCTGGCGGCCGGCGTCGCGGACGGACGCTCCGCCGTCGTACCCTCCGCCGCCCACCTGGCACCGGCCGAGGATCCCGAGGCGACCGCCCGACTGCTCATCGACTTCTTCACCCAGGAGGACCCCCGTGGCTGAATCGACCCGCCTGCCCGGCGACCCGTACGACGACGGCATGGTGGTGCGCCGCCAGGTCCTCGGCGACGCCCACGTCGACCGCGCGAACGCCAACACGAGCCCTTTCACCGAGGAGTTCCAGGAGATGATCACCCGCTACGCGTGGGGCACCATCTGGACCCGCCCGGGGCTCGAGCGCACGACGCGCTCGGCGATCACCCTGACCGCGATGATCGCCGGCGGCTACTGGGAGGAGCTCGAGATGCACGTCCACGCCGCCCTGCGCAACGGCATGAGCCCCGATGAGATCAAGGAGGTGTTCCTGCAATCGGCCATCTACTGCTCGGTGCCGGCGGCGAACGTGGCCTTCAAGATCGGGCAGAAGGTCCTGGCCGAGTACGAGGACTGAGCCCGGGGCCCGGGCACCGGCGGCGGGAGCGAACCGTGCGGTAGCGTCGTGGGCATGAGCGAGCACGTCCTGACGAGCACCGGAGCCGGCCTGGGCCTGATCACCCTGAACCGGCCCGAGAAGATCAATGCCCTGACCCGCCCGATGGTGGCCGCGGTCGGCGCGGCCCTGGACGCCTGGCGGGAGGACCCCGCGGTGCGGATCGTCGTGCTGCGCGGCGCCGGCGAGCGCGGCTTCTGCGCCGGCGGCGACATCAAGGGCTTCTACGAGTCCATCGTCGCGGACCGCCACCAGGACTTCCTGGACTTCCTGGCCGAGGAATTCGCGGTGGACCACGCGATCGCCACCTACCCGAAGCCCGTCGTCGCGTTCATGGACGGGCTGTGCATGGGCGGCGGCGTTGGCCTGGCCGGGCACGCCTCCGTCCGGATCGTCACGCCGCGCTCGAAGGTCGGCATGCCGGAGACGCGGATCGGCTACTCCCCCGACGTCGGCGGCACGCACCTCCTGGGGTTGGCGCCCGGACACCTCGGCGAGTACTTCGCCCTGACGGCCGGGACGATGGGCGCCGCGGACGCGATCCACGCCGGCTTCGCCGACTTCTGCGTCGCCGAGGACGCGCTCGGGGACGTCCTGGACGCGCTGCCGGATCTCGCGGGGCTGCCCGCGGAGGACCTCGCGGCGGCCCTCGAAGTCATGCACGGATCCCCGGCGCCCGCGGACACGGGGACCTCGCTCCTGGCGCAGCCGTGGATCGACGCCGCCTTCGCCGGGCGCACCGTCGCGGACATCCTCGCCTCGCTGGATTCGCTTCCCCACCGCGGCGCCGCGGACGCGGCCCGGGCCGTCCGATCGGTGTCCCCGCTCGCGGCCGAGACGGCGCTGCAGGCGGTCCGCGCCGCCCGCGCGGCCGACCACCTGCCGGAGGCGTTCGACCGCGAGCTGCGGCTCGCCGCGTTCCTCATGGACCATCCGGACCTGCCCGAGGGGATCCGCGCCCAGGTGATCGACAAGGACCGCAACCCGCACTGGTCCCCCGCCGACCCGGCGGACGTGGACCGCGAGGCGATCTCCGGCGTCGTCCTCGGCGCGGCCGCGGACGGCTAGGCCCCGCGCGCGTTGTAGACCGTCGCGGTCCCCGATTGCGTGAGGCGGCGGAACTCGCCGAAGACGCCGAGGGACTCCTCGCGCAGGATCCCGCCGCGCACCGCGATGCCGCGGGCCTCGAGCTCGGCCTCCCAGCGCGCGGGGATCGGCCCCTCGTCGAAGCCCGTGAGCGCCTCCACCTCGCCGCTTCCGACGGCGTACTCGAGCTCGCGGACGCCGGACCAGATCACGGCGCCGAGGCACATCAGGCAGGGCTGGGCGTTGGTGGTCAGCGTGCGCCGGGCCCCGTCGGCCCCGAGGTCGCGCGCCCCCGCTGCCGCGTGGGCGAGCTGCAACGCGACCACCTCGGCGTGCATCGCGGACAGTCCCGTGTCCATCACGAGGTTCACCCCGGCCGAGACCACACGGTGCTCCGGCCCCTCCGTCACGAGGGCGCCGAACGGACCGCCGTCGCCCTCGGCGATCGTGCGGGCGGCGAGGCGGCTGGCGAGCCGGATGCGGTCCTCGGGATCGGGCAGCAGCTCCGGGATCGCCTCGAGCTCCCGGCGCAGCCAGCCGGGGGCCTCGAGACGGAACGACGCCGGGAGGCCGGCTCCCGCGCGGGCCGGATCCACGGTGCCGGTCCCGTCCGTCGCCGCTCCGTCCGTCGTCGTCATCGCCGCTCCCCTCGCCGTAGGGATCCAGCGTAGCCGCGGCGCGGCCTACGGGACAGGGCCCCGAAGGCGGTCACGTGGTCCTCCTCATCGGCTCCTGCTCGGGAAGCGCCGCGATCAGTTCGCCGACCAGCGGGTTCCAGGGACGCGACGCCGGACCGCTGAGCACCAGGGTCCGTTCCACCGTCGGCACGAGCGGCCGCATGCACAACGACGCCGGAAGCATCCCCTCGCCGAGGCTCGGGATGATGGCGACGCCGATGCCCTCCTGGACCATGCTCATGATGGTCGCGAGCTCCCGGACCCGCTGGCTCGTCTCGAACGGCAGGCCCGCGAGCGCGTGGATGCGGCGCAACTGGCCCTCGCAACCGCCCTGGCCCGCGATCAGCCCGTCCTGCAGGAGCTCGTCGATCGGCATCGACGGCTCGTCGGCCAGCGGGTGGTCGCGGCGCACGATCGCCCGCATCTCGTCGACGGCGACCACGCGGGACCCCGGCGGGGTGGAGGCGGGGTCGATCAGGATCGCGGCGTCGACCATGCCGGACTCGAGCCAGTCCGGCAGCTCGTCGTCGTCGCCCTCGAAGATGCTGACCTCCACTTCCGGCAGCCGGGCCTTCCAGAGGCCCATGAGCCCGGGGACGAGACCCTGGCACGCGGTGGCGACGGCGCCGAGCCGCACGCAGCCGCGGACCTTGCCGGAGCCGGCGTCGATGCTGCCCTGGAGCGCCTCGAGGGCGGCGAGGGCCGAGCGGGCGTGGGGCAGGAGCTCGGAGGCGAGCCGGGTGGGGCGGTTGCCGCGGTCGCGGTCCAGGAGCGGGGCGCCGATCGCCTTCTCCCAGGACTTGAGCGTGTGGGAGACGGAGGACTGGCTGACGCCGAGCTTCTCGGCCGCGGCGGTGAAGGAGCCGTGGTCGACGACGGCCGCCAGCGCGCGGAGCTGGGGCAGGGTCACTGTCATGAGTGCAGCATATACCCGCTTGAAGCCAATGTATTTGATTCATGCAGCGTCCGGACGGATGCTGGAGCGAGCGGCCCGGCTCACGTTCCCGGCCCGGCCCCCGTCTACGGGGAAGACACCCAGGAGGACACCATGGACACGCTGCGCAGGATCTCGCTCCCGCTGGCCTTCGCCGCGCTCGCGCTCGTCTGGGGCTCGAGCTTCCTCTTCATGAAGGTCGCGGCCGAGGGCCTCACCGCCGGACAGATCGCCGCCGGCCGCCTGGTCCTCGGCGCGCTCACCCTGCGCGTGCTCATGGTCGTCACCGAGCGCGCCTGGCCGCGGGACCGCCGCTTCTGGGGGCACATGGCGGTGACCGCGCTGTTCCTGTGCGCCGTCCCGTTCCTGCTCTTCGCGTGGGCGGCCCCGCACATCCCCTCGGGGCTGTCCTCGATCTTCAACGCGAGCACGCCGATCATGGCCGCGCTCTTCACCGCGGCGATCCTGCCCACCGAGCGGCTCGGCCGGCGCGGGGCCTCGGGCGTGGCGCTCGGCGCCGCCGGCGTGGTGGTCGTCGTCGGCCCGTGGACCCTCGCGGCCACGGCGGGCGCCGCGCTTGAAGCCCAGCTCGCCTGCCTCGGCGCCACCGCCTGCTACGGCTTCGGAACCGCCTACCTGCGCCGCTTCGTCGCCGGCCGGCACCACCACGACGCCCTGACGGTCTCGACCGTGCAGGTCAGCCTCGCGGCGGCCGCCGCGCTCGTGCTGATGCCCCTGACGGGCTGGGCGCCGATGCGGTTCGACGCGCCCATCCTCGCCTCGCTCGCGGCGCTCGGGATCCTGGGCACGGGGATCGCCTACATCTGGTTCACCCTGGTGGTCACCGCGTGGGGCGCCGTCGCGGCCTCGACCGTGACCTACCTGACCCCGCTCGTCGGCGTGTTGCTCGGCGTGGCCGTCCTCGGCGAGACGCTCGCCTGGCACCACCCCGTCGGCGGGGCGATGATCCTCGCCGGCATCATCGTGGCCCAGTCGCGTCGGGCCCGCCCCGCGGGAAGGACGGCCGAACCGGCCCCTCGGACCGTCACCCTGCTCCCGGCCGCCCTTCCGGACGGACCGCGCTCCCGGCCACGACCGGCGTCGTCCCGTGCGTCGTGTCCTTGATCTCGGTCCGCGCCGGAGCCGCCACCCGCGCGCCCGGGACGCCGTCCGGCGTCGTACCCGGCGCGGGCTCGAGCGGCTCCATCCAGGGGATCGGGGCGTGCTCGCCGAAGTGGTCCGCGTCCGCCTCCTCCCAGTCCAGTGCCCACCCGCGCGGCGGCTCCTCGAGGAGCTCGCCGGGCCGGATCCAGTGGTACACCGCCGCGTAGCTGCGCGTCGTCAGGTGGTCCACGCGGCGCCGGAGCATCCGCGGGCTCAGCCGGGCCGGGTCCGTCACGCCCATGGACGCCATGATCTGCGCCGCCTCCTGGACCGTGAGCTTGTGGTAGTTGTGCACGCGGTTGCCCTTGTCCTCGACGTCGAGGGCGCGCATGAGGCGCTTGTCCTGCGTCGCGACCCCCACGGGGCACTCGTTCGTGTGGCACTTCTGGGCCTGGATGCAGCCCGTGGCCATCATCATCGCGCGGGCGCTCATCGTGAAGTCCGCACCCTGGATGAGGCGCTTGACGATGTCGCTGCCCGTGGCGACCTTCCCGGCCGCGCCGATCCGGATCCGGCTCCGCAGCCCCGTGCCGACGAGCGCGTTGTGGACGAGCATGAGCCCCTCGGTCAGCGGCGTGCCCACGTAGTCCTCGTACTCGAGCGGGGCGGCGCCCGTGCCGCCCTCCGAGCCGTCGACGATGACGTAGTCCGGCGCGATCCCGGTCTCCAGCATCGCCTTGCACATCGCCAGCACGTCCGTGCGCGAGCCCACGCAGAACTTGTAGCCGATCGGCTTGCCGCCCGAGAGCTCCCGCAGCCGGCCGACGAACTCCATGAGCTCCCGGGGCGTGTGGAACGCGGAGTGCGAGGCCGGGGAGACGCAGTCCACGCCCATCGGGATCTCACGGGCCGCCGCGATCTCCGGGGTGATCTTCGCGGCCGGCAGCACGCCGCCGAGACCGGGCTTGGCGCCCTGGCTGAGCTTGATGGTGATGCCCTTGACGCGCTCGTGGGCGGCCTTCGCGGCGAAGCGCTCCGGATCGAACCGCCCGTCCTCGTCGCGGCAGCCGAAGTACCCCGAGCCGACCTCCCAGAACAGGTCGGCCCCGTAGGCGAGGTGGTGCTCCGTGAGCCCGCCCTCGCCCGTCTCGTGGATGAAGCCGCCGAGCGCCGCGCCCTTGTTCATGGCCAGCACGGCGTTCTTCGAGAGCGAGCCGAAGCTCATGGAGGAGACGTTCATGAGGGAGATCGCGTAGGGCTGCCGGCAGTCCGGTCCCCCGATCACCACGCGCGGCGGGTCCGCGGGCGGCGGGACGGGCGCGGTCGAGTGCAGGAGGTACTCGTAGCCGAGCTCGTTCACGTCCCGCTCCGTGCCGAACGCCTTGTGGCTGTCCGCGCCCTTGGCGCGGGCGTAGACGAGCGAGCGCGTGTCGCGGTCGAACGGCTTGCCGTCGTAGTTGCGCTCGATGAAGTACTGCTGGATCTCGGGGCGGATCGACTCGAGCAGGTAGCGCATGCGGCCCAGGACCGGGAAGTTGCGCAGGATCGCGTGCTTGGTCTGCAGGGTGTCGTGGATGCCGAGGGCCAGCAGGGCCAGCACGACGCCGGCCATCGCCCACCAGCCCGCGGAACCGAAGGACGCCGCCACGACCGTGGCGAATCCCAGCAGGGACAACAGGGCGAGGATCAGGAAGCGCACCATGGACGCGAGCCTACCGCGCCGTAGCCCGTCCGCGGAGCCGTTCCGGCGGCTCTCATTCCGGCCTCATCTTCCCGTGCGAGGCTGGTGCCATGCAGACACACCACGGCACCCCGTCCCCCGCCCGACGCGCCGCCGCCCTGCTGGCTGCGGCCCCGATCCTGCTCACCGCCGCGTGCGCCGCCGGCCCCGGGGCGACGTCCCCCGAAGACGCGGCGGATCCCTCCGGCGCGGCCCCGGCGTCGGACTCCTCCCCCGCGTCCGCGGAGCAGACCGGCCCGAGCGGCACCCCCGACGCGAGCATCCCGGCGAACGAGACCATGACGGGGCTGAGCAACGAGCGCGGGGTCGCGATCGGCCGGCTCGGCGAGGAGATGCGCTTCGAGGACGGGGACGGGAAGGCGGTCGCGGGCGTGACCGTCGAACGGATGCGGGTGGTCGACTCCTGCCCCGACGGCACCGCGCCGGAGAACGGGCACTTCCTCGTCCTGGACCTCGACGCCTGGCACGACGACGCCGCCGGTTCCCGCCCGATCCGGCTCGCCGCGGACCAGTGGTCCTACTACTCGCCCGAGGGCGAGCGCTCCGACGCCGCGCTGGACACCGACGCGGCCCGTTCCTGCGACATCGGCGACGACTTCGAGGGCCCCGACGGCGAGGACTTCGAGGACGAGAGGATCAACGACGAGCTGGGCCCGGACGACGACGACGAGGACGGCTTCCTCGTGCTCGACGTCCCGGCCGCCGAGGGCTCCGTGGTGCTCACAGACCTCGACGAGGAGGCCGTCGACTGGCCGTTCCCGCAGTAGGACGGAGCGTGCGCAGCGGGGCCGGGGTGGTGATTCCATCCCGGCCCCCGGTGCTTTCCGGGCGGCGCGGGGCCCGGAAATCCGCGGGAGAACGGGGAGGGGCTTGCAAAGTTACCTTCCAGTAGGTTCAATGTAACCTAGGTCACACCAACCCGGGATGGCCGCCGCCGCCACGCGGCCGGCCGTCCTTGCGCTCCAAGCGCGGGCCCCACCCCGTCCCGCGCAGCTCCACCCCCACCGGCCGCGCTTCGGCGCGCCCGAAAACAGCCCGGGCAGCGCCGCCCGGCTCCCCCAAGGAGACCCATGAACGCACACCACGCCGCCAAACAGCACCGGCTGATGCACACTGTCGTCACCGTGCTCCTGGCCCTCTTCCTCATCGCGGCCCTCGCCTTCTACGCCCTGTTCAGCGGCCAGCTCGCCAACGGCGCCGCCCAGCTCAACGCGGGCATGGGCCAGGCGCAGGACGGGATCGGCGAGCTCGAGTCCGGGGCAGGCCGGGCCGCCGCCGGCGCGTCCACCCTGGCCGGGGGCGCCGCGGAACTGAACGCGGGCGCCGCGAAGCTCGCGGACGGCACGGGCACCGCCCACCGTGGGGCCCAGGACCTCTCCGAGGGCGCGGGTGCCCTCGCCGAGGGCACGACGACCCTCTCCGACGGCGCCTACCGGGCCGCCGAGGGCGCCGCGAGGCTCGCGGACGGAGGACAGGCGCTCGGCACGGGCGTGTCCAAGGTCGCCGCCGGCGCGGGCCGCGCGGACGCCGCCGCGAAGAAGCTCGACGCGGGGGCCGCCCGCCTGGCCACCGGCGCCGCCTCGGCCCGGGAAGGCGCCTCGAAGCTCGACGCCGGGGCCTCCGAGCTCAGCGAGGGCACCGGCGAGCTCGCGGACGGCGCGGGCCGGATCGACGAGGGCGTCGGCCGGGTCGACGCCGGGGCCGCCTCCCTCGCGCAGGGCGGCCGGGAGCTCGGCGACGGGGCCGGGCAGCTCAAGGACGGAGCCGGCCGGCTCGCCGACGGCGCCTCGCAGGTCGACGCCGGTGCGGCCCGCCTCGCCGACGGCGCGCAGGCCGCCGCCGAGGGCGCCGGGACGCTCGCCGACGGCGCCGCGCGCGTGGACGAGGGAGCGCAGAAGCTCGGCGCCGGCGTCGAGACCGCGAAGGCCGGTTCCGGCCAGCTGAAGGAGGGCCTCGGCACGCTGTCCGCCGGGATCGGCCAGGCCTCGACGGGGGCCGGGGAGCTCGCGGCCGGCTCGAAGGAACTCAAGGCCGGGACCGCGGCCGCCCTGGACGGCGCGCGCCAGCTCGCCGCCGGCGCGTCCGAGGCCGGGCCGGGAGCGCAGCGCCTGAGCGACGGCGCCGCGCAGGTGGGTGCCGGCACCGAGGAGCTCCTCCAGTTCGCGAAGGACAATCCTCTCGTGCCGATCGGCGTGCTCCTGTCCAAGCTCGAGCAGCTGAACTCCGGCGCCGGCCAGGTCGCCGACGGCGCCGCGCAGCTCGCCGAGGGCAGCGGACGCCTGCAGGCGGGCACCGCCCAGCTCGCCGCGGGCCTCGAAGAGGTCGACGGCGGGGCCGCGCGGCTCGCGGCCGGGTCCGGCGAGCTCTCGGCGGGGCTGAAGAAGCTCGACGCCGGCGGCGCGGACGCGGCGAAGGGCGCCGGGGCGCTCGACGCCGGACTCTCCCAGATCCAGGCCGGCTTCGCGGGCGACGGGGACAAGAACCCGGGACTGCTCGCGGGGACCGCCCAGCTCGCCGAGGGCTCGACCCGGCTCGCGGCCGGCAACGGCGAACTGGCCGACGGGGCCGGGAAGCTGCGCGAGGGCGCCGGGGCGCTCGGTACCGGGGCCGGCGAGCTCGCGGCCGGAACGGACCGCCTGGCCGAGGGCGCGGGACGGCTCGCCGACGGCGCGGGCCAGCTCAAGGCCGGTACCGGTGAGCTGAAGACCGGCACGGGGGCGCTCGTCGAGGGCACGGACCGCCTCCAGGCCGGCGCGGGGCGCCTGGCCGCCGGGGCCGGCGAGCTCGCCGAGGGCAACGGGAAGATCGCCGACGGCGCCGGGACGCTGCGGGCCGGCACCTCGGAGCTCGCGTCGAAGACGCCGGACCTGAAGAAGGGCGCGGACACCGCCGCGGCGGGGGCGCTCAAGCTGCGCGACGGCGCCTACACCCTGCACGAGGGCAACGCGAAGCTCCACGAGGGAGCGCTCAAGCTCAAGGACGGGGCCGGACGGCTCGCCGACGGCTCGGGCCGGCTCGAGGACGGCCTCGCGAAGCTCGACGCGGGCGCCGGGGACCTGGCGGACGGGACGACGCGGCTCCAGGCCGGGGCCGGCGACCTCGCCGAGGGCAACCAGGCCCTCGCCGACGGGACCTCCCGCCTCGCGAGCGGCTCCACCGAGCTGGCCTCCGGCACCGAACGGCTCGAGGGATCCACGCGCGCGGCCGCGGTGACGGAGTCGCCCACGGGCCTCGTGCTGCTGGTCCCGCTCGCGCTCCTGGCCATCCCGCTCGTGCTCATGCTGCGGGCGCGCAGCCACCTGCGCCGCAAGGCCGCCTGACACGGAGGTCCAACGCGGGGCGGCGGCTCAGCCCAGGAGGGCGGCCGCCTCGCGGTCCAGGACGACCGTCACGCGCGGGTGGCGCTGCACGATCGACGCCGGGAAGTCCTCGGTCACGGGACCCTGCAGCGCGCGGCGCACGGCCTCGGCCTTGCGGGCGCCGTGGGCGATGAGGAGCAGGTGGCGGGCCTCCATGATCGTCGCGATGCCCTGCGTGATGCACTCCGTGGGCACCTCGTCGAGGCCGTCGAAGAAGCGCGCGTTGTCCCGGCGCGTGCTCTCGGCGAGCGGCACGACCCGCGTCCGCGAGTCGAAGGCGGACGGCGGCTCGTTGAAGCCGATGTGCCCGTTGGATCCCACGCCGAGGATCTGCACGTCCACGCCCCCGGCGGCGGCGATCGCCGCGTCGTAGTCGTCCGCGCGGCGCTCGTGCTCGGCGTGGTCGGCCCCGTGCGGGTCCGGGGTCCGCACGCGCGCCGGGTCCAGGCCCAGCCGCTCGACGACCTCGGTGCGGATGACCTCGGCATAGGACTGGGGGTGCCCGTCGGGCAGGCCGATGTACTCGTCGAGGGCGAACCCGGACACCTCGGAGAAGTCCGCCCCGGACGCGGCGAGCGCGGCGTAGAGCGGCAGCGGCGAGGAGCCCGTCGCGAGGCCGAGCACGGCGGCGGGCGAGGCGGCGACGGCGTCGAGGACGACGCGGGCGGCGAGGCGTCCCGCCTCCGCGGCGTCCTCGGCGACGATCACCTCGGGGGCGCGGTGCCGCGGGCGGGGGGTGTTCACGGTGGTTTCCACGGGGCCTTTCATGCAGTGCTGTGAGGTGCGGTGCTACGGCCGCAGGGCGTCCACGAACCAGCCGGTGATGCTCGCCGGGTGCGTGATGGCGGTGCCGACGACGACGGCGAACGCGCCGGCGTCGAGCGCGGCCCGGGCCTGGGCGGGGGTGTGGATCCGGCCCTCGGCGATGAGCGGGGCCTCGAGCCCGGCGGCGGCGATCGCCTCGAGGAGGCCGAGGTCCGGCCCCTCGGTCTTCTCCCGCTCGCCCGTGTATCCGGCGAGCGTGGTGCCGATGAGGTCGGCGCCGGCCTCCGCCGCGGCGAATGCGTCCCCGAGGGAGCCGCAGTCCGCCATGACGAGCGCGTGCGACTCGGCCTTGACCTGCGCGATGGTCTGGGCGAGCGTGAGCCCGTCCGGGCGCTCCCGCCGCGTGCCGTCGAGCGCCACGACGTGGGCGCCCGCGTTCGCGACGGCGAGGGCGTGCCGGGCGGTCGGGGTGATGAAGACGCCGTCGTGCCCGTCCTTCCACAACCCGATCACGGGCACCTCGACGGCCGAGCGCGTGAACTGGATGTCCGCGATGCCCTGCACCCGCAAGGCCACGGCCCCGCCGACGACCGCCGAGGCGGCCACTTGGGACATGGTCTGCGGGTGCCGCATCGGCTCGCCCGGGTAGGCCTGCGCGGAGACGATCAGGCCCCCGCGCAGGGCCTCGAGCTCGTGGCTGGTCAGTTTCATGGTGCCTCCTGGTCCGTCCGGGCGATCTCGGTGGTGGTGACCAGCAGCCTAGAGCAGCCCGTTGCGGGCGACGATGGCGCGCACGGCCTCGGTCTCGGAGGAGTCGAGGGCGGCCATCGGGGCGCTCATCGTGTTGGAGCCGATGACCCCCATGACCTGCAGGGCCGTCTTGAAGGCGCCGAGGCCGGCGGCGCCGCCGGAGACGCGGGCCGGGTCCGGGGTGTAGACGATCGTGAACAGGTCGGCGAGGCGGTCCTGCTCGTCGCGTACGGCGGCCCAGTCGCCGGCCACGGCCGAGTCGTACATGCGGCGGTAGCCGGCCGGGTCGACGTTGCCGAGGCCGGGCACGACGCCGTGGGCGCCGCCGAGCAGCGCGCCGTCGACGACGACCTCGTGGCCCGTGAAGACCGAGAAGCCGGGCAGGTGCCGCGTGGCCAGGAGCAGCTGGCGGAAGGAGACGTCGTCGCCGGAGGAGTCCTTGACGCCCACGATCACGCCCTCCTCGGCGAGCTTGACCAGCAGCGCGGTCGGGAACTTCACGTGCGTGCGGACGGGGACGTCGTAGGCGAAGAGGTCCGCTCCGGTGCCGTCCTTGATGGCGCGCAGGTGCGCCTCGATCTCCGCCGCGTTGGACAGGGCGTAGTAGGGCGTGGTGACCACGAGCGCGTCGGCGCCGAGCTCGACCATGCGCCGTCCCTCCTCGATGACGCGCGCGGTGGTCTGCTCGTTGGCGCCGACGATGAGCGGCACGCGGCCGTTGTTGCGGGCGGCGATGGTGCGGACCACGAGCTCGCGCTCGGCGTTGGTCAGGTAGGGGACCTCGCCGGAGGAGCCCAGGACGAATAGGCCGGTCACTCCCCCGTCGATGAGGTGCTCGACGACGGCGCCCAGGCCCTCGACGTCGACGGCGCCGTCCGCGGTGCGCGGCGTGACGACGGGCGGGATGACGCCGGAGTACTTGGGGGTGGCGGTGGCTGGTGCGGTGCTCACGGGGGTTCTCTTTCTCGCAGGTGGGATGGTGGGCGCCGCCCGGGTGGTCTGTGTGGGGTCCACCCGGGCGGGCCGGTCGGGGGGCCGCCCGGAGGCGGCGGGGGTACGACGCCGGACGGCGCCTAGGCGGGCAGGTGCAGGAGCGAGGGGGCGGCCCCGAGCAGGGTCTTGGTGTACGCGTTGGACGGGCGGTCGAAGACCTGTTCCGCGCTGCCCTCCTCGACGATCTCGCCGGCGTTCATGACGCAGATCCGGTCCGAGACGTAGCGGACGGTCTGGATGTCGTGGGAGATGAAGACCATGCCGAGGTTCAGTTCCGACTTGAGGTCGGAGAGCAGGTTCAGCACCTGGGCCCGCACGGAGACGTCGAGGGCCGAGGTCGGCTCGTCGGCGACGATGATGTCCGGGTCCAGGGCCAGGGCGCGGGCGATCGCGACGCGCTGCCGCTGGCCGCCGGAGATCTGGTTCGGGAAGGCCCCGGCGGCGGAGGCCGGCAGGCCCACGAGGGCGAGGAGCTCCTTGACGCGCTGGGCGCGGCTCGCGGAGCTGCCGATCCCGTGCACGGTGAGGGGGTCCGTGAGGATGTCCTTGACCTGCATGCGCGGGTTCAGGGCCGTGGCGGGGTCCTGGAAGACCACGGAGACGCTGCGCCCGAACTCCTTGCGCAGGGCGGCGTTGCGCTTCAGCGCCGGCTTGCCGCGGAAGAGCACCTCTCCGGAGGTCGGCGCCTGCAGGCCCACGAGGACCGAGGCGAGGGTGGACTTGCCGCAACCGGACTCGCCCACGATCCCGACGGTCTCCCCGCGGCCGATGCTGAAGTCCACGCCGTTGACGGCCTTGACGATCGTCGGCTTGAAGATCGAGCCGGAGCGCGCCCGGTGGTGGACGTGGATGTCCTTCAGCTCGATGACGGGTTCGGCCCGGTGCGGGCCGGGGGTGCTCGCCTCGCTCATCGGACGCCTCCTTCCGTGGTGGTGCCGGGCGTGGATCCGGCGAGGTGGCTGGCCCAGAAGTGGTCCTCCGAGCCCTCGACGGGCGTGAAGGCGAGCTGCTGGCCAGGGTCGGCGCCGGGGCGCGTGGAGCGCTCGGCGAAGCGGTCGCCCGCGGCGAAGTCGTAGGGGCTGGGCACCGTGCCGGGGATCTGGTGCAGCCGCTCCGCACCCGACTCGATCGAGAGCACGGCGCCGAGCAGGCCGCGCGTGTACTCGTGGGTCGGGCGGGTCAGCACGGAGCGGACGGAGCCGGACTCGACGACCTGCCCGGCGTACATCACCGTGACGCGGTGCGCGAGGGAGGCGACGAGCGCGAGGTCGTGGCTCACGAACACCATGGCGAAGCCGAGCTGCTCGCGCAGTTCGTTGAGCAGGTCCACGACCTGCTTCTGCACCGTCACGTCCAGAGCCGTGGTCGGCTCGTCGCAGACCACGAGCTTGGGGCTGCGGGAGAGGGCCATGGCGATCAGCACGCGCTGGCGCTGGCCGCCCGAGAGCTCGTGCGGGTACGACTTCAGGGTGCGCTTCGGGTCGAGCTTGACGAGCTCGAGGAGCTCGGCCGGGCTCTTGCGCCCGTTGCGGCGCGTGAGCTGCTCGAGCTGGTCCTTGATGAGCATCGACGGGTTCAGCGAGGACAGGGCGTCCTGGTAGACCATCGCGATCTGCTCGCCGCGCAGCCCCTTGTAGACCGAGTCGTCGCCGGCGCGCGTTCCGCCCTTGCCGTCCGGGGGCAGCAGCTCCCGGCCCTCGAAGGTGATGGAGCCGCTGATCCGGGCCGTCGGGGGCAGCAGGCCCATGATGGCGAGCGAGGTGATCGACTTGCCGCAGCCGGACTCGCCGACGAGGCCCATCGTCTCGCCCTCGCGGACGGTGAAGGAGACGTCGTCCACGATCGCCGTCTCGCCGAAGCGCTCCGGGAAGCGGATGGACAGGTTCCTGACCTCGAGGACCGGGCGCGGGGCACCGTGGGTCGCGTCGAGCGCGAGCCGGTCGGAGCGCGAGGACTCGACGGCGGCGAGCTGGTCCAGCTCCGCGGCGAGGCGGGCCCGTTCGGCGTCGCCCGTGTCGGCGGCGGCGAAGGTCGTCGCGGCGGCCTGGCCGGCCTCCACGGCGGTGTCGGCGACCTTGGTCTTCTTGCGCAGCCGGGGGTTCACGAGCGCGTCGGTCATGCCCTCGGCCAGGACGTTGAGCGCCAGGACGGTGAGCAGGATGACGAGGCCGGCGAAGGTCGTGGCCCACCAGGCGCCGTTGAGGACCAGGGTGCGTCCGTAGGAGATCACGTTGCCCCACGAGGGGGCGGGGTCCTGGACGCCCGCGCCGAGGAAGGACAGGGACGCCTCGAGGATGATCGCGTCGGCGACCATCACGGTCGCGAAGACGAGCACGGGGGCGGCGCAGTTGCGCACGATGTGCCGGCCGAGGATGAAGAAGCGGCCGGCGCCGATGACGCGTTCGGCGCGGACGTAGTCCTCGCCCCACTGGGAGAGCACGTTGGCGCGGACGACGCGGGCGATCTGGGGGACGTAGATGACCGCGATCGCGAGGATGATGACGGGGATGCTGTTGCCGAGCGACGCCAGGAGCGCGGCGGCGAGGGCGATGCCCGGGAACGCCATGAGCATGTCCATGATGCGCATGATGGTCTCGTTGGCCCACTTGCTGCTCGTCGCGGCGAGCGCGCCGAGCAGGGAGCCGACGACGAGGGCCAGGCCCACGGCGCCGAGGCCGATCATGAGCGAGGACTGCGCGCCGTAGAGCAGGCGGGAGAAGATGTCCCGGCCGAGCCGGTCGGTGCCGAAGAGGTT
This sequence comes from Zafaria sp. Z1313, assembly GCF_050563205.1. Lineage (NCBI taxonomy): Bacteria > Bacillati > Actinomycetota > Actinomycetes > Micrococcales > Micrococcaceae > Zafaria > Zafaria sp. Z1313. The sequence goes on from NZ_JBNWUK010000004.1 coordinate 138,529, forward strand.
CTCCGCCGAGGGGCGCTGGGCCGGGATCCCGGAGGCCAGCGGGTCGTGCGGGGCCAGGACGGGGGCCAGGGCCGCGGCGACGCAGATGAAGAGCAGGAACAGCAGCGCCAGCTTGGAGCCGAGCGGGAGGGCCGTGAAGCGGACCGCGCCGGAGCTCAGGCGCGCCACGAGCCCGTTGCGGGGTGTCAGGGGAGCCATGGGTTACACCGTCCTAATGCGGGGGTTGATCAGCAGGTACACGAGGTCGACGAGGATGTTGACCAGGACGAACGTCACGGCGATGGTCAGGACCACGCCCTGGACCAGGTTGACGTCGTGGGCCGTGATGCCGTTGAGGATGAGCTGGCCCATGCCGGGCAGCGAGAAGATCATCTCGATGACCACGGCGCCGCCGAGCAGGTAGCCGATCCGCAGGCCGAGCACGGTCACGGGGGTCACGAGCGCGTTGCGGAGCACGTTGCGGCTGACGACCTCCTGGCGCGGGACGCCGTTTCCGATCGCGGTGCGGACGTAGTCCTTGTCGAGCTCCTCGACCATCGACGTGCGGACCACGCGGATGAGGGAGGCGGAGACGGGGATCGCGAGGGCGAAGGCCGGAAGCGCCATGTGGGACAGCCACGGGCCGAACCCGGAGCCGGCCGGGGGCATGCCGCCGGAGGGGAAGAGGGGATTGGAGCCGAGGGCGAGCCACTGGATGAGCAGGATGCCGAGCCAGAAGGACGGGGTGGCGACGGCGGCGATCGAGAAGACGCGGATCAGCTGGTCGGGCGCCTTGTCCCGGTAGAGCGCGGCGACGACGCCGAAGACGAGGGAGATGGCGATCGCGATGAGCACGCCGAGGAACGTCAGCTGCAGCGTCAGGGGGAAGGCCTGGGCGATCATGTCGGCGACGGGGCGGGCCGGCGGCGTCGTGTTGCCGAAGTCCAGCACGAGCAGGCGGCCGAGGAAGGCGAAGTACTGGACGGGCAGCGGGAGGTTCAGCCCGCGCTCGGCGCGGTAGGCCTCCTTGGCCGCCTCGCTCGCGCCGTCGCCGAGCGCCGTCGTGGCCTCGTCGCCGGGGGCGAGCTTCAGGATCACGAACACGAGGAACGTGACGCCAAGGATCATCAGCGGCAACGCGGCCAGGCGGCGCAACAGCAGTCGCAGGAGGGTTCCCACGGTAGGACTCCGATGTGTTGGGGAAGGGTGGAAGCGGGGGGCGGGGGCGCGTGGGGGGGAACGCGGCCCCCGCCAAACCGGAACGCCGGTCCGCGCCCGCCGGGGGACGGGCGCGGAGCGGGGATGTCCCGGGGCAGGCCGGCGCCGCCGTCGTCCCGTCCTTGCGGTTCAGGACGACGGCGGTGCGGCTAGGCCTTGGGGGTGACGCCCACGAACGAGACGCCGGTGGTCGGCAGCGGCTGGAAGCCGTCGAGCCGCTCCGAGTCCCACGCGGTGGGGAGCTGGCGGTGGAAGAGCGGGTACAGCGGGACCTCCTCCGAGATGAGGTCGATCGCCTCCTTCCAGGCCGCCTTGGCGCCGGCCTCGTCGGAGGCCTGGACGGCCTCGTCGAGCTTGGCCTGGAGGGTCTTGTACTCGGCCGTCTCGCTCCAGCGGAAGCGGTTCTTCGGCCAGACGTCGCCGCGGTACCACCAGCTCAGGAGCAGGTCGAGGTCGTTGCCGAAGACCGAGGGATCGCCCGGGGCGGCGACGACGGTGAAGTTGCCCGTGTCGACGTTCTCGCCGTACAGCGCGCCGGACTGCAGGTTCTTCATGGTGACGTTGACGCCCGGGAGCTTGTTCCAGGACTCGAGGATGAGCGGGGCGACGTCCTTGACCCAGGCGGTGTCCGTGGTGAGCAGCTCGAACTCGAGGCTCGTGACGCCGGCTTCCTTGAGCAGGGACTCGGCCTTCGCGGCGTCGTAGTCGTACTGGCCCGCTGCGGCCTCGTACTGCGGGTGGGTGTCCTGCACGTAGGACGTGGCCTGCTTGGCGTTGCCCAGCAGCGCGCGGTCGATGATGGTCTGCGTGTCCAGGCCGAAGTGCAGCGCCTGGCGGACGCGCTTGTCGGCGAAGCGCTCGTCGGAGCAGTTGAACATCAGGAACAGCAGGCCGAAGGACTGCACGGACTCGACGGTCAGCTTGGACTTCAGGCGGTCGACGTCGAGGTAGGGCACGTCCTCGATGGCCTGGACGCGGCCCGACTCGGCGGCGGTCACGCGGGCGGCGGCGTCGGAGAGCAGGAACCAGGTCATGCTGTCGGCGGTCGCGGCCTGCGAGCCGTTGTAGTCCTCGAACTTCTCGAAGACGATCTTGTCGTCCTTCGTCGCGGAGACGAGCTTCCACGGGCCCGAGCCGATCGGCTGGGCGTCGAACGCCGCCTGGTCGGCGGAGGCCACCGACTTCGGGACCACCTTGACCACGGAGATGCGGGTCGGGAACAGCGGGAAGGCGTACTTGAGCTTGAAGACGACGGTGTCCTCGCCCTTGGCCTCGACCGAGTCGATGAACGGGATGAACTGGGCGAACAGGGAGGCGTTCTCCGTGTCCAGGACGCGCTCGAACGAGTAGACGACGTCTTCCACGGTGACGGGGTCGCCGTTGTGGAAGGTGGCGCCCGAGCGGAGGGCGACCTCCCACGTGGTGTCGTCGACCTGGGACGGCTCGGACGCAGCGAGGGCGAGGTAGGGCTCGCGGGTGGCCGGGTGCAGGTCGACGAGGCCCTCGAAGACGTGCATGTTGGCCGCGAACGGGGTGGCACCGGAGGAGGTCATCGGGTCGAAGCCCGTGGACAGGGCGTAGGAGATGCCCGCCTCGATCGTGCCGCCCGCTGCCGCTCCCCCGCCGGCTGCGCCCGACGCGGCCGACGTGGTCGCGGCGGTGCCGGACGGACCGCCGCAAGCGGCGATGGTCGCGGAGAAGGCGGCCGCGGCACCCATGAGGCCGGAGACCTTGAGGAAGTTCCGGCGGCTGCCTTCTTTGGCAGCGATTTCGCTGAGAGACATGGTGACCTCATTCTAGAACGGTGAATATCGGACGTAGGATGTCCGATGCGATGAGTTAGACTGTAAGCGGGGTCACAGACAGAGGTCAAGTCCCGCCATCGAGAAAAGAGGAGCATCACATGACGACGACGCCGACGCGCCACGTCCGGTTGGGTGCGCAGCAGCGGCTGCGCGCACTGACAAGCGACATCATGGAGCTGATCCTGGAACGCGACCTGCTCCCGGGCGACGCCCTGCCGACGGAGCAGGAGCTCACCGCGGAGCTCGGCGTGGGACGGAACACCCTGCGCGAGTCGATCAAGGTGCTCCAGGCCCTCGGAGTCGTCGAGATCCGCCACGGGTTCGGGATGTTCGTGGCGAACGACAACCTCTCCGCCCTCGCGGACAGCCTGACGTTCCGCGGCCGCATGTCCCTGCAGCACAAGGGCCACGAGGCGAGCGAGCTCGTCGAGGTCCGGCAGGCGCTCGAGGCCGGGCTCATCGGCTCGGCGATCGACGCGGCCACGCCGGAGCAGCTCGCGGCCCTCGACGCCGCCGTCACGGAGATGGAGCGGCGCGCGGAGGCGGGCGAGAACTTCGTCGCCGCGGACCAGGAGTTCCACCGGCTGCTCTTCAGCTGCCTCGACAACGAGCTGCTGACCAACCTGCTCGGCGTCTTCTGGCAGGTCTACCGCACCATCCACGACGCCGTCGGCACGGGAGCGGTCGCGGATTCCGACGGCGGCGAGGACCTGCGGGACACGGCGCGGATCCACCGCGACATCCTCGATGCGGTGACCGCCCGCGACAAGCCGCTCGCCTCCGAGCTCATGAACCGCCACTTCGACGGCATCCGCGGCCGCCTCGCCGTCTTCGCGGGCGGCGCCTGAGCCCAGGGCTCCCCTGGCCTCAGCCCCAGACGTGGGGGGCGGGCCTGCGGGAGCCGGGCAACGCCGTCGCACTCCTCCAGTCCCCGACCCAGTCGGGCAGGGCGAGGTCCGCGGGGGGCTCGACGCCCATCGCGGCGAGGATCTCCTCGTTCGGCACGGGGCCCTTCTTCGAGAGCAGGCGCGTGGCCATGACGGCCCGCACGTAGACCTCCCCGTCCACGACGATCCGCTGCTCGAAGTAGATGCAGCGCTCGTCCATCCCCGCGATCCGCGTCTCCTGCGTGAAGCGCTGGTGGAGCACCACCGACTTGCGGAAGGTGATGGTCTCCGCCTGGACGACGGGCGACCAGCCCTTGCGCTTCATGACGTCCCACGCGCCCGCGCGCATCATGAGGTCGAATCGGCCGAGGTCGAAGAGCGAGAAGTACATCCCGTTGTTGATGTGCCCGGCGAGGTCGATGTCCGTCAGGAGCGCGCGGCCCGGCGTCGTGGCGGCGTCGAACAGCCCGAGCTTCGGGCGCCGGCGCGCGGTCAGGAGCAAGTGCAGGAACCGGAAGATCAGGTGCATCCCCTCATACTACTCGCGGGTAACATCCGGGCGCCATGCCGTGTTCTCATCTTCCGCTCATCCCGCGCTCATCCTCCGCTCATCCGGCGTTGCTTGACTTTCCCCACACGGGGCACCCGGCCCCGGAATGAGGGAAGGACGTGGGGGACATGACCCTGGCCATCACCGTGATCGGTACCGGATACCTCGGCGCCACCCATGCCGCGTGCATGGCCGAGCTCGGCTTCGAGGTCCTCGGCGTGGACGTGGACCCGGCGAAGGTCGACGCGCTCTCGCGCGGCGAGCTGCCCTTCCACGAACCCGGCCTCCCGGAACTGCTGCGCCGCCACGTCGACTCCGGCCGGCTGCGCTTCACGACCTCCTACGCCGAGGCCGGTGCGTTCGGCGACGTGCACTTCATCGGCGTCGGCACCCCGCAGCGGCCCGGCCAGTACGGGGCCGACCTGACCTACGTCGACGCAGCGGTCACCGCGCTGGCCGAGAACATCACCCGGGACGCGCTCATCGTGGGCAAGTCCACCGTCCCCGTCGGCACCGCCCGCCGACTCGCCGGCCTCGTCCAGGAGCACCGCGCCCACGACGTCGAGATCGGCCTGGCCTGGAACCCCGAGTTCCTCCGCGAGGGCTTCGCCGTGAAGGACACCCTGGCCCCGGACCGGCTCGTGATCGGCACCGACGACGACGGCCGCGCCGAGGCCGTGCTGCGCCGCGTCTACGCCGCCGCCCTCGAGACAGGGACCCCGTTCATCAGCACCGACCTCGAGACCGCCGAGCTCGTCAAGGTCGCCGCCAACGCCTTCCTCGCCACCAAGATCTCCTTCATCAACGCCTTCTCCGAGGTCACCGAGGCCGTCGGCGGGGACATCCGCACCCTCGCCGACGCGATCGGCCACGACGCCCGGATCGGCCGCCGCTTCCTCAACGCCGGCGTCGGATTCGGCGGCGGCTGCCTGCCCAAGGACATCCGCGCCCTCCAGGCCCGCGTCAGCGAGCTCGGCCTGGACCGCTCGATGCGCTTCCTCGGCGAGGTCGACGAGATCAACGCCCGCCGCCGCGACCGCGTGGTCCACCTGGCCGAGCAGATGGCCGGTCCGCTCGCCGGGCGCACGATCGGGATCCTCGGCACCGCCTTCAAACCCGATTCCGACGACGTCCGCGACTCCCCCGCCCTCGACGTCGCCGCACGCCTCTTCAACGCCGGCGCCGACGTGAACGTCTACGACCCCCAGGCCAACGCCAACGCCGCCAAGCGCTTCCCCCGCCTGAACTACGTCGACTCCCTCACCCAGGCCGCCACCGGCGCGGACCTGGTCATCCTGCTCACCGAATGGGCCGAGTTCAAGGCCCTGGCCCCCGCGGACCTCGCCGGCCTCGTCGCCCACCGCCGCCTCATCGACGGCCGCAACGTCCTGGACCCCGCCACCTGGGAAGCCGCCGGATGGGACGTCGCGGCCCTCGGCCGGCGCGCGGTGCCGGGCGGATCGGCACCGGAGACCGCACCCCGGCCCGCAGCCCCGTCGCTTGAGCCGCTCCCCCACCGTCCGGGCGGGCCGCGGGACCTGATGGCAGCCGGCGCCGCACACTGATTGACAAAACCCAACCACTAGGCGCAGACTGGTATCGGCGCGCCCGGTCCACTCCGGCGCGCCCCCACGGCTCCACCCACGCACCCCGGAGAGACACCATGGCACCGCGCGCCCTGCGGCCCTTCGCCCACCGCGACTACCGCATCCTCATCACCGCGCTCGCCATCAGCGTCTTCGGGCACGGCATGTGGGCCGTGGCCATGGTCTACCAGGTCAAGGGCCTCGGCGGCGGGCCGGCCCAGCTCTCGATCGTCGCGACCGCGACGAGCATCGGCCTGCTCGCGCTCGTGCTCGTCGGCGGGATCGCGGCCGACCGGCTCTCCTGCCGGCGCATCATCATCGTCGTCGAGGCCGTCAGCCTGGCCGTGATGGCCTCGACCGCCGTGCTCGCGCTGACCGGCGTCATCGAGCTGTGGCACCTCGCCGTCGCCGGGTTCATCCAGGGAGCCGGAGCCGCGTTCTTCTTCCCCGCCTACTCCGCCCTCCTGCCGCGCATCCTCCCCCCACAGGACCTCCTCGCCGCGAACGGCATGGAGGGCACCATGCGCCCCGTGCTCCAGCAGGCCGCCGGCCCCGCCGCGGCCGGCATGATCGTCGGCGCCCTGGCCCCCGCACACGCGATCGCCGGCGTCGCCGTGTGCCACGCCGTCGCATTCGTGATCCTGAACCTGGTCCACCACGACCGCCGATACGACGAGCACCTGGCCCCGGGGGACGTGCGGCCGAGCGTCGTCGCCGACCTGCGCGAGGGCGTCGTCTACACCGTGCGCACGCCCTGGCTCCTGTGGACGCTGCTCTTCGCCGTGCTCTCCGTGCTGAGCTTCATCGGCCCCATCGAGGTGCTCCTGCCGTTCGTCATCTCGGGCCAGCTCGACGGCGGCCCGGAGATGTTCGGCTTCGCGCTCGCCGCGCTCGGGATCGGCGCCGCGATCGGCTCGATGACGACGGCGTCGCTGCGGCTGCCACGGCGCTACCTGACGGTGATGATCATGCTGTGGGGCTTCGGAGCACTGCCGCTCGCCGCCGTCGGCTTCGTCAACCAGTTCTGGCAGCTCGCGGCGATCCTGCTCGTCTGCGGCGCGACGGGCGGCGTCGGCCAGGTCATCTGGGGAACGCTCCTGCAGCGCCGCGTCCCGCAGCACATGCTCGGCCGCGTCTCCAGCCTGGACTTCTTCGTCTCGCTCGCGCTCATGCCGGTCTCCATGGCGCTGGCCGGGCCCATCGGCGAGGTCGTGCCGTTCTGGATCATCTTCGTCGTCGCCGGCGCGGTCTCCCCCGTCATCGGCGTCATCGCGTGGCTCGCCGCCCGGATGCCGCAGGACGAGATCGAGCACCCGCTCGACTCCGATCCCGCACCGGCCCCGTTGGCCTCCGCCTGAGGGCTCAGACCGCCTGCTGGGCGTGGCCGTTGATCGCGTCGGCGGCCCGGATGAGCGCGAGGTGGGAGAACGCCTGGGGGAAGTTGCCCGCCATGCGCGAGTTGACGGCGTCGTACTCCTCCGCCATCAGGCCCAGCCCGTTCGCGTAGCCGACCAGCTGGTCCATGAGCGCCCGGGCGTCGTCGATCCGGCCCGAGCGCGCATACTGCTCCACGAGCCAGAACGAGCAGGCCAGGAACGGGTGCTCGCCCGGCGGCAGGCCGTCGACGCCGTCGTGCGTGCGGTAGCGCAGCAGCAGGCCGGCGTCGTCGCGCAGGTCCCGCTCGATCCGCGCGACGGTGCCGAGCATGCGCGGGTCGTCGGGGGCCACGAACCCGACCTGCGCGAGCACGAGCAGCGAGGCGTCCACCTCGGTGCCGCCGTAGGTCTGCGTGAAGCTGTCGATCTCCTCGTTGAAGCCGCGCTCCATGACCTCGGCGGCGAGGCGGTCGCGCAGCACCGCCCAGGTCTCGGCGTCACCCTCGAGCCCGTGGTCCTGCACGGCCCGCACCCCGCGGTCGAACGCCGCCCACATCATCACGCGCGAGTGCGTGAAGTGCTTCAGCTCGCCCCGCATCTCCCAGATGCCGTGGTCCCGGCGCTCGATGTTGCGCTCGACGTAGCCGAGCATCGCCTTCTGCAGCGGCCAGGAGAAGTGGTCCTCCACCCCGCCCAGGTTCCGCAGCTTCTCGAGCGCCACGAGCACCTCGCCGACGACGTCGCCCTGGTACTGGTCGACCGCGCCGTTGCCCTCGCGGACCGGGCGCGAGCCCTCGTAGCCGGGCAGGTGCTCGAGCTCGCGCTCCGGCAGCCGCCGCTCCCCCGCGAGCCCGTACATGATCTGCAGGTCGTCGGGGTCGCCCGCGACGGCGCGCAGGAGCCAGTTGCGCCACTGCAGCGCCTCGTCCTCGTAGCCGTGGGTCATCATCGCCTCGAGCGTCAGGGCGGCGTCGCGGAGCCAGCAGAAGCGGTAGTCCCAATTGCGTTCCCCGCCGAAGGCCTCCGGCAGCGAGGTGGTCGGCGCGGCGACGATCCCTCCCGTCGTCTCGTGGGTCAGCGCGCGCAGCACCAGCAGCGAGCGGCGCACGTTCGCGTCGTAGGACTCCTGCCGCGGGATGTCGCGGGCCCACTTGCGCCAATAGCTCGCGGTCTGCTGCAGGCTCGCGCCGACGTCGATCCGTTCCGGGACGTCGCGGTGGGACGGGAACCAGCAGAGCTCGAAGTCCACGACCTCGCCGGCCGAGACGAGGAACTCGCCCTCGTGGCGCTGCCCCTGGGCGCGCGGGAGCCGGTCGCCGTGCAGGACGAGGGCGTCCGGGCCGCCGACGGCGACGATCGACTTGCCGCCGCGCGACTCGCTGCCGTGCCGGCGGACCCAGGGGACGACCTTGCCGTAGTCGAGGCGGAACGTGAGCTCCTGCGTCATCCGCACGGTGCCGGCGAGGCCCTCCACGCGGCGGGCCAGCGAGGCGCGGCGGTCGCCGACGGGCATGAAGTCGGTGACGAGGACGTGGCCCGTGTCCGTCTTCCAGAGGGTGCGCAGCACGAACGTCGAGTTCACGTAGGAGCGTTCGACGACGGTCGGTACCGTCGGCGCGTCCTCCCCGGCGTCGTTCCCGTCCGCGGCCGGGCGGCAGTCGTCCGGAGCGCCGCTCGGGGCCAGCCGCCAGCGCCCGTGCTCCGCGTCGCCGAGCAGGGCGGAGAACACGGAGGGGGAGTCGAAGCGGGGCAGGCAGAGCCAGTCGATGCTGCCGTTGAGCGAGACCAGGGCCCCGGTTCGCAGGTCGGACAGGAGCGCGTAGTCCTCGATCGGAGAAGCCATTCCCCCACCCAAGCGGACAGGCGGGCCCCGGTGCAAGGCGGGACGCCCGATCGCCCCTCCCCGAGCGCGCCCACCCCTCCCGTGGCGTCGGGGAAAACGTTGGAATACCGCGCGCGGAGGGACAACGACCCCGACACGAGGCAGGGGGCCGCGGGGAGATGGCCGGTGGAGGGCGCTGCCCGAAGCGCTCGCTTGGCATTTTGTGGGTTTATGTTGACTTGCCGCCGTTTTGGGGGGTACTGTGATTCCACACGTCACACCGTGTGATGTGCATCACGAACGGGAGGGCTGCCGATGCTGGCCGAGGAACGCCACCGCCTCATCACGGCCATGGTCGCCCGCGACGGGCAGGTCACGGTCGCCGCGCTCTCCGAGGAATTCGGCATCACCCGCGAGACCGCCCGCCGCGACCTGGCCCTGCTCGAACAGCAGGGCACCGTCCGCCGCGTCCACGGCGGCGCCGTCCCCGCCGCACAGGCCAGCACCGCCGAGGAGAGCCTCTCCCGCCGCACGACGCTGCGCCACTCCGAGAAGCAGCGCATCGCGGCCCGCGCCCTCGAGCTCATCCCCGCCGGCGCCGCCTCGGTCGCGATCGACGCCGGAACCACCACCGAGCTGCTCGCCCAGCTGCTCGCCGAGACGGCCACCGGTCCGCGCGCCGCCGAACTGCTGGTCATCACGCACGCGGTGCCGATCGCCTACCGGATCTCCTCCGCCGCCGAGATCGCCCTCGAGGTCCTCGGCGGACGCGTCCGCGGACTCACGAGCGCCGCGGTCGGCGACCAGGTCCTGGACCGCCTGGACCAGCTGCGCCCCGACATCGCCTTCGTCGGCACCAACGGGCTCGACGCCGGATTCGGCCTCAGCACGCCGGATCCCCTCGAGGCCTCGGTCAAATCCGCGATCGTCCGGGGGGCCCGCAGGGTCGTGGTCCTCGCCGATTCCAGCAAGCTCGGCGTCGAGACCCTGGTCCGCTTCGCCGGGCTGGAGGACATCGACACCCTGGTCACCGACGCCGAACCACCCGCGGCCCTCGCCGAAGCCCTCGCGGCGGCCGACGTCGACGTGGTCCTCGCATGAGCACCTCCGAACCCCGGGAGCAGGCCCGCATGATCATCACCCTCACCGCCAACCCCAGCCTCGACCGCACCGTCGAGCTCTCCGGCCCGCTCCAGCGCGGGGGCGTCCAGCGCGCCGGCAGCGCCTCGGCGCAGGCCGCGGGCAAGGGCGTCAACGTCTCCACGGCCCTCGCCGCGGCGGGCGTGCCGACCCTCGCCGTACTTCCCGGCGACCCGAACGACCCCGTGGTGCTGGGCCTGGCCGAGCGCGGCCTGGACCACGTGGCCCTGCCCGTCGGCCAGCCGCTGCGCAGCAACATCACGCTCGCCGAGCCCGACGGCACCACCACCAAGGTCAACGAACCAGGCCCCGTCCTGAGTCCGGAGCAGCAGCGCGATCTCGGCACCGCCGTCGTCTCCGCCTGCCGCGGCGCCGCCTGGCTCGTCCTCGCCGGCTCCCTCCCCCCGGGCGTCCCCGCCGCGTTCTACGCCGAGCTCACCGTCCGCGTCCGCGACGAACTCGGCCCCGAGGCCCCGCTCGTCGCGCTCGACACCTCCGGAGACCCGCTCCGCGCCGTGTTCGCCGCCGGACGCGCGGCGGCCCCCGACCTGGCCAAGCCCAACGCCGAGGAGCTCGCCGAGCTCACCGGCACGGACGAGGACTTCGAGGCCGACCCGGCGCGCGCCGCCGCGGCCGCCGCGGAACTCGTCGCCCGCGGCACGGGCGCCGTCCTCGCCACCCTCGGCGGCCGCGGCGCGGTCCTCGCCACGGCGGCCGGCGCCTGGCACGGCACGCACCCGCCCGTCGCCGCGCGCAGCACGGTCGGCGCCGGGGACTCCTCGCTCGCCGGCTACCTGATCGCCCACTCCGCCGGCGCGGACGCCCCCGGCTGCCTCGCCCAGGCGGTCGCGCACGGCGCCGCCGCCGTCTCCCTGCCCGGATCCACGATCCCCGTCCCCGAACAGACCACCCCCGGCGCCGTCGGCGTCGCCGTCCTGCGCACCACCACTCCCTAAGGAAGAACCATGTCCCAGTTGATCACCCCAGAGCTGGTGCTCCTCGATCAGAACCTCGGCGAGGACACCGGCGCGGTCATCGCCCGGCTCGCGCGGCTCGTCGTCGACGCCGGCCGCGCCACCGACGTCGACGCCCTCACCGCCGACGGGATCGCCCGCGAGCAGAAGACCGCGACCGGCGTCCCCGGCGGCATCGCGATCCCGCACTGCCGCTCCGCCGCCGTCACGGAGCCGACCCTCGCCATGGCGCGGCTGGCCCCGCCGGTCGACTTCGGCGCGAAGGACGGCCCCGCCGACCTCGCGTTCTTCATCGCCGCCCCGGAGGGCGCGGACCAGGAGCACCTCAAGCTCCTCTCCAAGCTGGCCCGCGCGCTCGTCAAGAAGCCCTTTACCGCGGCCCTGCGGGAGGCCTCCACTCCGGAGGAGATCGTCGCACTGGTCCAGGAGGCCGTCGCGCCCGCACCGGCCGCCGCTCCCGCACCCACTTCGGACGACGCCGGGGCCTCCTCCGGCAAGCACGCCGCCCCGGCCGGGGGCTCGGCTGCAGTGGACGCCACGCCGCGCGCGCAGCGCCGCCTCGTCGCGGTCACGGCCTGCCCGACCGGCATCGCCCACACCTACATGGCGGCCGACTCGCTCGTCGCCGCGGCGGCCGAGGCCGGCGTGGACCTCCAGGTCGAGACGCAGGGCTCCGCGGGCTCGACGGCGCTGGACCCGGCCGTCATCGCCGCGGCCGACGCCGTGATCTTCGCCGTCGACGTCGACGTGCGGGACAAGTCCCGCTTCGCCGGCAAGCCCGTCATCCAGGTGCCGGTCAAGCGCGGCATCGACGAGCCGGCCAAGCTCGTCGCCGACGCGCTCGCCGCGGCCGACGACCCGCGGTCCACGCGCGTCGCCGCCGCCGCGGAGGGCGGGGAAGGCGCCGACGGCGGGGCCCCGTCGTCGGAATCCTTCGGGGGACAGCTCAAGCGCGTCCTGCTCACGGGTGTGTCCTACATGATCCCGTTCGTCGCCGGCGGCGGCCTGCTGATCGCCCTGGGCTTCCTGATGGGCGGCTACAACATCACCGACTTCGCCGACGACATGACCATCAACAACTCGCTGTGGAACCTGCCCACCGAGTTCCCGGACACGGCCTGGGGCCCGCTCGGCGCCTACCTCGGGGCGGTCGCGTTCAAGATCGGCGGCCTGTCCATGGGCTTCCTGGTCCCGGCGCTGGCCGGCTACATCGCCTACGCCCTCGCCGACCGGCCGGGCATCGCCCCCGGCTTCGTCGCCGGCGCGGTCGCCGGATTCATGGGTGCCGGCTTCCTCGGCGGCATCGTCGGCGGCCTGCTCGCCGGCTACACGGCCCGCTGGATGGGCGGCTGGAAGGTCAACCGCGTGGTGCGCTCGCTCATGCCGGTCGTCATCATCCCGCTGCTCGCCTCGATCGCGGCGTCCGGCCTGATGTTCCTGGTGCTCGGCGGCCCGATCGCCTCCCTCATGGTGGCCCTGACCGATTGGCTGAACTCCATGACCGGCGCCTCCTCCCTGGTGCTGGGCATCATCCTGGGCCTCATGATGGCCTTCGATCTCGGCGGTCCCGTCAACAAGGTCGCCTATTCCGTGGCCGTCGCCGGCCTCGGCGCCGTGACCGCGACCAACCAGGCCCCGCTGCTCATCATGGCCGCGGTCATGGCCGCCGGCATGGTCCCGCCGCTCGCGATGGCGCTCGCCACCGTCCTGGACCGCAGGCTCTTCTCCGCCGCCGAGCGGGAGAACGGCAAGGCCGCCTGGTTCCTGGGCTCCGCGTTCATCTCCGAGGGCGCCATCCCGTTCGCCGCGGCCGATCCGCTGCGCGTCATCCCGGCCAGCATGCTCGGCGCGGCCGTGACCGGGGCGCTGTCCATGGCGTTCGGCGTCGGCTCCCAGGCCCCGCACGGCGGGTTCGTGGTGTTCTTCGCGATCAACCCGTTCCTGATGTTCGTGCTCTCCATCGTCGTCGGCACCGTGGTGTCCGCCCTCGCCGTGATCGCGCTCAAGCGCTACGCGGTGAAGCGTGCCCCGGCCGCCGAGGACCTCCCGGCAGCGGCCTAACCCCCGTCCCTTCTTCCCCCCAGGATTCGAGGTTCACCATGAACGCCATCCACGGAGTCGGAGTCGGCGCCGGACGCGTCGTCGGTCCCGTCAAGCACATGCCCGCCCCGCTCGCCCCGCCCGCCTCCGACGCCGCCTGGCCCGAGGGCGCGACGGCCGAGACGGAGGCGGCGCGGCTCAAGGAGGCCGCCGCGGCGGTCGCGGATCAGCTCCGTGCGCGGGCCGCCTCCGCGGCGCCCGCGGCCGCCGAGGTCCTGAAGTCGACCGCCCTCATGGCCACGGACTCGATGCTGCGGAAGAACTCGACCAAGCTGATCACCGCGGGCCGCAACGCCGAGTCCGCGGTGTGGGAGGCGGCCGAGGCCTTCGCGTCCTCGCTCCTGTCCCTCGGCGGCTACATGGCCGAGCGGGCCACCGACGTCCTGGACGTCCGGGCGCGGATCGTCGCCGAGCTGCGCGGCGTCCCGGCGCCGGGGATCCCCGGCTCGGAGACCCCGTTCGTCCTCGTCGCGGAGGACCTGGCACCCGCGGACACGGCGACGCTCGACCCGGGCATCGTCGTCGCACTCGTCACGAGCGGCGGCGGGCCGCAGTCCCACACGGCGATCATCGCCCGGGCGCTCGGCCTCCCGGCCGTCGTCGCGGCGGACGGCGTCGGCGCGATCCCCGAGGGGACCGAGGTGTTCGTCGACGGGGCCGCCGGGCTCGTGCGGCCGGAGCCGGACGCCGCGGACCGCGCCTCCGCGGAGGCCTACGCCGCCCGCGAGCCGCTGCCGACGTTCACGGGGCGCGGTGCGCTCGCGGACGGCACCAGCGTGCCGCTCCTGGCGAACGTGGGCGGGGCGGACGACGCCGTGGCTGCCGCCGCGGAGGGCGCCGAGGGCGTCGGGCTGCTCCGGACGGAGTTCTGCTTCCTCGGCCGCGACACGGAGCCGGGGCACGAGGAGCAGGTGAAGGCCTACCGCGGCGTGTTCGACGCGTTCGAGGGGAAGAAGGTCGTGGTGCGCACGCTCGACGCGGGCGCCGACAAGCCGCTGCCGTTCCTCACCGACACGAGCGAGCCGAACCCCGCACTCGGCGTGCGGGGCTACCGCACCGACGCCGCGACGCCGGGCGTCCTGGCCCGCCAGCTCGCCGCGATCGCCGAGGCGGCGGACGGCAGCGCGGCCGAGGTGTGGGTCATGGCCCCCATGATCTCCACGCCGGCCGAGGCCCGTGACTTCGCGGCGCTGTGCACCGAAGCGGGACTGGAGACGTCGGGCGTCATGGTCGAGGTCCCCTCCGCCGCCGTGAGCGCCGGGCACGTCCTCGCCGGCGTGGGCTTCGCCTCGATCGGCACCAACGACCTGACCCAGTACACGATGGCCGCCGACCGCCAGCTCGGACCGCTCGCGGCGCTCAACGACCCGTGGCAGCCGGCCGTCCTGCGGCTCATCGAGGCCACGGTGCGCGGGGCGGCGGAGGCGGGCGGCTCCACGCCCAAGCCCGTCGGCGTGTGCGGCGAGGCGGCCGCGGACCCGGCGCTCGCCGTCGTCCTCGTGGGCCTCGGCATCTCGACGCTGTCGATGACCGCCCGCGCCCTGGCCCCCGTGGCCGCGGTGCTCGCGAGCGTCGACGCGGGGCGGGCCCGCGAGCTGGCGGCCCTGGCCCTGGCCGCGGAGGGGCCCGCCGAGGCGCGCCAGGCCGTGCGCGCCGGGCTCCCCGTGCTGGATTCGCTGGGGCTGTAGCCTCCACTCAAGCCCGTCAACGCAGGAACAACGCAGGAACAACGAAACCAAGGAGAACACCATGGCAGAACGCATCGCCACCATCGCCAGCCGCGTCGGACTTCACGCCCGGCCCGCCGCCATCTTCGCCGAGGCCGCTGCCGAGCAGCCGGTCGAGGTCACGATCGCCCTGGAAGGCGAGCCGGTCGAGGACGCGCTGGACGCCTCGAGCATCCTCTCGCTCATGGGCCTGGGCGCCGAGCACGGGGCCCGCGTGGTCCTGCGGGCCGAGGGCGACGGAGCGGACGCAGCCCTCGACGCGCTCGTGGCGATCCTCGAAACGGACCACGACGCCGAATAGCCTCGCGGGTACGCTGGGGCCAACGAACCCACGTGTGAGGAGCCGACCATGGCCGCCAAGGAACCCGCGATGTCGCCGTCCGACCTTCCGGTCGCCGAGGTGCTCGACCGCGCCACGGGCCCGCGGCGCGCCGAGGTCGACGAGATCCTGGAGCTCCACCGCGGGATCAGCGGCGAGGAGCCCGTCGTGTGGGCCGGACGCATCATCGGCTTCGGCGAGTTCGAGTACCGCTACGAGAGCGGCCACTCCGGGCGGGCGCCCTTCATGGCGTTCGCCCCGGGACCGGCCCGGCACACGTTCTACCTGGTCGACGACTTCTCGGACCGCTGGCCGGAGCTCGTGGGCCGGCTCGGCAAGTACCGCGCGAGCAAGGCCTGCCTCTACATCACGCGCCTGTCCGGGGTCGACCGCGACGTCCTCCGCGAGCTCCTCGAGCTCTCGCTGGCGGAGACCCGGGAGTCCATCGCCTGATCCCGGCGGACCGGACGCGAGGGTCGGGAGAAGGCTCTAGATGATGCCGTCGCTCAAGTGGTTCGGCGTCCCGAAGCGGTGCGCCGTGATGGAGACGGCCTGCTCGCGCAGGAACGGCAGCAGCTCCACGCGGCCGGCGGCCACGACGTCGCCCGCGTAGACGGCCACGTCCGGCTTGCCACCGGTCGCCTCCGCGGTCTCCAGGGCGTCGCCGCCGATGAGCCGGATCCGCGCGGCCGAGTCCGGGCCGGTCTTCGCGGCGAGCCGGCCGGCGCGGGCCGCCCACTCGGCCGCCGTCTCTTCCACCAGCACGACGCCGGCACCACGCAGGACCTCGGCGATCGGAGCCGGCACGCCCACGGAGGAACTCACGGTGAGGCGTGCCCCGGGGCGCACGGTCGCGGAATCGTCGCGCGAGGCGCTCTCGGCCGCGGCGGCGTCCTCCCACGCGCGCAGGCCCGCGGCGGCGACGCGCACGAGCTCGGCCAGGCCGTGTCCCGATGTCGCCGACTCGTAGCGGACCGTCACCGGGACGGGCCGGTAGCGGAACACGTTGCGCTCGGCCTGCAGGCCGGAGACGTCGCGGGCGGCACCGAACTCGGCGGTCCACAGCGCGGCGTCGTTGGCCAGCGCGCCGGCGAGCCACTCCGCGTCGGCCTGCGTCAGGGACGCGGACGACGCCGGGGCCCCGCCTTCCGTGGCGGCCTCGCCCGGGCCGGACGCCTCGCCCGGGCCGGACGCTGCGACGGCGCGCGCCGCCCCGACGAGCTCAGCGGGGGTTCCCGTCACGGCGGCCCCGGGGACGGCTCCGGTCAACGGGGCGTCCTTCCAGGAGCCGAGGCCCACGAGGTAGTTCGGGCCGCCGGCCTTGGTGCCCGCGCCGACCGCGGACTTCTTCCACCCGCCGAACGGCTGGCGCCGCACGATCGCCCCGGTGATGCCGCGGTTCACGTAGAGGTTGCCGGCCTCGATGTTCTCCAGCCAGTAGTCCAGCTCGGCCGGGTCCAGGGAGTGCAGGCCGGAGGTCAGCCCATAGTCGATGTCGTTGACGATCGCCACGGCCTCCTCGAGCGTTTCGGCCGTCATGACGCCCAGGATCGGGCCGAAGTACTCGGTGAGGTGGTACTCGGATCCGCGCTGCACGCCGGAGCGCACGCCCGGGCTCCACAGCTTCCCGCTCTCGTCGAGCTGCCGCGGCTGCAGCGCCCATTCCTCGCCGTCGCCGAGCACGGTCAGGCCGCGCAGGAGCTTGCCCTGGGCGGGCTCGATGACCGGCCCCATCTGGGTCCGCGGGTCCACGGGGTAGCCGACCTTGAGCGAGCGCACGGCGTCGAGCAGCTGGTGGTGGAAGCGGCGGGAGGTGGCGACGGAGCCGACGAGGACCACGAGCGACGCGGCGGAGCACTTCTGCCCGGCGTGCCCGAACGCGGAGTGAGCGACGTCCTTCGCGGCGAGGTCCAGGTCCGCGGACGGGGTCACGATGACGGCGTTCTTCCCGCTCGTCTCGGCGAGCAGCGGCAGGTCCTTGCGGAAGGAGCGGAACAGCTCGGCGGTCTCGTAGCCGCCCGTGAGGATCAGGCGGTCGACCGCGGGGTGGGAGACCAGCTGGGTGCCGAGCGCGCGTTCGCTGAGCTGCACGTACTGCAGCACGTCGCGGCCGATCCCGGCCTCGTCGAGCGCCTCCCAGAGGGCCTCCACCATCACGGCGCCCGAGCGGCGGGCCTGGGCGGCGGGCTTGATGACGACGCCGGAGCCCGCGGCGAGCGCGGAGAGCGTCGAGCCCGCGGGGATCGCCACGGGGAAGTTCCACGGCGGTGTCACGACGGTCAGGGTGGAGGGGACGAACTCGGCTCCGTCGACGGCGTCGAGCTGCCGGGCGAGCTCGGCATAGTAGTGGGCGAAGTCGATGGCCTCGGAGACCTCCGGGTCGCCCTGGTCGAGCGTCTTGCCGCATTCGGAGGCCATGACCTCGAGCAGCTCGGCGCGGCGGGCCTCGAGCCGGACGCCGGCGCGGTGCAGGACGGCGGCGCGCTCGGCGCCGGAGAGGGCGCCCCACGCACGGCCGGCCTCGACGGCGGCGGACACCACGGCCTCGAGCTCGGCCTCGCTGCCCAGCACGTGGGAGTCTGCGGTCGCGGTGCCGAGCGTCGAGCCGGGGACCTTCGCCAGGATCGCCCGGCCCCAGGCGCGGTTGGCGGGCAGGTCGGGGTCGGTGTCGGGGGTGTTCTCGAAGGAGGCCTCCGGGCCGCCGAAGCCGGCCGGTCCGCCGTCGTCCTCCGCGCGGGCGGCGCGCTCCGCGGCGGCGGTGGCGGCAGCGGCGGCGTCGTACCGGGTCCGGTCCTGGGTGCGGTTCGGGCCGGGGACCTCGTCCGTGAGCGCGTCGAGGGAGGCGAGGAAGCGCTGCTTCTCGCGCTCGAACAGGGCCTCGTTGGCGTCGAGCTCGAAGACCGCGGACATGAAGTTCTCCTGGCTCGCGCCCTCCTCGAGGCGGCGGATCAGGTAGGCGATCGCGACGTCGAACTCGGCGGGGTGCACGACGGGCGTGTAGAGCAGGAGCGAACCGACGTCCCTCTTGACGGCCTCGGCCTGGCCCGTGGCCATGCCCAGGAGCATCTCGAACTCGATCCCGGACTCGACACCGCGGGCCTTCGCGAGGAGCCACGCGAGGGCGACGTCGAAGAGGTTGTGCCCGGCGACGCCGAGGCGGACGCTGCCGATGCGGTCCGGGTGCAGGGCGTAGTCGAGGACGGCCTTGTAGGAGGTGTCGGAGGCCTGTTTGGAGTGCCACGTCGCGACGGGCCAGCCGTGCAGGTCGGCGTCCATGGTCTCCATGGGCAGGTTGGCTCCCTTGACCAGACGGACCTTGACGGGCGCGCCACCGGACGCGGTCCGGGCGGCGGCCCATTCCTGCAGCCGCATCATCGCGGCGAGCGCGTCCGGGAGGTAGGCCTGGAGCACGATCCCGGCGGAGAGCCCCCGGAACTCCTCGCGGTCGAGCAGGCGGGTGAACACGGCGATGGTCAGGTCCAGGTCCTTGTACTCCTCCATGTCCAGGTTGATGAACTTGTGCGGGGAGGTGGAGGCGGCGAGGCGGTAGAGCGGGGCGAGCGTCTCAACGACGTGCTCCACGGCCTCGTCGAACGCCCAGTGGTTGTGCGGGGAGACGGTGGAGGAGACCTTGATGGAGACGTAGTCGACGTCGTCGCGGGCCAGCAGCTTCCGCGTGCCCTCGAGGCGCCGCCCGGCCTCGCCTTCGCCCAGGATGGCCTCGCCGAGCAGGTTGATGTTCAGGTGCACGCCGTCCGTGCGGATCTTCCCGATCGAGGCCCCGAGCTTCGCGTCGCTCGCGTCGACGATGAGGTGGCCGACCATCTCCCGCAGCACACGCCGGGCGATCGGGACGACGACGCCGGGCAGCACGGGGGCGAGCGCGCCGCCAAGGGCGACGGCCGACTTCATGTACCAGGGCAGGAAGGACGGGACCTTGGGGGCGATCGCCTTGAGGTTGCGGGCGGCCACGGAGAGGTCCTCGGGACGGACGACGCCGTCGACGAAGCCGACCGTGAAGTCGAGCCCGTGGGGGTCCTTCAGGACGCCGGCGAGCTGTGCGGCGGAGGCGTCGACGGGCACCTTGGCGCCCTCGGCGAGCCAGTGGCGGACGAGGGCGACGGCGTCGTCGGCGAGGTCCTGCGGGCGGACGCCGGTGGTGCCGGCGTCGACGGTGGGGGTGGTCACTTCGGGGCTCTCCTGGGGGAACGGGTCCGCGGCGGCAACGGGCGCGGCGGGCGCGGGGCGGCGGTCGCGGGATGGGCGGCCGGTGAGTTCAGTATCGGCCCGCCGAAACGTTCAGGAAAAGCGCCGATTTCCGAAGCTTATGATGAAGTAAAACCGAACGATTCGAGGAGGTTCCCATGCTGGACGTCAGGCGGCTGCGGCTGCTGCGCGAACTGAGCATCCGCGGGACGGTCGCGGCCGTCGCCGCGGCCCTGAACTACTCGCCCTCCTCCGTCTCCCAGCAGCTCGCGCTCCTGGAGAAGGAGGCCGGCGTCCCGCTGCTGCGGAAGTCCGGACGGCGGCTGCAGCTGACCCCGCAGGCGCAGGTCCTCGTGGCGCACACCGGCGAACTGCTCGCCTCGCTCGAACAGGCCCAGGCGGCGCTCGCCGCGACGCAGCCGGAGGTCGCCGGGACGGTGCGGCTCGCCGTGTTCCAGACCGCCGCCCTGGCCCTCATGCCGCAGCTGCTGCGCCGGCTGCGGGCCGAGCACCCGGGGATCCGCGTGCTGATGTTCCAGCACGAGCCGGAGACGGCGCTGCACGAGACGTGGGCGCGGGAGTTCGACCTGGTGGTGGCGGAGCAGTATCCCGGCCACGCGGCCCCGCATCACGCCGAACTGGACCGGGTTCCCTTGCTGCACGACGCGATCCGGCTCGCCGTTCCGGCGGAGTTCGGCCGCGTCGGGAGCCTCGCCGACGCGGCGCGGCTCCCGTGGGTCATGGAGCCGCACGGCGCGGCCAGCCGGCACTGGGCGGAGCAGGCGTGCCGCTCGGCCGGGTTCGAGCCCGACGTGCGCTACGAGACCGCCGACCTGCAGGCCCACGTGCGGCTCGTGGAGTCCGGAAACGCGGTCGCGCTCCTGCCGGACCTGGTCTGGGCGGGTCGGCGCCCGGCCGCGCGGCTGCTCGACCTCGAGACGGGCCCGCGGCGCATGGTGTTCACGGCGCTGCGCCACTCGAGCGCGGGCCACCCGGCCATCCACGCGGTTCGTCTCGCCCTGTCCGCCGAGGCGGAGGGCCTCGCCGACGACGCCGGGATCCTGGTCACGGGAAGGTAACGGCGCCGTGACCGGGATCACCTGCCGCGGGGAAAGGCTGGCATACTCTGCACACGTGCCGGACCGGGGTCCGGGCCGGCGCTTCCGTTCAACTCGCACCCTGTGAGGACACCATGACAGATACGACCTTCCAGCTGATCGCGATCGCGCTGTACTTCGCAGCGATGATCGCGATCGGCTACTACGCGTACCGGCAGACGTCGGACCTAGACGACTACATGCTGGCCGGGCGCAAGCTCAAGCCCGGCGTCGCCGCCCTGTCCGCCGGAGCGTCGGACATGTCCGGCTGGCTCCTCATGGGCCTGCCCGGCGCCATCTACGTCGCGGGTCTCGTGGAGGCCTGGATCGCGATCGGCCTGACGATCGGCGCCTACCTGAACTGGCGCTTCGTGGCCCCGCGCCTGCGCTCCTACACCGAGGTCTCCAACAACTCCATCACGCTCCCGAGCTACCTGGAGAACCGCTTCAAGGACAAGACGCGCCTGCTGCGCGTCGTCTCCGGCGTCATCATCCTGCTGTTCTTCACGTTCTACGTCTCCTCCGGCATGGTCGCGGGCGGCGTGTTCTTCGAGGCGTCCTTCGGAACCAACTACCTCTGGGGCATGCTCCTGGTCTCCGGCGTGACCCTGCTCTACACGCTCTTCGGCGGCTTCCTCGGTGCCTCGCTCACGGACGTCGCGCAGGGCCTGCTGATGCTCGCCGCGCTCATCGCCGTCCCGATCGTCACGATCATCACCATGGGCGGCTTCGACGACGTCTTCTCCACGATCAACGCGGCCGACGCCGCGCACAACGCCGCGCTCGGGGCCGGCGAGCGCGAGCTGAACCGCACGTCCCTGTTGTTCGGCGGCACGGTCATGGGCATCATCTCCGCGGCCGCGTGGGGTCTGGGCTACTTCGGCCAGCCGCACATCATCGTCCGCTTCATGGCCCTGCGCTCCGCGGCGGACGCGAAGGCCGGGCGCCGGATCGGCATCTCCTGGATGGTCCTGGTCGCCGGCGGCGCGATCTTCACGGGCCTGATCGGCGTGGGCTACTTCTTCAACTCGGGCGAGGAGCTCGCCAACGCGGAGACCGTGTTCCTGCGCCTGTCGCAGATCATGTTCCACCCCTTCGTCGCCGGCCTGGTGCTCGCCGCCGTGCTCGCGGCGATCATGTCCACGCTGTCCTCGCAGCTGATCGTGTGCTCCTCGGCCCTCGTCGAGGACCTGTACAAGATCTTCGGCAAGGAGCTCTCGGCGTCCCGTCAGGTCATGCTCGGCCGCCTCGGCGTCCTCACGGTCGCCCTCGTCGCCGGCCTGCTGGCCATCAACCCGAGCGACACGATCCTGGGCCTCGTCGGCTTCGCGTGGGCCGGCTTCGGCGCGGCGTTCGGACCGGCGATCCTGCTGTCCCTGTTCTGGCGCAAGCTCACCGCGATGGGCACGCTCGCCGGCATGATCACGGGCGCGGCGACGGTGTTCATCTGGGGCAACGTCGCGGTCCTGAACGACTGGCTGTACGAGATCGTCCCGGGCTTCGCCGTGAGCCTGCTCGTCTCGATCGTGGTCTCCCTCGCCACGTTCAAGCACAACGACGAGGTCCAGGCCGAGTTCGACGCGATGGCCGAACAGGCCGCCTCGAAGCTCGTCGTCAAGTAGGGCCGGCCGCGCAGCGGCACCCACCCGGCCCCCGCGGCGCCGGACATCCTCCGGGATGTTCTGGGCCGCCCTCGTACCCCCCGGGGGCCACCGACCGGCCCCGGGAGGAA
>NZ_JBNWUK010000004.1:161056-209814 GCF_050563205.1 Zafaria sp. Z1313
CCACACCGCCCCCCCCCCCCCCTCCACTCCCTTACGCCCCCCCTTCTTCCCCCCCCCCCCCGCCGTCGTACCCCCTGGGCGCCAGCGCCAGGCCCCGGGAGAAATCACCGGACCCTAACGCTTCTGAAACGGTTCTGAAACACCGCGGCGCGAGAGTTGATGCATCAGCCGCACCAGCAAGGAGCAAGCCATGAGCGTCTCTCTCACCCGCATCACCGACCTCCGCAGCCTCACCCTGGGGGACACCGTCCAGGCCTCCCGCTTCGGCAGCCTCCACTACCGCGGACGCGTCGAGGCCACGGCCCCCGCCCTGGGCGTGGTCTGGATCCGCGACGACGCCACGGGTTGCCGCGCCATGCTGCACGGCAACGTCTTCGAGGTCTCCCTCCTGCGTCCGGCCCTGCAGTTCGCCGCCTGACCCCACTGCCTCCGGGCGCCGCCGCGTCCGGGTGGGACCGCGGCGGCGCCCGGTAGTCTCTACGCATGGCCGACGAGACCCAGAGCACGCCCGTCCGCGACTCCACCCCGGCCGGCGCCCAGCCCGCCGACGCGCCCGGCGAGGACCGCCCGGATGCGGTGGACGACTTCGCCACGCGCCGCCACCGCACGGCGTCCGGGCTGGCGTACACGACGACGACGGGGCGCCTGGTCCTGCGGCGCGAGGAGACCAAGGACGGCAAGGCGGACGGCTTCCGGCCCAAGGCCGAGATCTTCCTCGTCGCCTATACCGCGGATACCGGGGAGGATTCCGACGCCGGGGCCGCACCGGCCGCCCCCAATTCCCGGCCCGTCGTGTTCGCCTTCAATGGCGGGCCCGGGTCCTCGAGCGTGTGGCTGCACCTGGGGCTGCTGGGCCCGCGCCGCGTCGACTCGGGGGACGCGGGGGCGATGACGGACGCCCCGTACGGGATCGTGGACAACCCGGAGTCGCTGCTCGAGCACGCCGACCTGGTCCTCATCGATCCCGTGAACACGGGGGACTCCCGCGTCGTGGACGGCGGGCAGGCGGACGAGTTCCACGCCTTCATCGAGGACCGCGACCTCGTGGCCGAGGTGATCCGGCTCTGGGTGACCCGCAACAACCGCTGGCTCTCCCCCAAGTACCTCGTCGGCGAGAGCTACGGGACGCTGCGCGCCGTCGCGGTGGCGCGGCGGCTCTTCGACGCGTACGGCATGGCGGTCAACGGCCTGGGGCTCATCAGCACCGTCCTGAACATGGCGACGCTGAGTTTCGACCCGGGCAACGACGCCCCCTACGCGCTGCACCTGCCGACGTACGCCGCGATCGCCCACTACCACGGGCGGCACGCGCGGCCGCTCGCCGAGGTGCTGCGGGACGCCGAGGACTACGCCTCGGGGGACTACGTGCTGGCGCTGCACCAGGGGCGGCGGCTGTCCAAGCGAAAGTACGACGCCGTGGTACGGCACCTCGCCGAGCTGACGACGCTGTCCGAGGGCTTCATCCGCCGGACGCGCCTGCGCTGGGACTACATGGAGTTCGCGACGGAGCTGCTGCGCGAGCAGGGGCTCATGGTGGGGCGGATCGACGGCCGCTTCGCGGCGCGGCCGCCGCGGCTGCAGGAGTCCCACACGTGGGAGGACCCGAGCCTGCGGGCGATCGCGGGGCCCTACTCCGCTGCGGTGAACCACTACGTCCGCGCCGAGCTGGGTTATGAGAGCGACCTGCCCTACGAGGTCCTGACGGGGCGCGTGCAGCCGTGGAGCTACCGCACGTTCGAGGGCGCGCCGGTGGACGTGACGCGGGACCTGGAGCGGCTCCTCGTAGACCTGCCCGGGCTGCGCGTGCACGTGGACTACGGCTACTACGACGGCGCGACGCCGCACGCGGCGGCCGAGTACGTCTGGGCGCACCTGGACCTGCCGCCGGGCGCCGAGGAGCGGTTCACGCACCACTACCACGAGGCCGGGCACATGATGTACCTCAAGCCGGAATGCCGCCTCGCGCAGCTCGAGGCCTTGCGGATCTTCGTCGGCGGGGCAAGTCGGGGCTGACGCCGCGCCGGCGTGACGAACGCCGTTGACGGCGCACCGATCGGCGCAACCGCGGGCTGATAGCGCTTTCGCGCGTTAGCGTGTCGTGACCTTCCCTGCGTTGCATTCGTCATGATGGGTAATATTGTGGAGTCACACCGGCGGCCACCGTCGCCGGAGCACCTAGTACCACGGAGAACGTGGATCAAGGAGGCAACATCATGGGCTTTATCGGTTGGATTGTTCTCGGACTGATTGCCGGCGCGATCGCGAAGGCCATCATGCCGGGCAAGCAGGGCGGCGGCTGGATCGCCACCCTGTTGCTGGGCGTCGTCGGCGCCATCCTCGGCGGCTGGATCGGCAGCGCCATCTTCAACATCGGCCTCGAGGAGTTCTGGTCCTTCCAGACCTGGATCGTGGCGATCCTCGGATCGCTGCTCGTCCTGGCCATCTGGGGCTTCATCACCAAGAGGCGCGCGGCCTAGCCCGTCCCGCCTGGACCATCACGCGGCGGCCGTCCCCTCCGGGGCGGCCGCCGCCGTGTTAACAGGGGATTTTGCGCCGGACCACCCGGAAAACCGGGAAGGGGGTTGCGGCGACCCTCCGCCCACATCGCAGGAACTCGTTGCATGGGGCGCTACTGAGCCCAGCATTGCGCACTTCACAACGGTTTATTCAACGAATATCGTCGTTCAGGCCGCATGCTGCCAGCGTTCTCCCAGAATGTTTACAAGAATTTTCGGTGAAGCTATTGACCCCCTCGGGGGAGGCGGGCAAGACCGGGCACATCGGATCGGGGGATCCGGGGAAGGCGTCAGTTGGGAGGCGCCGCGGGGCTGGGCCAATTCACTCGACACACGCACCGCACGGGTGGCCGACGGCAAGGGGAGCCGTCGGCCGGCTCGTTTTAACGGGGCTTTCCGGCGCGGCTACAGTGAAGCCATGGCCTGGACCCGGACGCAGGAACACTACATCGAACGCACTCCCGAACAGCTCTGGGACGTGCTCGCCGACCCCGCGCGGCTGCCCGAGTGGAACCCCGCCGTCGCGTCCCTGACGCCGCGGCCGGCGAACGGCCCGGCACCTCTCGGTCCGGGGACGGAGCTGGACCTGGTCCCGAGGCCCGCGCCCATCGGGGAGATCCACCGCCGCACCGCGCCGGCCGCCGTCGTCACCCGCTGCGACGCCCCGCACGCCTTCGCCTGGCGCCAGCAGCAGCCCGGCGGCGGACTGCTGCTCTCGTGGGAGCTGACCCCCGCGGGCACGGGCACGCTCCTGTCCCAGCGGGTGTCCGTCGACGGCGCGGCCTCGGCCCTCTTCGCCGAGACGGCGGCCCGCCCCCTCGCCTCCCGCTTCGCCGAGAACTGCGCGCGCCTCTACCGCCTCGCGGGCGGGACGGTCACGCAGCCGCTCAAGGTGGTCATCGCCGGCGGCACGGGCTTCCTGGGCCGCCGCCTGGCCGCCGATCTGCTCTGCCGCGGCCACGAGGTCGTGGTGCTCTCCCGGCGCCCGGACGACTCCCTGCCGTTCGTCCAGCGCGCGTGGGACGGCCGCGGACAGGGTCCCTGGGCCGCGGAGCTCGCGGGCGAGACGGCGCTCGTGAACCTCGCCGGGAAGCTCGTGGACTGCCCGCCGACGACGGCGAACATCGAGGCCCTGCGTGCCTCCCGGGTGGACTCCACGCGGGCGCTCGTCGAGGCCTCCCGGCGCCTGGACGCCCCGTTGCGGCGCTGGGTGCAGGCCAGCACGACGGCGGTCTTCGGCGACTCCGGGGACGCCCGCCTCACCGAGGACTCGCCACTGCCCCGGACGGAGGCGGACGGCGCGCTGCCGCAGATGACCGGCGTCGCCCGGCCGTGGGAGGAGGCGGCGGCGGGCGCGAACGCGGAACACCTGTCCGTCCTGCGCACCTCGATCGTGCTCGAGCAGGAGTGCCCGGCCTTCGACCGCCTGGCCCTCCTGGCCCGGGCCGGGCTGGGCGGACCGGTCGGGGACGGCGCCCAGTGGTTCAGCTGGATCCACCTCGAGGACTGGCTCGGGATCGCCCGGGCCGCGCTGGGACTGGAGGCGGGCGTGGAACTGGGCTCCGGCGTCGTCATCGCCGCCGCACCGGACCCGGTGCGCAACGCGGATCTCATGGCGGTGCTGCGCTCCCGCCTGGCCCCGGGCCCGCTCAAGCGCTTCTCGCTGCCCACGCCCGCGCCGCTGCTGCGCGTGGGCGCGGTCGCGCTGCGCACGGATCCGGCGCTGGGGCTCACGGGACGCCACGCGACCTCCTCCGTGCTCGGCCCGGCCGGGTTCCGCTTCCGCCACCCCGAGCTCGGCGCCGCCGTCGCGGCCATCACCTCCTAGCCGCCATGGACGCCGGCCTGCGCCACCTCGTTCTCCCCTCGCCGATCGGACCGCTGACCCTCGTGGCCGACTCCGGCGCGCTCGCCGCCGTCTACATGGAGTCCCACGAGCGCCGGCCAGGACCGGAGCGGCTCGGCCCCGCCGCCGGCACGCCGGCCGGGGGCGGCGACGCGGGCGTGGTCGGCGACCCGGCCGCGGGCGACGTCCTCGCCGAGGCCGCCGCCCAGTTCGCGGCCTACTTCGACGGCTCCCTGACGGAGTTCTCGCTGCCGCTCGCGCCGCGGGGCACGGACTTCCAGCTGCGGGCGTGGGAGCTGTTGCGGGCCATCCCGTACGGGAGCACGCGCAGCTACTCGGACCTGGCCCGCGAGCTCGGCAGCGTCCGGCTGACGCGCGCCGTGGGGACGGCGAACGGGCGCAATCCGCTCTCGATCGTGGTGCCGTGCCACCGCGTCATCGGCGCGGGCGGCTCGCTGACCGGCTACGCGGGCGGGCTGGACCGCAAGCTGTTCCTGCTGCGCCACGAGGGCGTGCTGCCGCCGGAGGACCCGGCGCTCTTCTGAGCCGGGCGGCGCGGCGCTACCCTTGTGGAACGGGCCCGCCCCCCGCGGACCCCGATCCCCCGGAGGTCGCGCCATGGGCCGGTTCGGCATCGTCTACCACCACCGTTCCGCCGCCTGCCGCGACTACGCGCAGCTGCTCGCGGACCACCTGCACCTGATGGGCCACCTGCGCCACGCGCTGCCCGTCACGGACGCGTCGGCGCACGAGCTCGTGTACGACGACGCGGTCGTGCTCTTCTCCCCCGTGACGCTCGGCCGGATCCACGGCGCGGCGCTCGTCCAGGCGGTGGCGCCCTACCGGCCGTGCGGGGTGGCGGCCGTGAACGACGGCGCGTTCCCCAACGGTGTGCTGGGGTTGTTCTCGCTCGAAGTGCGCGCCAACTCGGAGTTCTTCTCGCTGCCGCGGACCACGCCGGACCGGGCCGCGGTGCTCCCGGTGGCCCGGTGGCTCACCGGCCTGGCGCCCGCCCCGTGAACTCGTCCATGCTCGAGTAGACCCGGAAGACCTTGGCCGCCAGGAAGTCCCACGCGGGCCGCGGCAGGACGCCGCGGGCGGCACGGCCGAGCTTGACGGTCCACGGCAGCGTGAGGATCGGCATGCCCTGGACGAGCGCGTCCCAGATCGCCTCCACGACCGCGGCCGGTTCCTGCACGGGCGTCAGGAGCATGCCGCGCGCGCCGGCGAACATGCCCGTGGAGATGTAGCTGGGGCACACCGTGGTGACCTTGACGTGCCGGTGGCCCTCCTGTTCGAGCTCGATCCGCAGCGAGTCGGACCATCCCAGGGCGGCGGCCTTGGACGCGGCGTAGACGCTCATGCGGGGGTTGGAGACGAACGCGGCGGCGGAGGCGATCGTGACGATCCGCGCCGGGGTGCGGCGGGCGATCATCGCGGGCAGCAGCGCGCGGGTCAGCTGGATCGGGGCGTAAGTGTTCACGCCCAGGGTCGCGTCGATGTCGGCGGCGCTGTGCTCCCAGAAGAGGGCACCGCGGACGATTCCCGCGTTGTTGACGAGCACGTCGGGCGCGCCCACGGCGAGGACCTCGGCGGCGGCGCGGTCCAGCGCCGCGCGGTCGGTCACGTCCAGGGCCGTGGGTACGACGTCGGAGCCGGGCTTCGCGGCGCCCCGGACCTCGGCGGCGGTCGCCTCGAGCAGGGCCGCGTCGCGGTGGTCGAGGACGAGCCTATGTTACCGATGCGTCACGTGTCAGGAGGAGCGGTCGTTGACGCAGGGCGTCGGCCGCGGGGAGCCGGGCGGCTCAGCGCCGGGTCGCGCGGCGCCAGAGCAGGACGCAGCCGGCCACGCTGACAAGGGTCAGGCCTGCGCACCACATCAGCGCGGCGGCCGGATGGCCGCCCGGATCCATGGAGAACAGCCACGCGCGCACCGACTCGATCACCGGGGTCACCGGCTGGTGCTCGGCGATCGGCCGCAACCAGGCCGGCATGGTCTCGATCGGCACGAACGCGCTCGAGATGTAGGGCAGGAACACGACGATGAAGCTGAAGCCGTTGGCGGCGTCGACGCTCTTGGCCAGCAGCCCCAGCACGGCCATGACCCAGGACATCGCGAACATAAACGCGGCCAGCATGCCGACGGCCGCGAGCCACTGCCCCGCGGACGCCGTGGGCCGGAAGCCGATCGCCAGTCCGACGCCGAAGACGAGCGCCGTGGAGACCATGTTGCGGACGACGCTGGCCACGACGTGGCCGGTGAGCACCGCGGAGGCCGCCATGTTCATGGTGCGGAAACGGTCCACGATGCCCTCGTTCATGTCCTTGGCCACGCTCATGGCGGTCATCGAAGCGCCGAACGCGGCCGAGAGGATGATGGTTCCGGGCACGATGTAGTCGATGTACCGGCCGCTCGGATCCAGGGCGCCGCCGAAGATCGCGGTGAACAGCAGCAGCATCATCACCGGCAGGATCACGGCCATCAGCAGGGCCTCGACGTTGCGGACGGTATGCAGGACGCTGCGGTGGACCATCGCCGCGGAATCGCTGGTCAGGGTCGCGACGCTCATCGCGGGGCTCCTTCGCTCGTGGGGATCGTGCCTTCGTCCGCCCCGCCGGGGACGGCTGGAAGCCGGGGTGGTCCACCGGGTGCGGCCCCGGCGTCGTCCTCCGCTGCCGCCCTCGCGGCGTGGCCCGTGAGGGCGAGGAAGACGTCGTCGAGGCTCGGCTTGCGCACGGCGACGTCCGCGACGGGCCGACCCGAGGCCTCGATCCGGTCCAGGGCGGCGCGGAGCCCGTCGAGCCCGCCGCCTGCGGCGAAGGTGCCCCGCCCGCCGTCGGAGAACTCGACCTCCACCTGGTCGCTGCCGATGCGCGCCTTGAGCTCGCGCGCCGTCCCGTTCGCGACGATCCGGCCCGCGTCGAGGACGGCGATCGAGTCGGCGAGCGCGTCCGCCTCCTCGAGGTACTGGGTCGTGAGCAGCACGGTGGCGCCGTCGGCGGCGAGCTCGCGGACGAGCGCCCAGACGTCGGCGCGGCTGCGCGGGTCCAGGCCCGTCGTGGGCTCGTCGAGGAACACCACGGGCGGGGAGGTGACGAGTCCGACGGCGATGTCGACCCGCCGGCGCATGCCCCCGGAGAGCGCGGAGACGCGGCGGGAGGCGGAGGAGGCGAGGTCGAAGCGCTCGAGCAGCTCGTCGGTGCGGCGACGGGCGGAGCCGCGCGGGAGGCGATGCAGCCGCGAGAACAGCATGAGGTTCTCCCGCACGGTGAGCAGCTCGTCGATGGCGGCGAACTGCCCCGTGGTGCTGATCGAGGCGCGGACCGCGGCGGGTTCCGCGGCGGCGTCGTGCCCGTTGACGGCGACCGTGCCGGCGTCGGCGCGCAGGAGCGTGGACATGATGTTGACGAGCGTGGTCTTGCCGGCGCCATTGGGGCCGAGGAGGCCCTGGACGGTGCCGCGCGGGACGGCGAGATCGACGCCGTCGAGCACCGTGGTGCGGCCGAAGCGCTTGGTGACGCCGGCGAGGTGGATGGCGTGCATGGGTCCTCCCGGGGGCCGCATTGGCTAACTGTGTATGCCATAGAGTGTTGTTGTGTACGGTATACGCGGTTTTGCGTTCCGGTCAAGGGCGGGGCATGAGAAGCTGGGGTCATGAGCGCGCAGGAACTCCCCCACGAGGTGCGGGTGGCGCATGGCCTCGAGGAGGCGGCGCGGCGCGGACCAAAGCCCGGGCTCTCGCTGGAGGCGATCACCGCCGCCGGCATCCGGCTCGCCGACGCGGACGGCCTGGCCGGGGTGTCGATGGCCAAGGTCGCCAAAGAACTCGGCGTCACGACCATGGCCCTGTACCGGTACGTGGAATCCAAGGACGCGCTCGTGCGGCTCATGGCGGACTCGACCGTGAGCACGCTGCGCGACTACCCGGCGGGCCCGGCCTGGAAGGACGGACTGCGGCAATGGACGCTCGACGTCATCGACAACGCCATGTCCCACCCGTGGGTCGCCGAGCTGCCCATCACCGGCGGCCCCCTGCTGCCCGGCTCGCTGACCTTCCTCGACCGGGCCCTGGCCATCCTCGACGGGCAGCCGCTGGACCTGGGCGAGAAGCTCTCCACCGTCATGCTGCTGAGCGGCCACGCGCGGACCGAGGCCGTGATGTGGTCCCAGATCGCCGCGAGCCGCGCCGCGGCCGGGGTCTCCGACGTCCAGGCGGACACCGACTACGCCGAGCAGCTCGCCTTCGTCGTCTCACCGGAGCGCTTTCCCACCCTGCACCGCGAAGTCTCGGCCGGCGGTTTCAGCGAGGGCATCGGCGACCAGGACGACGACGCCGAGATGCGCTCCTTCGGCCTGGAGCGCATCCTCGATGGGCTCGAGGCGCACATTGCCCAGCGGCACGCGGGCGGCTGAGGGCCCGCTCCCCGAGGCCGGCCCCGGCCGGCCCGCTCGGTGGGGGCACGGCGAGCCCGTTCGTCGGGCGCGCTGGGAACGGCGGCCGCAGGGGTGGGCGCCGGCGCCGCGGTGGAACGTCGATGTGGACAAGGCACTGGCGTCGCCTCGCATTGTCCAAGCTTGGTCACATTCCTAGGCCCGGGCCTGCCGAACGGACATCGGCCCTCCGCGCCGCCCGGCACGTTCGGCAAAGGCGTCCAAGGCATCCAGCATCTCCGGGGACCGCCAGAATCGTCCGCGCTTGTACTTGTCCACTCCGATGAGGATCCCGGCATCCACCAGGAGGTCCATGGCCCGCTTCATCCGCATGTAGTCGAGCCCGAGCTCTGAACTCACCACCGAGGCATTGACCACTGGTCGGCGGGCCAGGAGCCCCAGGACGTCCCACACCGCCGCGTCGCGTCGAGCGCTGATCCGTTCGGCCCAGCCCTGCGTGATCTCCACGACGTCCTCGGCGAGTCGGGAACCATTTGCCACCGCCCTCAGGGCGGCCTCCGAACACAGGGAGACGACCGGTTCGGGGTCGCCTTCCCGGTAGGCGTCCAGGGACGCGTGGTAGGCGCGTACGTCTGCGAGGAGGCCGGCGGACACCGGCGTCGAAACCGTCCTCGTGACCTCGTGATGACGCAACATGGCGTGGATCAGGGCGCGGCCGGTCCTTCCGTTGCCGTCGGTGAAGGGGTGGATGGTCTCGAACTGGGCGTGGACGATGGCCGCGTGGACCATGGGGGGCACGTCAGAACGCCGGGCGTAGCGCATGAGGTCGTCCATCAAACCCCGGACCCGAGCGTGGTGCGGCGGGACGAAGTCGGCTCCGACGGGACTGGCATTGCTCGTGCCGATGCAGACCGCCTGCCCCCTCCACAAGCCGGCAACGTCTGCGTCGCGCGTCTCTTCCATGAGCGCGCGGTGCACGGCGAGAACGCTCTCCGGCACGAGCCGGTTGGACGTCGAAAGCGCCGCCTCCATGGCCCTGACATTGCGCACCACCAGGCGCGCGTTGAGCTTTGAGTCCACGCCCAACTCGGCCTCCCCCAGGCTCCGGGCGCTGGCCGTCAGGTTCTCGATCCTCGAGGACGCTGCCGACTCGGTGCGGAGCATGATGGCGGCGAACGGACCGACATGGGCCCCGTAGCGCTCGTCGAAACGGCTGACCTCGCGCCCGGCCTCATCGGCAAGCGCCACCACGGAAGGCGACGGGGTGTAGCGGATCTCCGCGATGTCGGGAGGCAGAAACGCACGGTACCTTTGACCGCGCATGCCCGAGTGGAACCGGCTCGCGGACTGTTCGTCGAACCCGCCTTCCCAGACCAGCTCCTCCCATTGCGCGCCAGGCCAGGAAACGTGCTCCGCCATGTAGAAGCCTCCTCCGCCCGAGATCTGTCGCATCCATCCGTAGGCGTTGAGAGCTCCCCACGATTCTAACGCTTAAACGAATATCTGTAAGGATATTATCCGGACTTTGACAGATCACGGCTGGCAGCGCGGCGTCCGACCCGGAACCGGCGTCACTCCACCGACCGCGCCCCGGGACGTGCTCAGCCCGGGTCCCCCGCGTCGACGACGCAGAAGCGATTGCCCTCCGGATCCTCCATGATCACGTAGTCGGCGTCCTCCGGTCGCCCCGCCCAGTCGACGTCCCGGGCGCCCAGGGCGAGCAGCCGGCGTCGTTCCCCCTCCTGGTCCTGCGCGTAGAGGTCCAGATGGATCCGCGGGGGCAGCGCGCGCTCACGTGGCACCGCGTCGAGCGAGACGTTCGGCCCGGTGCCGGAACGCGGGGACAGCAGGACGAAGTCGACGTCCCGCGGCTCGCGCACCACGTCGTCGAGGGCCGCGGTCCAGAACGCGGCCTGGGCCTCGAGGTCCGCGACGCGGATGACGATCGATCCGATGACGAGCATGCACGCAGTGTAGGCGCGCGGCGTCCTACTCGGAACCGGCGGCCACCCGGGACGCGACGGCCCGGTTCGCGGCGCCCCGGGACCGCGAGTGCGCGTAGTACAGCGGCAGGGCGGTGAAGGCGAGCCCGCCCACGAGGTTGCCGAGGACCGTCGGGATCTCGTTCCACACCAGGTAGTCCATGACGGTGAAGTCGCCGCCCAGCAGCAGGCCGGAAGGGAAGAGGAACATGTTGACGATCGAATGCTCGAACCCCATGAAGAAGAACAGCATGATCGGCATCCACATCGCGAGCGCCTTGCCCGGCAGGTCCTTGGCGATCATCGCCCCCGCCACGCCCAGCGAGACCATCCAGTTGCACAGCATGCCGCGCACGAACAACGTGAGCATGCCCGCGGCCCCGTGCTCGGCGTAGCCCAGCGTGCGCCCCTCGCCGATGTGGCCGATCGCCACCCCGACCTCGTTCGGCGGCGTGGAGAAGCCGTAGGTGACCACGATCGCCATGAGCACGGCGACCGTGAACGCGCCGATGAAGTTCCCCACGAACACGAGCCCCCAGTTGCGCAGCACCGCGCGTACCGTCACGCCTGGCCGCTTGTCGAGCCAGGCCAGCGGGCCCAGGACGAACACGCCCGTCAACAGGTCGTAGCCGAGCAGGTACAGCATGATGAAGCCGATCGGGAACAACACCGCACCGAGCAGCGGGCTGCCCGTGGTGACGGAGACCGTGACGGCGAACGCGGCCGCGAGGGACAGCAGCGCGCCGCCCATCACCGCGCGCAGGAGCGTGTCCCGCGTCGACAGGAAGATCTTGGAGACGCCGGCGTCGATCATCTCGGTGACGAGGTCGGCTGGTTTCACGTAGGACATCGGGGCTCCCAGGGCGAGGCGACGGTGGGCTGCCGGGCGTTCCGGCACACCACCGACCCTAGGACCGGCGGATTTCGGCGCCGTGAGCGCCTCCGCCCCCGCGGGTAACGTTTGGCGCACCGCCCCCGGGCGGACCCGTGAGCCCGGCGCCGGGGACGGGCTCGAAGGAGGCCATGCCCGCTGACGGGGGCATCGGCGTCGTCCTCCTCAGCGCAGGATCCGCACGGCCCCCGGCAGGACGTCGACGCGCACCGGCGCCGCGCCCAGCTGCCCAAGCGGTTCGCCGTCGGCACCCAGCGGCATCGCGGGCCCGCAGGAGAACGCCACCGAGCGCCCCCGGAAGACGTGGACGTTGCCGAGCCCCACATGCGCCCCGGAGTAGACCTTCGGGAAGGAGCGGAGCATGTCCAGCCGGCCGATCGCGCCGATGACGACGACGTCGAGCTCGCCGTCCTCGACCGAGGCCGACGGCGCGATCCGCATCCCCGAGCCGTAGAAGGCCGAGTTCGCCACGACGACGCAGGCCGCCCCGAAGGCGTGGGCCACGCCGTCGACCTCGACCACGTACCGCGACGCCCGGAACGTCGCGAGGGACCGGATCGCGGCGAGGGGATACTGCAGCCTCCGGGGCAGGCGGCGCATGCGGTTCACGAGCTCGGCGGTGCGGGCGTCGACGCCGGCGTAGACGGATCCGGCGACGATCCGTTCGGCGCCGTCCGGCTGGACCGCGCGGAGCAGGTCGGTCGGCACGGCCGCTCCCTCCAGCAGGATCCGCGCCACGGACGCGGCGTCCCGGGGCAGCCCCAGCATCCGCGCGAAGTCGTTGCCGCGGCCCGCCGGGACCACGCCCAGCACGCCTCCGCGCCGGGCGACCTCGCCGGCGATCGAGGACAGCGTCCCATCCCCTCCGGCGCAGACCACGACGTCCCCGCGATCCAGGGCGGACTCGACGCCCTCCCCCACCTGTCCGGGGCCGGCCAACAGGACGACCTCGACGGACGCGCCACGCGAACGCAGGTGCTCCGCGACCTCCTCGGCGGCCCGCTGCGCGGAGCCCGCACCCGCCGAGGGGTTCACCAGGAAGGAGAAGGAGCGGGTCGCCCGCGGCGCTTGGGTCACGCGCAACAGCGTCACACACACCCCGGCACGGCACAATTCCCCCTTCGCGGCGACGGACCATGCCCATCTCCTGGCCTGGGGGCCGAGAGGCATCGAGGCTCGGACTGGCACCCTGCCTCCCGCAACGGTCGTGCGCAAGTGCCCCGAAGGACTTCAGTGCCCGTAGAGAGCCGTTCCCCCGGCCCTGCGCCCCTCGTCCGGGAACGCGATTAAAAACGAAGGGACTTCCCGATTCCTACGAATCGGAAAGTCCCTTGTCTCGGTGGAGGTAAGGGGATTCGAACCCCTGACCTTCTGCATGCCATGCAGACGCGCTACCAACTGCGCCATACCCCCGAGAGTGCGTCCGTCCACCGTTTCCGATGTCCGGGCCGGTGCACTAATTTACAGCACGTACGCCCCAGGGCGCCAATCGGGCCCCGCGGATCTCATCCCACAGGCCGATCCGCCGCCGCACGGCCCCGCCATAGACTGGCCGGCGGAACACATTCGTTGGGGAAACAAAGGGGAAGACGTGGGCAGCACCACTTCCGTGGAGGGCATCGACGCGCCCGCCCAGGCGCGGGACGCGGACCGGGCACAGGACGCGGACCGGGCGCAGGGCACCGGCCGGCCGAAGCCCCGCATGCCCCGCCTGGTCCTCATCGCCGTCTCGCTCGCTGGCCTCGCGTTCTTCCTGACGTTCGTCCACCAGGTCCGGGACATCGTGGCGCCCGTGTTCCTGGGCCTGAACCTCATGATCATCGCCTACCCGATCCAGCGCTGGCTCACGGCCCGCATCCAGCGCTACGTCGCCGCCGCCCTGACGCTCGTGCTCGTGCTCGTGGTCCTCGCCGTGTTCTTCGGCGCGACGGGCTGGGCGGTGACCGAGCTCCTGCGGGAGCTGCCCCGGTACAACGCCGAGTTCGCGGGCCTCTGGCGCGACCTGGCCGGCTGGCTCGCGACGCTCGGGATCAGCGAGACCGCCATCATGGACCAGTTGCGGGCCATCAACGCGACGAGCATCGTCGGCATGCTGACGCCGTTCGTCGGGCAGGTCGCCTCCGCCGCCACGGTCCTCGTCACGGTCGTCATGGCGGTGTTCTTCCTGGGCATGGACTCCACCTCGATCGACCGCCGCCTCGCGATGGCCTCCACGACACACCCCGGCTTCACGCGGGCGCTCACGAGCTTCGGCCACGGGGTGCGCCGCTACTGGGTCGTGACCACGGTCTTCGGCCTGATCGTGGCGCTCCTGGACGTCGTCGTGCTCGCCGTCATCGGCGTCCCCCTCATCTGGGTCTGGGGCGTGCTCGCTTTCCTGACCAACTACATCCCCAACATCGGGTTCGTGATCGGCCTGGTCCCGCCCGCGCTGCTGGCCCTGCTCGACGGCGGACCGGGCCCCTCGCTGGCCGTCATCGCCTCCTACAGCATCCTGAACTTCTCCGTGCAGTCGATCATCCAGCCCAAGTTCACGGGCCAGTCCGTGGGCGTCACCCCGACGGTGTCCTTCCTGTCCCTGCTCTTCTGGTACTGGGTGCTCGGCTGGCTCGGCGCGCTCCTGGCCCTCCCGGCGACCCTGCTGCTCAAGGCCCTCCTCGTGGACGCCGATCCCCGGGCGCGCTGGTTCAACGCCCTGATCTCCTCCAACCCCGCGCGGGAATCCGGGTACGACGCCGGGGCCGCGCCCCCCACCGTCCACCCGCCCGGGCACGGGGAGACCGGGGACCGTGCGCCGGCGGGCCACACCCTTCCGGAGGCCGCCGACGAGCCCGCGGACCCGGCCCCGGCGGCAGGAGAAGAGCACGCCCAGGCGGGCTCCGGCGTCGTACCCGGCAGGGGTTCCCACGACGCGGCGCACGGGTGAGAATGGCCGTGGCGCCGACCGCGCCGCTCCTCCCAGAGAAAGCGGAACCATGGCCATCGGGCTGAACCCCTACCTGCAATTCGACGGCACCGCGCGCGAGGCCGGCGAGTTCTACCACTCCGTGTTCGGCGGCGAGCTGAGCGTCATGAGCTACGCCGAGGGCATGGGCGACGAGAACCCCGAGACGAAGGACCTCGTCATGCACTCCTCGCTCTACGTCGCGCGCGGCTACCACGTCATGATCGCCGACAAGTCGCCCGAGATGCCCGCGCCGCAGAACGGCACGGTGTCGCTCAGCACGAACGGCGAGGACCCGTCCGAGGACCAGGTGCTCAAGGACGCCTGGGTGAAGCTCGCCGAGGGCGCCGAGATCCAGATGCCGCTCGAGAAGGCGCCGTGGGGCGACTACTTCGGGCAGCTCGTGGACAAGTTCGGCGTGACGTGGATGTTCAACGTCGGCGCGGAGCAGGCGTCGGACGAGGGCGAAGGCTAGGGCTATAGCTCGAGCTAGCCGCGCACGGGCGTCCCGCGGCGCTTCTCCACGGCGCCGGAGACGAGCGCGAGGGCCAGACCCAGCACGGCCAGGCCGGCACCGAAGAACGCGGGCGCCTGATAGCCCAGGCCCGCGCGGATGACCTCCGCACCGAGCGCGGCCCCGAGGGCGTTGGCGACGTTGAGCGCCGAGTGGTTCAGCGACGCCGCGAGCGACTGCGCCCGTGGGGCCGAGTCCATGAGCAGCGCCTGCAGCGCGGGCACCAGCAGCGAGCCGAGGCTGCCCATGATGAACACGAGGACCAGCGCCAGGACCGGGAACGGCGAGAGGTAGCCGAACGCCGTCATGATGAGCACCATGAGGGACAGCGAGACGTAGAGGCTACCGTGGACGGACCAGTCGGCCATGCGGCCGCCGACGAGGTTGCCCGCGACCATGCCGATCCCGTAGAGGCCGAGCACGAGCGGGACCGTGTTGATCGGCAGGCCGGTGACGTCCGTGAGGATGGGGCTGATGTAGGAGTAGACGGCGAAGAAGCCGCCGAATCCGACGACGCCCGTGGCCATCGCGAGCCAGACCCGGCCGCTGCGCAGGGCCCCGAGCTCGCGGCGGATGCTCGCCTCTTCGTGGGCCGGGGCGAACGGGACGTGGCTGCGGATCAGCACCCAGGTCAGGGCGCCGACCGCGCCGACGACGACGAACATCCACCGCCAGCCCAGCTGCTGCCCCAGCCACGTCACGACGGGCACGCCGAGGACGTTGGAGACGGAGAGGCCGAGCATGACCCACGCGATCGCCCGGCCGCGCATCGTCGCCGGGACGAGCGTGCTGGCGAGGATCGCCGCGATACCGAAGTACGCCCCGTGCGGCAGGCCGGAGAGGAAGCGGGAGAACAGCATGACCTCGTAGCTCGGGGCGACGATCGAGGCGACGTTGGCGAGCGTGAAGAACGCCATGAGCCACAGGACCATGGTGCGCTTGGGGACCTTCGCGCCGAGGGCGGTGAGGACCGGGGCCCCGACGACCACGCCGAGCGCGTAGGCCGTGATGAGCCAGCCCATGTCCTCGTTGCCGACGCCGAGGTCGGCCGCGCCCTCCTGCAGCAGGCCCATGATCGTGAACTCCGTGGTCCCGATGCCGAAGCCGCCCATGGCCAGCGCCAGCACCGCGAAGAACAGCGGGCGTCCGTAGAGCAGCGTCGAGACCGGAGGGGTGCGGGGCGCGCCGGCGGCCTGGGCGGCCGACGCGGCGGACCGCTCCGCCGGCGCGGTGGCCTGTGCGGCCGGGATGCCGCGGTCGCCGCCGGCGGGGGCCACGTCGGCGGGCGGCACGGCCTGGGACCCGGGCGCTGCGACGTCTCGATCGGGCGTGTTGGGTGAGGACATGGGGACCTGCCTGTGGATGGTGCGGGGACTGGCGTGCGGGCCTGGCTGCGGCAGCTCCGGCACATCCGTGCAACAGTCTAGGGCCGCCTCCGCATTCCCGCCCCCTCTGCGCTGCGGCTCACGGACTCGCTGCCACGCGCGCCAAGGCCACGCGCGGCGAACTGCAACGATCGGACCAATCGACGTCCATTGGACGTCGATCCGTCGAGTTCCCGCAGTTCCGTGAGGACTCCCCCCGACGCGCGCCGGGGACGCCCCGTGGTCGGGGGCTAGAGCTCGTCCAGCGGGATCGACGGATCGGCGAGGCGGTCGGCGTCGACGCTCCGGCCGATGAGCGCCCGCAGCGCGTCGTTCACGTCCCAGATGTTCACGTTCATCGCGGCCGCGACCGTCCCCGCACCGCTGGCACCGGACGCCGCACCTCCACGACCGGCCCCGGCATCGGACCCCTCGGCGCCATCGCCGTCGAGCCAGAACACGATGAACTCCCCGGCCTCGAGCTCGCCGCGCACCACGGTCCGCGCATCCGGCCCGCCGCGGCCGACGTACTCCATGCCGAGGTCGAACTGGTCGGTGAAGAAGTAGGGCTGCCAGTCGTACACCTCGTCGCGGCCCAGGATCGTCGCGGCGGCCAGCTTGCCCTGGCGGATCGCGTTGTCCCAGTGCTCCACGCGCAACCGTCCCAGCGTGGCGTGCTGCGCGTTGGCGACGTCGCCGACGGCCAGGATCCCGGGCTCGGACGCGCGCAGCCGGGAATCCACGACGACTCCGTTGCCCACCTCGAGCCCGGCCCCTTCGGCGAGCTCCGTGAGGGGCACCGCGCCGACGGCGAGCAGCACCGCGTCGGCGGGGACATCGCCGTCTGACGTTTGAAGCCCCGCGGCCCGGCCGTCCCGCTCGAGGATCCCCGTGACCGTGCTCCCGAGGCGCAGCTCGACGCCCTGGTGGTGGTGCAGCTGCGCGAAGTAGGCGCCGAGCTCCGGGCCCATGACCTTCGCGAGGGGCACGTCGTCGGGCGCCACGATCGTGACCTCCATGCCCGCCTGCCGCGCGCTCGCCGCGACCTCGAGCCCGATCCAGCCCGCGCCGACCACCGCGAGGCGACCCCCGGCGTCGAACACCTCCTTGAGCTTCTCCGAGTCCTCGAAGCGGCGCAGCACGTGCACTCCCGGCAGCTCCTCGCCGGGCAGCCCGGGGCGGCGCGGGACGGCACCCGTGGCCAGGACGAGGTGCGTGTACTCGAGGCCGGTCCCGTCGTCGAGGACCACGGTGCGGGAGGCGGCTTCGAGGTCCGTCGCGGTGCGGCCGAGCCTCAGGTCGATGCCGCGGCCGCGGTACCAGGAGGCGTCGTGCACGATCGCCTTCTCCCGCTCCTGGCGCCCCTGCAGGTAGTCCTTCGAGAGCGGCGGGCGCTCGTAGGGCGGGTCGGGTTCGGCGCCGATGAGGGTGATCCGGCCGTCGTACCCGCCTTCGCGCAGGGCCTCGACGGTGTGGGCGGCGGCGAGGCCGGCCCCGATGACAACGGTGTGTTCCTGCGGCGACATGGCGCCCTCCTTGGTCCGGCGGCGCGCAGGCCGCCCTCTCGCCAAGCTATGCCGGGCGCCCCGGCCGGTCAAGCGGAGCCGGGCGGTCCTCCTCGAGCCGCAGTTCCCGACCGGCGAAGCGGGCGCGCAGGGCGCGGTCGTGCGTCGCGAGCACCACGGCCCCCGGGTAGGCGTCGAGGGCGTCCTCGAGCTCCCCGACGAGCGCGGGCGCCAAGTGGTTGGTGGGCTCGTCGAGCAGGATCAGGTCCACGGGCTCCGCCACGAGCCGCGCGAGCTCGATCCGCCGCCGCTGCCCGTAGGAATCTCAATGATGTTGTCAACGGATTCCTGCGGGTCGGTTAGGGCCCCGGTCACAATGAGGTGATCCACCAATGGGGCTTTGGAATCACGGGTGGGGATCCCCCCTCTGGATCAAGCGATCTCCTGTAGGGTTTCCGACCTGACACGTAGGGCGGCGGCGCAGAAGGAGGGGCAAACGTCAGGGGTTGCAGTAGTCACAAATACTTGGGGGTGCGGACGTTGTATCGGCTATGTCGCGGGTGTCGTGGTAAGGGCATTTGAGGCATCCAAACGTCTCAGCACGCGTCTCGCTGGTCGGCGTACCGCATGCACTGCACTGGAGCCCCGGTACCCGGCCGACTCGCCAGAACCCTGGAGTGCCGCAGGCTGGGCACAAGGAGCGAAGCTTATGGGCAAGGTCTTCGGCCGCGAGGCCGATTACTTCCATGCGTGTTGGGTTTGCGCTGGCACGCATGTCGGTCTCGATTAAGACCAAGCCGTTTGAAGATCGAGTCAACGCTCTCGAAAAGGCGCGCTCCAGGTCCTGCCAGCTCGCGATTCCCTTGCAGATGTACGTTCCGTCCTTGCCGTCAGGGCGAACGACCAGATGGTGTCCAGGAAACTGCACTTCACGGGCGAACGCCTGGGCGGCCGCCCACTCGCCGGTGAGCAGGTGATGGAAGTTTGTTTTCCCTTCGCCTATTCCCACCACCTCGAGATTGCGCTCGTTGTCCATCCAAACGATTAGTTCGATGTTCCACGGGAACATGCCGATGTAGGGATCCGGCCCAAAGGAACCCTCGCTGGCGATACCCAGCAACAGGCCCGATAATTTCATGCCCACCGATGCCTTCTTACGGGCAGTTTCCGATTGTGTTCCTGCGCGGGAAATGTCACGTGTGAAAGTACCGAGCAAGTCCGTGTCGTAACCCGTGACATGTTCAACCCGGCACCCAAGTGCATGCTCCAGCGCGGGTCCTAGCACCCGCTCCTTCCCATGTTGGGTCAGCAGAGCGACGCGTTCACCGGCATAGATTGCATGCGGGATTGGATCATCAGATTCGGCCTTGGTCACAACTCACCTTTCATGGAGCAGCAGAGGCTGAAGTGGCCGGCACCTCATCCCAGGTGCCGAGGCCGGGACAGTCCCCCAAACCTTCGAAGACATCCTAATAGACGAATTACGTTTCATGAATAGCAATGCGTATGTATGCGGCGATTTGTGAAATGCTGGCAGCACGAGCTTGCATCTGCGGCCAGTGAGTCCAGGGGACCCGGCAGGGTTCATTACTGCTCTTGTTCACTCCGTCGGGAAATAATCAGAGAGTCCTAATGTGGTAGACCCCATCATCCTTTTCTTCATTCTTGGGGCGCTGGCCGGGCTGCTCCGGTCGGAGCTGCGCCTTCCGGCGGCAATCTATGAGTTCGTCACCATCGTGCTGCTGCTGGCCATTGGCCTTAAGGGCGGTGTGGAACTCGCCAAGCAGCCCTTTGGCGAACTGCTACCCCAGATCCTGGCCGTAGTGGCGATGGGATTCTTCCTTTCCCTTCTGGCCTTCCCGGTGCTGCGCTACCTCGGACGCTTCAAACGTGCCGACGCAGCCTCCATTGCCGCCCACTATGGCTCCGTCAGTGTAGGTACCTTCGCCGTAGCCATCGCCTACCTGGGCACTCGACAGGTCGTCTTCGAAGAGCACATGCCGCTGCTTCTGGTGATGCTGGAAGTACCAGCCATCATCGTGGGCATAGTTTTGGCGCGGGGAGTCTCCAAGGAGACCAGGTGGAAAACGGTCGCTCACGAGGTCTTCCTCGGAAAAGGCATTGTCCTGCTCCTGGGTGGCCTGTTCATCGGCTGGATCGCCGGACCCGATGGCCTGTCCTCCATCGAACCCCTGTTTGTGGACATGTTCAAAGGGATCCTTGCCTTATTCCTGCTGGAAATGGGGCTGCTGACAGCAACGCAGCTCGGAGGCCTGCGCAAATACGGCGTGTTCCTAGCGGCTTTTGCCATCATCATGCCGCTGTTCTCAGCCGTCATAGGTGCAGGGCTGGGCTGGGCATTAGGACTGTCGGTGGGCGGAACAGCTATTCTGGCAACACTGGCGGCAAGTGCCTCCTACATCGCGGCGCCGGCGGCCATGCGCATTTCCGTACCGGAAGCCAACCCCACGTTGTCGCTGGCGGCATCCCTAGGGATCACCTTCCCGTTCAACGTGGTGGTGGGGATCCCGCTCTACCACGCCCTGTCCATCTGGATCCATACCTTCGCGAGGGGATAAAGCCATGGAAAGCCACCGACGCAAGCTCCTGACCATCGTCACCGAGGCCGTCCTCGAATCAACCCTCGTCCGCGACATCGAGCAACACCACGCCCACGGATACACCATCACCGACGCGCGCGGGAAAGGCAGCCGGGGCGTCCGCGGAGCAGGCTGGGAAGCGAACAGCAATATCCGTATCGAGGTGGTCTGCGACGCCGTGATAGCGGAAGGCCTTGCTGCACACCTTCGCGAGCACTACTACGAGGACTACGCCATGATCCTGTTTCTGAGCGACGTCGAGGTCCTGCGGCCGGCCAAGTTCTAGGCCTTCGTGCCCTCCGCGGGCTGCCCCTTTTCAGGCACGAGCACAGCAAGGAGTTCGTCAAGCTGATGGCCGGCATCAACAGGGTG
Source organism: Zafaria sp. Z1313 (assembly GCF_050563205.1). Classification (NCBI taxonomy): domain Bacteria; kingdom Bacillati; phylum Actinomycetota; class Actinomycetes; order Micrococcales; family Micrococcaceae; genus Zafaria; species Zafaria sp. Z1313. The sequence continues at coordinate 181,985 of NZ_JBNWUK010000004.1, forward strand.
CCGGAACGGGCGGCCGAACACCACAGAATAGATGTTCCGCCTGCCTGCCCGTGTCCTGGTGATGTAGCCGGCCTCGACAAGGTCAGCAACAATCTTCTGGGCGGCACGCTCCGTGACCCCCACCGTGGCAGCCAGGTCACGTAGCCGTATCTGCGGATCACGGGCAATGGTCAACAGTACGTGGGCGTGGTTAGTCAGGAACGTCCACCCGATGCCGCTGCCTGACACTTCGCTTTCCTTTGCTTCAAAATCTTCAGTCGCCACCCCTTGGACAATAGCGGATCTGGGCACGACGAAAGCGCCGCCGGTCCCAATCCACAGCAAGCACCCACAACGCTTATGATCGCCAGGCGCAGGAATCGTCTCGTTACCAAGCCGCCGGTCGTAGACGGCTAGATCAGGCTGTAAGTGGTGGTGCCAGCGATACCAAGGTGTAAGTAGTGCCGTCGCGGAGCATGGCCCAGAGGACATTGAGCCGCCGTCGGGCGAGCGAGAGCATGGCCTGGATGTGAGATTTCCCTTCCACCCGTTTTCGGTCGTAATAGGCACGTGAGGCCGGGCAGGATTTAAGCGCCGAGAGCCCGGAGAGGAAGAAGACGCGGAGCAGCCGGCGATCGTATCGTCTTGGCCGATGGTGGTTGCCGCTGATCCTTCCGGAGTCCCTCGGCGCCGGCGCCAATCCAACAACACCGGCGAACCGGTCCGCAGACTGAAAAACCGTCATATCTCCGCCGGTGGCACCAAGGAATTCGGCGGCAAGGACAGGGCCAAAGCCGGGCATGCTCAACAGCACCTCGGTATGCCGGTGTTCAGTAACCTTCTCGCTGATCAGCGCATCCAGTTCTTCCAGTTCCTCGTTCAAACTTGCCACTTCGCGGGCGAGGGCTGCGACAATCACCTCCCCGATGCGTTGGGCAGGAACGACGGTCTGCTGGGACTTCGCGGCTTCTACCGCAGCCGCAGCAACCGCTGCCGAGGAACGAGCACCGTGTTTCTTCAACCACGCCTGGATTCGCGCCTGGCCGGCACGGCGGATCCCATCCGGAGTCCGGTACTTGGTCAGCAACATCAGCGCGGCTTTGGATCGGCTGTAATCGAAGGTCCGCTCCAGCGCGGGGAAATACTCCAGGAGCTGAGCTTTGAGTCGATTAATCGACCTCACCCGATCCGCCGACTTGTCAGCCCGCCGGGCCGTTAGGAGTCGCAACCCGACGCTGATCTCGTCACCGGCGCGCAAAGGCTGCAGGTCAGTCCGCATCCGGGCCTGGTCGGCGATCACAGCGGCATCCTTGGCATCTGTCTTGCCGTCACCCCTATAAATCTTCGAGGCGTGGTGCACCGTCCGCCCAGGAATATAGAGAAGGTTCTGACCATGACCGACAAGCAACGCGATGAGCAGCGCCGGTCCGCCATGATTCAAGTCCATCGCCCACACCAAAGGACCACCGTCCGACAAGTCCAGGACCGTGCCCAAAAGTTGGATGAGCGCCGCTTCGTCGTTGGGAACCTTCTGCGAGAGCAGCCTGTTTCCCTCGCCATCGATCACAACGCAGTGGTGATGGGCTTTGCCGGCGTCGATGCCGGCCCATAATTGCACCAAGAACAGCCTCCAGTCTGTTGGATGAGAAGAGCCCAGCAGATAACCGCGCCGTCGTGTCCTTATCCGGCGATCATGTCGCGTCTCTCAATCAGCGGTCGGGTCATCGCGGGGTGGCGGGCGGCCAATCCTACGGAGCCGTCACGTGCAAGCGTGCGGTCCACAGCAGCCAAGCCATACCCGCCTCCCCTGGGTAGCCACGACCCTACAATGACCGCGGAACTGAGCCCGGTAACAACATAAGGACATCTCGCCGACGCGCAGCCGCAACTCGTCGAGCGTGAACAACCCCAGCGCGAGCAACGCGTCGACGTGCTCCGCGGCCGTTCCCTCCCGCCCCCGCGCGTACGCCGCGACCATCGGCATCCGCGCGGGCCACGGGGCGCCCGCCTGCCGCAGATACCCCACCGCGGACGGTACGACGCCGGTGCCCTCCTCCGGGATCAGCTCGCCTGCGAGGACGTCGAGGAGCGTCGACTTGCCGGCGCCGTTCGGACCCGTGAGCAGCAGCCGGTCGCCGGGGCCGAGCTCGAGCCCGTCCAGTTCGAGCCGCGGCCGCCCCTCGCCGGGGACGCGGATCCCGCGCAGCGACACGAGCAGCCCCGGGCCGGCGGGGATCCGGACGGAGGGTGCGGCCCCGGCGTCGTCCTCCGCGGTGGACAGGGGAGGACGGAAGACGAGCGGCTCGGCCGGGGCGGGCACCGGGTCGGCCAGCAGCCGCTCGATGCGGCCCTTGGCGGTCTTCAGGCGGGACATCGCCCCGTGCCCGCGCGAGCGCAGCCGGAACGCGCCGTGTCCGAACGCCGCCTTCTCCATCTTCTGCGGGATCGCCGCGAGCCGGGACGCGTTGCGCTCCACGAGCGCTTCGTGCCGCGCGAGCTCGGCCCGCCAGCGCTCGTAATCCAGGATCCTGCGGCGGCGCTCGGCGGCCTTCCCCGCGAGGTAGCCCGCGTAGCCGTCGCCGAAACGGGCCACGCGGCCGGACTCGACCTCCAGGACGACGTCGGTCAGGCGCTGGAGGAACACGCGGTCGTGCGTCACGGCGACCACGGTTCCGCGATGGCCGGCGAGCCGCTCCTCGAGCCAGCCGATCGCGGAATCGTCGAGGTCGTTGGTGGGCTCGTCGAGGAGCAGCAGCTCGGGGTTCGCGGCCAGGACGCCGGCGAGCGCCTCGTCGAGGGCGTCGGCGACGGTGCGTGGTGCGGAGTTGCCCGCTTCTCGGTCCTCGGGCTCGGCGTGTCGCCGGGACACGCCGTCCGGAGTCGCCTCGTGGGCCGAGAAGTGGGCAGCTTCGCCCGGCCGCTGGGGGAGGTAGCCGGTTCCCTGCGCGGAGACGGTGACGGTCCCGTTGCCGGGGAGGTCGAGGCCGGCCATGAGGCGCAGGAGCGTGGACTTGCCGGCGCCGTTGCCGCCGATGATGCCGACGCGTTCGCCGGGGGCGATCGAGAGCGTGACGTCCTCGAGGACGGTGCGGCCCGGGAAGGAGCGCCCCACGTGGTGGAGGGAGAGCTGGGATGAGGTCATGGAAACCGCCTGGGGTCGGTGCGGAAGGGGATGTCCAGCGTCGTGCTCCGTGGACGCACGACGGCAGGGCCCGCGGAGCCAAGCTCGACGCGGTCCCGTTCCTAGAGGTACAGCGAACCCATGACGTCCACGGTAGGCGAAGTGATTGGGATTCGTCAACCACCCCTCGCGCGACACGATCCACCCACGCGTCGTGACGAGCCGCTCAGAACAACCCGGGGACGGATCGTGGTGCGGGGAGGGCGGGACGTGCGCTGCCGGGCGGGGTTAGCCTTGTGACATGGGCGCATTCCCGCGCGACGGCATCACGTGGCCGCCCCCGGCGGTTAGTCCGTCCGCGCCCGCCGCAGCGTCGAGCGCAGCGCCGTCCGTCGACCCGACGGCGACGCCGTCCCTCGACCCGACGACGCCCGCGATCCTCCCCGCCCCCACCGATGCGCCGCTCATCGGCGACTCCCTGCAGGCCCAGCCGCCGTGGCTCGCGGTCATCGTGCTCGGGCTCGTGTTCGCGTTGACGGCGCTCGGCATCGCGCGCTGGATCGTCGAGAAGGCCAGGGCCCGGAACGGCCGCGCGGACCTCGACGCCCACCACACCGTGCACTGGGACGGCGATCCCTCGGCCTACTCCCCCGGGTCCCCCGGCCCCCTCGACTGGCCGCTCGCCGCCGGCGCCGTGTTCTCGATCTGCCAGGGCTCGCCGTGGAACCGGCTGCGCAGCACCGCGGTGGAGCAGTGCCGCGCGGGCCTGGTCGAGGCGTGGGGCGTGCGCACGCGCGCGGAGCTGCTCGCCACGCTGCACTGGCTGCTCACGGAGGGGCACCGCTACCCATACGGCAACCAGCGGGACGCGTGGCTCGCCCTCGATCCGGCGGCCGCCCGCGCCGAGGAGGAGCGGCTGACGGGACTCGCGGCCGGGCCGGACGGCCGCGGTTCGCCGGCCGGGGCGGAGGAGCTGTGGCGCTTCCGCCGGGTGCGCGCGCGCAGCCGCGGGATCGACCGCGCCGACTTCACGGCGTGGGACCTGCTGCGGCTCGTGATGCTGGCGCGCTCCGGCGCCACGGTCGGGCACTTGTCCGACGACGAGGCGCGCGACCTGCTGCTCATGGTCGCCCCGGAGCTGCGCGCCGCCTACACGGGATGGACGGACCTGGGCGGGCAGTTCATGCTGGCCCGCTGGTACTGGAACGGGATGGGCGGGGAGGCCGGGCGGGCCTCGGACGTCCACGACGCGCACGCGCTGACGGCCCTGCAGGCCCCACCGGCCGGGCCGTGGGCGCGGGTGCCCTGGGAGGCGCCGTCGCCGCCGTCGCGCCTCATGCTGGTCGACGCCTTGCTGGCCGAGGAGCTCATCACCCCGCTCACGGCGTCGGAGGCGGCCGACGCGGGGCCGTGGGAGCTCGCCCTGGACGCCGCGGTGAACGAGCGCCTCGGCCGGCACCGGCAATGGTGAGCGCGGGGACGCGGAGGGGAGGCCGGGCGTGGACGCGATGATCCCGGGCGGCTGGACCGTCGGCCTGCTGCTCATGCTCGGCCTGCTCTTCGCGGCGCTGCGCTGGATGAATTCGGGGCATGCCAAGTACGGCCCGGATCCGGACCGCGGCGGGAGCGGCTATTCCCCGGCCGACCTGCGCCCGCTCGAGCCCCGCCCCCTGGACGGCCCGTCCGACGCGCGCGAGCGCTGGCTCCTGGGCCTCGCCGCGCCGTTCGTGGAGCTGCACGGGCTGCACCACGGCGCCTGGGCGCTGGCGCCGCCCGGCCCGGACGCCGCGTGGGAGCGCCGCCTCGGCGAGGTCGTGGACGCCGCGGGGGCCCGGGGGCACGGCGGGTGGCGGGCCCTGCTGGACCGGGCGCGGACGGAGTACGACGCCGCAGCCTCCACCGGCGGCCTTCCCCCCGATCCGGCGGGGCTGGCCTGGGCGGCGGCGCGGCTCGCGTTCGTGTACCGGCTGGGCGTCGCGGCGGGACATCTGGAGGAGGAGCAGGCCCGGCAGGGCACGCAGGTGCCAGCGTCCGGCGTCGTCCGGGTCTTCGGGGACTGGCTCGCGTTCGGCGACGCGTTCACGTCCGGCGTGGAGGGCTTCGGCACCATGCAGGACCGGATGCGTCTCAAGGCCTACACCCGGGCGCTGTACGGTCCGGGCGGGCCGTGGGAAGAGCCCGCGTGGCCCGCCGCCCCGGGCGGGATCTGACCCGGAAGGAACCCGCCCCCAAGCTCTGGCCCGGCGCCCGGAACGAGCGGACAATGAGGTGCATCCCCTCACCCCGAAAGCCGTGTGAATCCAATGCACACCCACGAACATCCGGCCCGCGCCGCCGTCGTCCTCGCGGCCGCCGCCCTCGCACTGGCCTCCTGCAGCCCCGGCACCGACGCCGGGGAGACGAGCCCCGCGGCGACGGAGGCGGCCACCGACACCGGGAGCCCGCCCGCCACCGAGGCCGCCACCCAGACGGCGACCGACACCGCGACGGCCGAGCCGACCGACGCCTCCGAGGCACCCGACGCCGGCGACGGCGCGGCGGCCCTCACGGCCGCGATCGGGGCGGCGCTCGCGGCCGTGCCGGGCGACCTGATCGAACTCGACCAGGGCACCGAACGCGGCACGCCCGTCTGGGAGGCCGTGGTCCTCACCGGTGCGGGCGCCGCGACGGAGGTCTACCTGGACCGCGCGACCCTCGACGTGCTCAAGCAGGAGTCGACCGAGGTGCCGGAGCTGGCCCGCGGCGGCGCCCCCGCCATCGCGGCCGCCGATGCCGTCGCGACGGTCGCGGCGGCCCGGACCTCGGCCGAGCTGAGCAAGGTCGAGCTCGACGACGAGCGCGGGCGGATCGTCTGGGAGGTCTACGCCGCCGCGCCGGGCGCGGCGGTCGAGGAGCTCCACGTCGACGCGGCGACGGGAGAGCTCCTGAGCCGCTGACCGTTACGCCCGCTCCCCCGCCTCAGCCGGGGGCGGGGGCGCGGCGGCGGGCCTTGCGTGCGGACCAGTAGCCGGAGACCGAGACCTGCTTCTTCTCCAGCGCGCGGTCGTTGAACACCCCGCGGAGCTGGCGGATCGACCCGGCCTCGCCGTGCGCGAACACGTGCACGCGCCCCTCGGGCCAGTCGTAGTCGCGCACCGCCGCGGGCAGGAGCGGGGCGGCGCCGGGCGCGGCCCCGTTGCGGAAGAGCCAGCGGAGTTCGACGCCGGACGGGGCCTTGAGTTCGATCTGGTCCTTCTCCGAGTCGACCTCGAGGAACGCGACCCCGCGGGCTCGTGGGCGCAGGGCCTCGAGCGCGGCGCCGATCGCGGGCAGGGCGGTGTCGTCGCCGGCGAGGAGGTGCCAGTCCGCGGTCGGGTCCGGGGCGTAGCGGCCGCCGGGGCCCTTGAAGGAGATCCGGTCGCCCGGGCGGGCGCGGGCGGCCCACGGACCGGCGAGCCCCTCGTCGCCGTGGACCACGAAGTCGATCGCGAGCTCGCGGGCCGCCGGATCGGACCAGCGCACGGTGTAGGTGCGGGTCACGGGCTGGTCGGACTTGGGCAGCTTCCGGCGCAGCTTCGCGAAGTCGTACGGCGCCGTGAGCCCCAACTCGGGACGGGTGAAGTAGACCTTGACGTACTTGTCCGTGTACGTGTTGTCGCGGAAGGAGTCGTAGCCGGGGCCGCCGGCGACGATCCGCACCAGGTGCGGGCCGAGCCGCTCGACGCGGCGGACCGTCAGGACCGTCTGGCCGCGGTACTTCTTCGCCCGGGCCTCGGCCTTCCTGAGCTCCTTCTTCGACGGCTTCGTGGATGCCTTCTTGGCGGCCTTCTTGGCGGCCTTCTTCCGGGCCTTCTTCGCCGGGCAGCCGTCCTTGCCGCCGGACTTCTTCTTGCTCTTCGTGCCCACGGCGGGTCCTTCCCAGTCCTCAAGGCGCCGGCAGGGTCACGTGCGCGGCATCGCGTGGAACCATCGTCCCGCAGCGGGGTCCGGGATGCCACGCTTGGGGGCGCCGCATGACGTCTGTCCCGGTGGCGCGACGTCCGGCTCCGGGGCGGCCGGACTTCCTCCCACTTCTCCCGGGCCTGGCGGACCAACTCCCGGCGTGTCCGCGCGACACGCCGCGCCGCCCGATCGAGAACTGGGAATTCTTCACAGCCGCCCCTTGACCACCCCCGACTCCGCGCCTAATCTACAACCATATGGTTACACATCCTGCTCCGGGCATCACGCTCAGCGACGACGAGGTCAACCGGATCTTCCGGGCCCTCGCGGACGCGACGCGCAGGGACATCGTCCGCCGCACGCTGACCGGCGAGTCGACGGTCTCGGAGCTGGCCGCCGCCTACGCGATGTCGTTCGCGGCCGTCCAGAAGCACGTGGCCGTCCTGGAGGCGGCCGGCCTCGTCACGAAGCACGCCCAGGGCCGCGAACGCCTGGTCCGGGGCAATCCCGAGACGCTCCAGCGGGCACGGACCCTGCTGGACGAGTACGAGCGGATCTGGCGCGGACGGATCTCCCGCCTCGACGCGCTGCTCGCCGACGACTGAACCCGGCCCCCGAGGCCGCACACGAAAGGCACGTCATGCCCATCACCACGATCGACAAGGACCTAGAGTCCCTCACGATGACCATCGTCGCGGACTTCCCCGTGCCGCTGGCCCGGCTCTGGGACGCGTATGCGGATCCCCGGCAGCTGGAGCGGTTCTGGGGTCCGCCGGAGTGGCCGGCCACGTTCACGCGGCACGACATGGTCGCCGGCGGCCGCTCGAACTACTACATGACCGGCCCGGACGGCAGCCGCGCGGGCGGCTTCTGGGAGTTCACCGCGGTCGACGCGCCCCATTCCTTCGAGGTCCTGGACGGCTTCGCGCACGAGGACGGGACGCCGAACACCGACATGCCCACGATGCGGATGCGCTACGCCTTCGAGGAGACCCCCTCGGGGTCGCGGTCCACCATGACCACGTCCTTCAACACCTTGGAGCAGCTGGAACAGCTCCTGGAGATGGGCATGGAGGAGGGCACGGTCTCGGCGATGGGCCAGCTCGACGCCGTGCTCGCGGACCTCGCGTCGTTCGCGGCGGGCCGGGCCACGGAGGCGCAGATCCTCAGCGACACGCAGGTCCGCGTCAGCCGGGTCATCCGCGGAACGGTGCGGCAGGTGTGGGACGCGCACCAGGACGCGGAGCTGGTCAAGCGCTGGCTCCTGGGCCCGGACGGCTGGACGATGCCGGTGTGCAATCTCGCCGACGCGGTCGGCGACACGTACCGCTACGAGTGGGAGAACGCGGAGTCCGGCGAGCGCTTCGGCTTCACGGGCGAGCTCGTGGAGTCGGAGGCCCCGTACCGCTCCGTGACCACGGAGAACATGATCGGCATGGAGGGGCCGGGGACGCTGAACGAGATGACGCTGACTCCGGTCGAGGGCGGCACGCTTCTGGCGATCGTCGTCACCTACCCGGACGCGGCGACGCGGGACATGGTCCTGGCCACCGGCATGACGGACGGCATGGAGACCAGCTACGCGCGGCTCGAGTCGGAGGTCCTGGCTTCCGCCTAGCGGGACCGCGTACGACGCCGGGGGCGCCGCCTACCGCTGGTGGGCGGCGGCCGGCGCCTGCGCGCTGGTCCTGGCGGCGTCGGCCTGCACCGCCCCGTCACCCGACGAGCCTCCCGCCTCGCGCGCCGGCTTCGCCCTGACCTCGGCGGACATCGAACTGGCGGCCGACGTTCCGCTCGGCGTGAACCTGCTCTTCGCCGCCCCGCCGGAGGACCCGGTGTGGGGCGATCCGGTGGCCGTGGTCCTCCTCGACGAGGACGGCGAACCCGTCGATTCCGGCCTCTCGGCGGGTTCCGTCGCGATCCATGCCGGCGATTCGAACGGCACGCACCGGGTCGGGAACCTCGTGGCGGAGCTGACGGCCGGGTCCCCGGAGGCCTCCTTCAGCGGCGTCGAGATCCACTACCCGGACCGGGCCGAGCCCATCGTCCGGGACGTCGGAAGCTGGCGGATCACGAGCGGCCGGGACGCCCGGATCTTCGAGGCGGTCGAGGAGTACGGGGTCGCCTATCCCGGGTGCGGGCGCATCGACGTGGTCCTGGGCAGCGTGGACGGGGAAGCGGCCGAGGTCATCGGCGTGGACACCGGGGCGGAGGGCGTCTCGATCGCCGACTGGAGCGCGTCCGGCACCGGCGTCGAGGGCGATCCGGTCCGGCTCGGCGTCGAGCTGTCCTGCGACGACGGCGCGGACCTGCACCTGCTCACGCCGCGCGTCGCGGTCCGGGACGCCGAGGGCCGCGAACGCGCCACGACCCTGGACCCCTTCACGATCGGGCTGACCGGCCTCGAGGACGACGACGTCGAACGCATCGCCGCGCGCTGAGGTGCCGGGCCTTCCTCGGACGATCGTTGACTATCGGGAAAAGCCGATACCTTGGTGGCATCTCAATATTCCGATACCCTGATGCCATCGTGATCATCCGATCCCCGTGAAGGGCGGCACAGTGAAGCGCACTGCCAGATTGCGGACCCCGGGCGACATCGGCTTGGCGATCCAACAGTCGCGCTTGGCCCAGGGGATGACCCAGACCGACCTTGCCCGGGCGCTCGACGTCAGCCAGAGCGCCATCAGCGAAATCGAGAGCGGCAAGTCAACGATCCACCTGCAACGCGTCCTGGAACTTGCCCGATTGACCGGCCTTGACCTGACAGCGTCCTGGGAGGACGACGATGCGCCTGGCCGTTGAGCTTCAGGGGACGCAGGTTGGAGTCCTGAGCGGTGACGCCCGGGACTTCGACTTCGCCCCGTCTGATGCCGGCATGGATCGCTTCGGCACGAACAGCACGGCTCTCTCCGTTGTGATTCCCCTGGCCCCGGACCAGCGCCGGGATCATGCCGGGCGCCGCCGCAATTGGTTCGCCGAACTCTTACCCGAGGGCGACCAGTACGACTACATGCTGGCCCAAGCAGGGCTTCACCGAGGCGACACCCTGGCCTTCCTGGCACGGTATGGAAGGGACGTGGCCGGAGCCCTGCAGATCTGGGACCTCGACGATCCGACGGAACCGAGGACGCCGGGGCTCAAGAGCGCGACCGACGCGGAGGTCCGCGCCCTGCTCGAGGACCCGACCGGCTCGCCGCTCGCCAATGAAAACGTCAGGGGCAAGTCGTCCCTGGGCGGCGTCCAGCCGAAGATCGTCCTCGTCAAGACAAGCCGGGGGTGGGCGCAATCGCTGGGTGGCTACCCGACGACACACATCATCAAGCCACGCCTCGACGGCGAGAATTCGTCGGTCATCTTCGACGAGGAGTACGGATCGCGACTCGCCCGCCGGGTCGGACTGGCGGACTTCAACACGACGGTCACGGAATTCGACGGCCTACCAGCCCTCGTCATCGAACGCTTCGACCGTGCCGCGGGCGAGCGGATCCACCAAGAGGACTTCAGCCAGGCCCTCGGAGCTCGACGCAACGAGAAGTACCAGGAAATCGGCGGCGTGGTCAGCCTTCGCCGCGTTGGGCAAACGTTGACACGACACGCGGCTCCTGGCGAACTCCGTCGACTGGCGAGGATGCTGGTCCTCGCAGTGGCGACCGGCAACCTCGATATGCACACGAAGAACATCGGACTGCTCCATCCCACGGAAGGCGACGTCAGACTGGCGCCGGCGTACGACGTCGTTCCCCAGAAACACCTGCGGAACGACGGCAAACTGGCCCTTGCAGTCAACAAGAAGTACAACCACTCCGATGTGACACGGGAGGATCTCGTGGCCGAGTGCGGGGCTTGGGGACTCCGGCGCCCCGGACCAGTCGTCGACGAGACCCTGGAGGAGATCCGGGCTGCCGTGGCCGCGGAAACCCCCCTCGACGGGGCCTTCCCGTCACTGCAGGAGCAGATCGCCGCCGACATCGACGCGCTTCGTGCGGGACGCCCGATTCCGGGGCGCCGGAAGGGTGCGTAGGCGCGCTTACTCGGCGACGTGGATGATCTGGATCAGGTTGCCGCAGGTGTCGTCGAGGACGGCCGTCGTCACGGTGCCCATGGTGGCGGGCGGCTGCGTGAAGACGACGCCGAGCTCCCGCAGTCGCTCGTACTCGGCCTGGACGTCGTCGACGGCGAACTGGGTGAAGGGGATGCCGTCGCCGACGAGCGCGTCCTTGAACGGCCCGACGGCGGGGTGGCCGTCGGGCTCGAGCAGCAGTTCGGTGCCGTCGGCTTCGCCCGGCGCGGTGACGGTCAGCCAGCGGGCGTCGCCGAGGGGGACGTCGTGCTTGAGCTCGAAGCCGAGCTTCTCGGTGTAGAAGCGGAGGGCCTTCTCCTGGTCGTCGACGAGCACGCTGGCCCATTGGATCCTCATGGTGTGTCCTTTCCTGGCAGCCACCGCTCGAGGACGTTCTCGAGCGGCGCGGTGTCGATGTCGTGGAACTTGTAGCGGCCTTCGCGCCGGGTGCGCACGAGGCCGGCCTCCTCGAGGACCTCGAGGTGCTGCGAGATGGCCTGGCGGGAGAGCGAGATGCCGTGCTGGCTCACGAGCCGCCCGCAGATCTCGAACAGGGTCTGCCCGCTGCGCTCGGCCAGTCCGTCGAGGATGGTCCGCCGCGTCGGGTCCGCCAGGGCCTTGAAGACGTCACCCATGGCCACACCATAGGCAAGTGGAGACTTGCCTGTCAAGGGCGTCGCGCTACCCGTCCCGACGCAGGTCCGCGACCTCCGGCAGCGCCCGGAAGCCGGCCGAGGCGTACGCCGCCACGGCGGCCGTGTTGGCGCTCTGCGTGCAGACCAGGGCGCTCGAGGAGCCGAGCTCCCGTAACGCGGCGACCGCGGCACGCGTGGCGGCCGTCCCGTATCCACGCCCGCGGTGGCCCGCGTCCACGCCGAGCGGCTCGATGAGTCCCGGCCGGCCCGGCCCTGCGGACCACACGGTGACGCCCGCGACCAGGGAGGCATCGGCGTCGTACGCCAGAAGGCAGCGGGCGTCCGCGTAGAGGGGGCCGGCCGCCATGGCCAGCCACCGGGCCTCGGTGAAGGTGGAGCCGCCGAAGGAGGCGCGCTGGACCGCGGCGCGCTCGGCGGCCTGCGCCGGCCCGGCGACCTCGATCCGCAGGCCCGGATCCCGCGCGGGCGCCGTGAGGTCGTGCCGCAGCGGGGCCCAGGACTCGTCCTCGCGCCAGCCGGAGGCGGCGAGCGCCTCGCGGACGCGCGCGCCGCCGGGGGCCTCGATGAACGCCTCCCCCTCCGGCAGGACGCCGGCGCCCGGGGTGGAGGCGTCGAGCGCCAGCCGCTCGGCGAGCGCGGCGTCGTCGCGGGCATCGGGCGCGATCGCGAGCCTGAGCAGCCCGGGGCCGTCGAGCAGCCCGACGGCGAGCAGGCGCCCGTCCCGGCTCCACGTCCGCAGCGCCGCGGCCGTCGCCGCTGCGCCGAAGCGCCAGTACCAGCCGACGTCGCCGGGGTGCAGCTGGATCGGGCCGTCGTCGGTGGCCCACGCGCCGAGCTCGGCGGCGATGCCGGGCAGGGCCGCGGGGGCCGGGGTGTCCAGGTTCAGGGCCATCCCCCGATCAAACACGATGGGCGCGGGCCGCGGAAGGGGCGGAGGGGACGACGGCGGGGCCGCGCCTCCCAGCCGACGCCCGGTTCCGCTAGCTATCGTGGACGTGGGCCGCGCACTGGGCGGCAAGGCTCGGCTTGATTCCCGTTATCCACAGGGCTAGCTTCAGGTGTCATCCCTCGACGCTTGGGTATGGACGTGAGCGCACCAGACATCGATCAGGCAGTCATGGCCCAGTTCGCACCGCTTGCGGGCGACGCCGATCTAACGCTCGTTCTAGGCGCGGGAGCATCGGCGCCTTCGGGCCTCCCCACTTGGGATCAGTTTGCCCGCAGCCTCGCGACGATCAGCGGTGTCGTGGCCAAGGAATCTGCCGCCGACATCTTGCTCAGCAAGCAGGACCCGACCATCGTCCTCGAAGCTGCCCGGGCAAGTTCGGGCAAAGATTGGGAGCTACACCTCAACAAGGCACTCTTCGGCGGCCCGGTGACGGATCCCAGACCGTCACCACTTCATCTGGCCGCGGCCGGTCAGTTCTTGGCAGCTCCCCGCTCGACGTTGCTGAGCACGTTGAACTACGACACGCTGCTTGAAGAGGCCCTGCTGGACAACGGGAATGCCGAGGTCCTCATTGGAATCGGCGGCAGCACAACATCCAGCGCGCCAATCGTCCATCATCTACACGGAGCCCTCTGGCAAGGCGCGGCCTATGATCCCGTCGTCAGCTTTCGCGACTATGCGGAGCTCGTTGAGAACTCGGATGCGTGGCAGCGCCAATACCTGAGCCAAGCCTTGTCGCGAGGTCCGCTCCTGCTGGCGGGTACTTCCTACCGGGATCCCGCCATCAGGCACTGGCTGCACTTGATTCTGCGTGACGAGAGCCCCAAGTATCCGGCGTTGGTCACCATCGTGCGCGAAGGGTTGGGACTCGACCGAGCATCCTTTGCCCTCGTCGACAGGGCGCTGGCCTCCGAATGGGAGTCCATCGGCCTCTCAGCGCTACGGATGCACGACCTGAGCGATGTCGCCCACGTGATTCGTGAACTTCGATTCATCGGCCAGGAGGGCTACAGGACTCCTCAAGAGAGAGCGCGCCAAGTCTGGTCCAGTCACGCGCGGCGCTTCGATCGGCTTCAGGACGAGTACTCCGCTCTTCTCGCGGAGCACACGGACCTCGTGGCCGATACCTTGGGAACCAAGGCCCATCGCGGAACACTGTGGCTCGCCAATGGCCGGAGCAGGCTGGCTCGTTGGGCAACCGTCGGGAGCCGATATCGCGGCATCCGGGATCTCAAGCTGGTCCCCACCGGCCACGACAGCCCATGGGTTGCTGGAGAGGCCATCGGCTCCGAAGAGGTCAAGCTCAAGGACATCCATCGGGACCACCGCGTGACGCCGTCATGGCGCTCCGTTTTGGCGATTCCGATCTTCGTCGGTGACGGCCAGACCTCGGATTTCGCCACAGCAGTCCTGACCTTTGGCCTGTCCACGCCCGCGGCAAGACTCGTCGAACGCAGTGCCGACTGGGAGTCGCTGGCAGAGGACCTCAACAACACGTGGGGAGCGCGCATCGGCGATGTTTCGTTTCCAGTCCGAGTCAACTGACCTTGACTCTAGATCAAGGAGGGGACATGACGACCAAGAAGACCAGCGTTTCCGTCAACGCCCGGACGGGTTCCTACACCGTCCATGTCGCCAAAAGCGCCCAGACCGGGAAATTCAGCGCCGCCTCGTCCGCCCAGGGACGCATTGGCATCAGCAAGCCAGCCAACAAGTCCTCCAAGTAGGATTTCCCCCTTTCAAGGGCTGCCAGACAGAACCAGTCCCGGAGCGTGCGAGAGAACAGGACGTTGGCGTCGACAAATATGAGAGTGGCCCCCGGCTGCATATGGCACAGCATCTGCAATGGGACTGCTGCACCGGCGGGGCCAGGGCGATTAGTCCCGCCGTGGACGATTTTGCCAAGGCGATCGGTGTGCGGGCCGACGATGTGGCGGTTCCGCTGTCGCAGCAGGCTGACTCTACGGGTACGAGCGTGGACGACTTGGCCAGGCGACTGAAGGCGCAAGCCGACGAAGCGGCCGCCCAGGGTGCGCAGACACAGGTGTTCACACCCGAGATCGAGTTCGCCTGCGACGCGATCGCCGGCCTCGCCTTCTCCGACGAGGAACGCCCCTACGAGGCCGCCAACGTCTTGAAGACCCTGGGAGAAGCGGTGGGGGCCCGCAACCAGCAGGTGGGCTACCAGCAGAGCGCGAAAGACATCGACTCGACGATCGCGAAGGCAAGCCTCGGGCAGGACGTGCGGATGGACCTGCTGGTGCTGCGCTTGGCCTACTGCCCGGCCGCCAAGGGGCTGACTTAGCTGCTGCACGCGCACTCCTGACGGGCGGCCGGTACCTCCCCACGGACTTTCTACGAGCGAAGCCTGCGGGATTCTCGAGACGCCGCGACACCTCGCCGCCAACGCCCGATTCTCTCCATGGGAGTGGCGCTTCGACGGGGTCGGCCTATGGAACGGGCGACCACCAACCGCGTGCACGCTGAGCTAACAGTCGCAGCCTAGTCGACAGATTTCAGCAGGGAGCCACAAAACCGCCGTGGATTCGCGCCATTTCATGTCGCCAGGCCGTGCTCGTGTTAAAGCTATTGCCCAGGTCCGGTAGTTCGGCCATGTCCTCCCCGGAAAGATCGCTAAGCGTGCCGCCGGCGGAGAGGATGTCCAGCGAAAGACCGGCGATTGTGTCGACGCTGATCGCCTGGAGTACGGCCTGCTCCACGGTGGGTGCCACGCTGGTGATGCCATGCGCCCTCAGTACGAGGACCGGATAGTCGCCCAAAGCGGTGAGCATCTCGGCCGCGAGTGCGTGATTACGTACGAGCACGCCCCGCGGGTACACGGGCACGCCCGCCGCCGCCAGGCGGGTGCCGGGGATGTCGAATGCGCCGACGATCGGCCTGATTCGGATGCCCGCGAGGTCGGCAGCGACGATGCGTGAAGGATGTGCGTGCACAACCGCCGCGATGTCATCGCGGGCACTTAGGGCCGCTGTATGCAGCGGCAGCTCGTTGGGCACGTGCCAGCCGTCCAGTTCTCCTGGTCCAGCCGCGGTTCCGTCGAATCTGATGAGGCGGATGTCCTCGGCTTCAGTGAATCCGAGGCCTCGTTCTCGAGGGCCTCGGCAACGCACAAGCAGGCTCTCGTCGTCGATGCGCAGGCTGACGTGTCCGAGAATCCCGTCGGCGAGGCCGCGGTGTGCAAGCACCCGGCACGCGTTAGCGATGAGTGCGCGTTCTTCACCGAATTTGCCGGTCATGCTCTTTCCTTTGCGGTCGTTGGATGTGGTCGGTCTGCACGGGGTGAGCGGTCCGGATTAGCCGGATGATCGGTGTGCAGCCATTGGTGTCCCTTGAGTGTCCCTTGACACACCTGTAGCCTACGGTAGATTGGTCTGGCCATTAGTTAGATCGGAGGAGCCCAAAGTGCCCAAGGTTGTGTACATCGGGAGCGGCGATGCCGCGCACGTAGTCGAAGCGACGGTTGGTGAAAGCGTGATGAGTGCGGCAGTGCGCTCTGGCGTTCCCGGCATCGTCGGCGAATGTGGAGGGCAGCTGTCCTGTGCCACTTGCCATGTTTGGGTCAAAGACGAGTTCCGCGGGCGTGTCGGTGGCCCGAGTGAGCTGGAGGCCGACCTTCTCGACCTCGGGGTGTCGGACTTCACGGACGCGAGCCGTCTTGGCTGCCAGATCACCATCACCGAAGAGCTTGACGAACTCGTCGTCGAGCCACGCCCTGAAGCATGGCACTGAAAGAAGAGGGATAGAGATGTTGCGTCCAGACATAAACGACCTGCTCACGCAGACCGGCCCGGGGACCCCGATGGGTGAACTGTTCAGGCGCTACTGGCAGCCGGTCCTGCATACGGATGAGCTGCCCGAGGACGGATGCCCGCCCGTGCGGGTCAAGATCCTATCTGAGCGGCTCATCGCCGTTCGTACACCTGAGGGCAGCTACGGACTCATGGACGAGTTCTGCGCACACCGCGGCGTGTCGATGTTCTTCGGTCGAGTTGAGGACGGAGGCATCCGCTGCCCGTACCACGGCTGGAAGTACAACGCCGAAGGACAGGCGATCGAGGTGCCCAGCGAACTCAACAATTCCGAGTTCTGCAAGAACGTCAAGCTCCGCTCCTACCCGCTTGTTAAGGTGGGCGATCTTCTGTGGGCCTACCTGGGGGACCCCCAGAAGCAGCCCCCGCTTCCGACGTGGGAGTTCGCGACCGTGCCGTCGGGACAGACCTTTACGTCGAAGCGCTTCCAAGAGAGCAACTGGCTCCAGGCGCTCGAGGGCGGGATCGACTCCAGCCACGTGACGTGGCTGCACGGCGGTGGTCCGACGGGCGCTGGGCTTGAAGCCGACCCGCTCTTCGCTGGCGCGAAGGGGAACCAGTACAACAAGGGCGACCTCAAGCCCTTCTTCGAAGTCGTCGAGAACGAGGGCGGACTGCTGATCGGCGCACGCCGCAACGCGGAAGAGGGCCACTACTACTGGCGGGTCACCCCCTGGGTGCTGCCCAACTTCACGATGGTTCCGCCGCGTGGCGACCACCCCGTGCACGGCCACTTCTGGGTGCCGATCGACGACGAGAACTGCTGGGCCTGGAGCTTCGACTACCACCCCACGCGCGAGCTCACCGAAGCTGAGGTGTCAGCGATGGAGGCGGGCGCGGGCGTGCACAGCAAGAACATCCCCGGAACGTACCGCCCGGAGGCCAACAAGGACAACGACTACCTGATCGATCGCGACAAGCAGAAGACCGGGGAGTTGTTCTCGGGCGTCGAGGGCATCGCCATCCAGGATTCCTCGCTGCAGGAGAGCATGGGGCCGATCGTCGACCGCACCAAGGAGCGCCTCGTCGCGACGGACGCGGGAATCATCAAGGCCCGCCAGAAGCTGCGCCGGGCCGCCGAGGCGTTGCGCGACCACGGCACCGAGCCGGTGGGCAACGCGCCCGAGCACCAGAACATCCGTTCCGTGGCGATCGTGCTCCCGGCCGACCAGCCGTTCGTCGAAGGGATCGGGGACGGGTTCGAGGCACGCGTGGGCGTGCGTCAGACCTCGGTGTGATCATGGCTAAACCAATCTCGGTCAGCGCCTGCGCTCGAGCGGCCACGATGGAAGAGGCCGCCTACCGTATCGACTATCCACTGGCATACGCCCGCTCGACCCGTGTGGTCGCATTCGATGAGATCGCGGAGGAAACCGTCCGGTCGGTCTCCGGCGGTCCTTGGGGCCAGGCTCAGTTCTATACGGCGTCCGACTCCGGTGGGGAGCTCATCACGCTGGAGGGCCAGCGGCGCCCGATGCTCCTGGAGATCGACCAGTCCGACTCTGTCGTCATGGTCGCGACGAATTCCGTCGTCTCGGCGGCGGCCGCCGCCGTGGGGGCAGCGTGTCGCGAGCGGTCGATCATGACGGCGGGGCTTCTCCTGCTTGACGCGGGCCCCCTCGGGGGCGAGGCGCTGAGCGCGCTCCGTCCGTATGCCCGCATCCTCTTGGTTCCCGCGGATAAGGACGACCTCTTCGAGCTATTGAGGGCGATCAGGGCATGAGAACAATCCCTCAGCTCCAGGCAATGAAACAGGCGGGCGAGAAGTCCGTTTGTTTCGTCTGCTGGGATTACCAGATGGCGCGAATAGCCGACCGCGTTGGCGCCGACATCGTCTCGGTCGGCGACACGGTTGGCGTCAACATGTGGGGGCAGCCGAATCCGCTGGAGGTCACGTTCGACGAGCTGCTCGTGGTCGCGAAGGCGGTACGCCGCGGCGTGAAGAACGCCCTTCTGAGTTGCGACTTCCCCTTTGGCCCGCTGCAGTTGGGCGGCGCTCTGGACGCGGCCGTCCGACTGGTGAAGGAGGCGGGGGTCGACCTCGTCAAGCTCGACGGCGCGGCCGATTTCCCGGAGGAGGTCGAAGCGCTCACGCGAGCGGGTATCCCGGTCTTCGCGCAGTTTGGGATCACACCGCAGACCTCGTTGAAGTACGGGCTCGACTACTCGAGCGCTCACACTGTCCAAGTTCCGGAGGAGATGACCGCGGAGCTCGTCGCCGAGGCCAAGCGGTTGGAGGCCGCCGGTGCCGTGCTGCTGAACTTCACGAATTCCGGTCCGGTCGTGGGGCCCGCCGTGGCCCAGGCGGTCTCGATCCCCGTGCTCGGCGGTTTCGGCGGAGGGCCGTGGCTGGACGGCAGGATCCGCATGGCCACCGCCGCGCTTGGCTACAACGAGAAATGGCTGGATGCCGAGCCCGACACGTACGCGAATATCGCCCGCATCGCTTACGACGGGCTTGCCGCCTGCGCAGAGGACGTCCGCGCAGGACGCCAGATCCGTGGCGGCATCAAGAACCCGGGCGCGAGTTGACGAAACGAAGGAGAGGGCATGCCTGTTGTTGAGTTGGGCGGAATCCGCACCCGCTACGAGCTGGTCGGCGACGGTCCGCCGATCCTGATGTTCAGCCCGGGCGGCTTCGACTCGAGTCTGGAGAACTGGACCACGTTCGGACGCTACAAAGAGTTGGGATTCATCGACGCCCTTTCGCGGCAGTACACCTGCGTCGTGTTCGATCGGCGCGAGTCGGGCCGGTCCGGTGGCCGCCTCGAACGGCTGTCGTGGCCGAAGTACGTCGACCAGGCGGCCGGCCTGATCGACCATCTCGGACTCGACAAGGTGCACACCATGGGCGGGTGCGTCGGATGTTCGTCCGCCGCCCTGCTTGCGGTTGCACATCCAGAGCGCGTACGCAGCATGGTGCTGTTCTCGCCGGCTGGAGGGGTGACCTACCGGGCGGCCCAGCACATGCGCTTCACGCAGCATCTCGGGTTCGCCCTGGAACACGGCTTGCGGGCCGTGGTCGAGCACGCGCAGTCCACCACGGCGGGGTTCAGCAAAGATCCCCGGGTCGGCCCCTGGGCCGCGGTGCTCCGCACGGACGAGGGATTCGCCGAGCGGTACGCTGCCACGAGCCTCGAGCGGTACCGAACCCTCGTTTCTGGATCTGCGCGGATGCTGTTCGACCGCGACACCGTTCCGGGACCGGAGCCGGAGGACCTCCAGCTGCTGGAAGTCCCCGCGCTCGTTGTGCCCGGGGAGGACCTCTCGCACACCCGATCGGCCGCGCGCTACTTCGAGGAGTGCCTGCCGCAGGCCGAGTACTGGGATGTGCCGGTTGTCGAGCAGACGCCCGAAGCGTCGACGGCCCGCGTGCGCGAGTTCCTCTCGCGGCACTGAGGCAGGCGGCCTCGGGGAGGAGTGCTCACTCCTCCCCGAGGCCGTTTTCCATGCGCGCAATCTGCGCGACCCGTTCGGCGTGGACTCCGCCCTTGAACGGCGTCGCAAGCCAGCGGTCGAGAAGCGCGAGCGCAGTCTCGTCGTCGACGACCTTCGTGCCGATCACCATCACGTTGGCGTTGTTGTTGCCGCGCGATATATCGACGGAGAACTCGGACCACACGAGACCCGCCCGGATCCCACGCACCTTGTTGCAGGCGATGACCTCGCCCTGGCCGCTGCCACCGACGATGATCCCGATGTCGGCCTCGCCCCGGGCGACCATGCGGCCGACCGCGGCGCACAACGGCGGATAGTCCACGGTTGCGCCGCGCCTCGGCGCCAGGTCTGAGACATGGTGCCCCCTGGCGCCCAAGACGGCCACGATGCGGTCGATGAGCCGCACCCCGTGGTGGTCTCCTGCGATGGCGATGTGCGCGAGGCCCGGCATCAGCCCTGGAGCTTCCGCGTGTCTTCGGCGAAGAGGTCCTCGATCGCCGGACGGGTGCGGATGATGTGCTGGCTCATCGCATGGTCGATGAGAGCCTCGAGCGTCGCCCGATTTTCTTCGATGCCGTAGGGCAGGGGGTCCGATCCCGTGATCTGCATGACCCGCGACAGGATCTGATCCTGCCGGCTGTCTCCGGGACCAGAGCGCAGGCCCTCGATGTAGCGCATCTTCGCTTCGGTGAAATCGGTGAACAGAGTCGAGGCCAGACCGGCGTGCTGCGCGAGCAGCTCGTCGCGCACGACGACGAGGTGGTTGATGGGGAACACGCCGCGTTGACGGAGCACCTCGGCCGCCGCGTCGTCGGGGTCCGGGATCTGTGGGACCACGTCGGGGTGCGTGATGCCGGCGCCGACGACGGCGTCGAGTTCGCCGGCCAAGAGCATCTCCTCGAGCGATGCCCCCTGGGGTGCGCGGAGGACGTTCCCCGGAGGCGTATACGCCGCCACGTGCTCGTCGCCCGAGCACACCCAGGTGACCGAATCAAGATCGAGCCCGGCCTCGGCCAGTGCCGCGCGGCCCCATACCCCCGTCGTCACCGTGTAGCCACGGTTCACACCGACGCGCCCGCCGGCCAGCTCGGCGACGGGCCGGCCGCTGTTCTTGCGCAGGACCTGGGTGGCGCCGTGGTGGAAATCGCGCACGAGGAAGATCGGCAGCGCAGTGAACGCGACGCCATGCTCCCTTGCGGTCAGGTAGGTGGTCAGGGCCATCTCGGCGACATCGAATTCAAGACCGCGCACCATCTTCCGGAAACCCCTCACCAGGACGGGTTCGTCGACGAAGTCCAGACGGGTGCCGGACGACGAAACGGCGCCCTGTATCAAGGCGCGGTTAGCGCCCTGGGGGCGGGTGAGTATCGACAGGTGCATGGGTCCTCCGCGTCATCGAAAGGTCTATGAGTTGGATGCTAGTCTTGGTCTTACCATTCTGCCAATCTCCAGCCCAAGGACGTGCCCATGATTGATTCAGTGCTCGCCGCCGTGCGCACAGCACCGGAGGTGACCGAGATGCGCGAGTTCCCCAAGCCGCGCATCGATGCCGATTCGGCCCTGCTCCAGGTCGAGGTGGCCGGCATCTGCGGCACCGACGCGAAGCTGTACTTCTCGCCTCCCGATACCCCCTCGACGCAGGGGCCCGTCATCATGGGGCACGAGAACGTCGGCGTGATCGTCGAGGCAGGGGAACGGTTCAAGATCAGGCACGGGCTCACCGAGGGAGACCGGGTCTTCGTGGAGCACTACGTGGCCTGCCACAACTGCGAATGGTGCCGCATCGGCGAGTACCGCCACTGCGAAGCGACCGACTGGCGCACGAACCCCGACGCGCGCCGGTTCGGCTACACGTCCTCCGACATGCCCGGCACCCTGTGGGGTGGATTCGCCGAGTACATGTATCTGCCATGGAATGCCGTGCTCCACAAGGTCCCCCAGACGATGTCGGCCGAGCTGGCGGGATTGATCATGCCGCTGTCCAACGGCATCGAATGGGCGCTGCTCACCGCGGGCATCGGCTACAACGACACCGTGCTCATCCAAGGTCCCGGCCAGCAGGGGCTCTCGCAGGTCGTGGCGGCGAAGCAGGCCGGCGCCTCGCGGATCATCGTTTCGGGCACCACCCGCGACAGGGAGCGGCTGAACCTCGCGCTCGAGCTCGGGGCCGATGACGTCATCGACATCCTGGTGGAGGATCCGCGCGAAAAGGTCATGGACCTGACCGAGGGGCGCGGGGTCGACTACGTGCTGGACTGCACGTCACGAGCCGGCACGGCGCCCTTGCTGCTCGGGGTCGACGTCCTCACGCGACGCGAGGGCACGCTGCTGGTGCAGGGCGAGCTGGCCGCATTCCCGGACTTCCCGTTGAAGAAGATCACCGAGAAGTCGATCACGATCAAATCGGCCCGTGGCCATTCCTACCGCGCCTGCGAACTCGCCGTCGCGCAGATCGCATCGGGGCGGTTCCCGCTCGAGAAGCTCGCTACGCACAGGTACGGCATCGACCAGGTCGACCACGCGATCCGGGTGCTCGCCGGCCAGACCGACGAAGACGCGATCCACATCTCCATGATGCCCGAGATGATCGGCCAGTCCGGCGGGCGGACGAGCGCGAAGGCGGCAAACTGATGGCGGGCCTCGTCGTGACGGGCACGCCCCGCGCGCCCATCGACCTCCTCGACGCGCTGGCCGGGTACGGCGTCGCCACCGTGCACGAGGCACAGGGGCGCGACGGACTGCTCGCATCCCCGATCGCCCCGGTCCAGAGCGGAACACGCGTCGCCGGGTCGGCCGTGACGGCAACGGTCGCCCCCGGCGACAACACGACCATCGCCGTGGCGGTGGAGCAGTGCCAGCAGGGCGACCTGCTCGTCGTCACTCCGACGGCGCCATGCGACATGGGCTATTTCGGCGACCTGCTCGCCACCTCGCTGAAGGCGCGGGGCGTGCGGGGCCTGGTCATCGACGCCGGCGTGCGTGACATCGCAGACCTGCAGGCGATGGGCTTCCCGGTGTGGTCGCGGCATGTCTGCGCGGAGGGCACGACGAAAGGCAACCTCGGGGACGTCAACGTGCCGATCTCCATAGCTGGCCAGATCGTCAATCCCGGAGACGCGGTACTCGCCGACGACGACGGCGTCGTGGTCGTGCCGCGCACGCGCCTCGCCGAGGTGCTGGACGCCGCGCGGGAACGCGAAGAGAAGGAAGAACTCTCCCGGGCACGGTACCTGGCGGGCGAAATCGCGCTCGACGTCAACAACATGCGCCCGATGATCGAGGCTGCGGGGATCCGGTACGTCGACTACCGGACGTGGAAGGAAGGACTGGGATCGTGATCATCGACGTCCACGGGCACTACACGACAGAACCCGAGCCGCTCCACCGGTTCCGCTCGGCGCAGCTCCGGGGGGAAGCGCCGAGCGCGGCAGCCCTCAACGGCCAGGTCTCGGACGAGGAAATCCGCGAGAGCGTCGAAGAGCACCAAATCCGGGTCCTGCGCGAGCGCGGCGGGGACCTCATGCTCTTCTCGCCCCGCGCCTCCGGGATGGCACACCATGAACCAGATGCCGGTATCGCGAATGCGTGGGCGCAGGCGTCGAACGACATGGTCCACCGTGTCAGCCAGTTGTTCCCCGCCCACTTCGCCCCTGTCGCACAGCTGCCCCAAACACCGGAGGGCAACCTCGAAGGCGTACTCGCGGAATTGAAACGCACCGTGGAGGGGCTCGGGTTCGTGGGGGCCAACCTCAACCCAGATCCCTCTGGGACCTGGGCGGGCGTGCCGTTGACGGACCCCTCGTGGTTCCCGATCTACGAGGCCGCCGAGGACCTCGGGGTGCCCCTCATGGTGCACGTCTCGACGGCGTGCAACCCGAACTTCCACACGCTCGGCGCGCACTACCTCAACGCCGACACGAGCGTCTTCATGCAGTTGCTGCCGTCGGATCTGTTCACGCGGTTCCCTGGCCTCAAGCTCGTCATACCCCATGGCGGCGGAGCGGTTCCCTACCACTGGGGGCGCTACCGCGGACTTGCGATGCGCCACGGCTGGCAGGATCCCTCCGAGCTCCTGCGCAACGTGTTCTTCGATACGGCGGTATACCACCAGCCCGGATACGACCTCCTCGTGGACCTGATCCCGGCATCGAACGTGCTCTTCGCCTCGGAGATGCTCGGGGCCGTGCGCGGCGCCGACCCCGAAACCGGCGTGGAGTGGGATGACACGCTCGCGTACCTGCGCTCTTCTCAGCGATCGCAGGCCGATTGGGATGCGATCACGCACGGAAACGCGCTGCGCGTCTATCCGCGGCTGGCCGTGCGCCTGGCGGGGAGCAGTTGATGGGCCGCCTGCAGCTGACCTTCGCGTGTGGCGACTACGACCGCACCCGGGGGATCGAGGACGGCAGCGTGGCCGTCGACGGCATCGACCTCACCTACCTGCGCCTGCCCGTGGAGGAGACCTTCTTCCGCATGGCCCGCCACCGCGAGTTCGACGCGGCGGAGATGTCGCTGTCGACCTACGTCTCGACGCTCAACGCCCTCGATAGGGGAGACCAACCGCCGTTCGTCGCACTACCGGTCTACACCTCCCGCCAGTTCCGCCACGGAGGGATGTTCGTCAACGTCGACGCGGGGATCGAGAAGCCCTCCGACCTGCGCGGCAAGCGGATCGGCATGCCCGAGGTGCAGCTGACCGCGTGCGTGTGGCAGCGAGGGATCCTCGCCGACCACCACGGCCTTCCGCTGGACGGGTCGACGTTCTTCACCGGCGGCCAGGAGAGGCCCGGACGCATCGAGAAGGGCGAGGTGGATGTGCCGTTCGACGTCCAGCCGATCCCCGGGGACCGCACGCTGTCCGAGATGCTCGCCGCCGGCGACCTCGACGCGATCCTGTCGCCGCGGATCCCGAGCACGTTCCGGGGATCGGGGGGGCCGATCGCCCGGCTCTTCCCCGACACCAAGGAGGCGGAGCAGGCGTATTTCCGGGAAACGGGGATCTTCCCGATCATGCACGTCGTGGTGTTGCGCCGGGAGTTGTACGAGCGCCACCGCTGGGTGGCGCAATCACTGACGAAGGCGATGACAGAGGCGAAGGCGCAGGCGGCGGCGCGCATCTACGACTCCTCGGCGCTGCGGTTCATGGAGCCATGGTTGACGCTGCATCTGGAGGCGGCGCGCAACCTCCTGGGCGAAGACTACTGGTCCTATGGGCTGGGTGGCGCCGACCGAGGGGTGCTTGCCACGTTCCTGCGCTACCACCACGAGCAGGGCCTGTCCGCGGCGCGCAGGGACCCAGAGGACCTGTTCGCCCCCGAGTCGCTGGAGTCCTTCGTCATCTGACGTGTTCCGGCCGGGGCGCACGGAAGGCGCTCCGGCCGGACCACGTCGTCACGCCGTGAGGTGGGCCTTCAGCGGGATGCCCGTGTCGCGCGCAGCTTCCGGCGGGATGTTGCCGCCCGTCTCGAGAATGCGCCTGGCGGCCATGTAGTCGCGCGGGGCGTTGACCGACTCGATCGATGCGAGCTGGCCATCGCGGTAGTAGAGCGCGGAGAAGCGCTCGCTGTCCGGGTCGCCCCGGAGGACCACTTGGTCGTAGCCCATCGTGAGGCCGGCCATTTGGAGCTTGAGGTCGGCTTGATCCGACCAGAACCACGGCACCGCCGTGGCGGCCGGTTCCCGGTCCAGCAAGGCGGCCGCCGCGGCCTTGGCCTGCGCGATGGCGTTGGGGACCGACTCGAGCCGGACAGGGCCGTGGACCGGGTGGGTGCTCACCGCGCAGTCGCCTGCAGCGACGATGCCAGGGATGCGTGTGCGCCCGAAGGCGTCGACTTCGATGCCACGGTCGTTGGCCAGCCCCAGCGACGCGGCGAGCTCCGTGTGGGCTACCAGGCCGATGCCGACGACCACGGCATCGGCGTCGATCACGCGGCCATCGGCGAGCTCGACGCCGTTCACCCGGTCGGTTCCCCGGAAGCCGGACACCGCGGCATCCAAGACGATGCGTGTTCCCCTGCGCTGGTGGGCCTCTGCGTAGAAGCGGGACATCTCGGGGGCGACGGCTCGTGCCATGAGGCGATCCTGTGCCTCCAGAACGGTGACGTCCTTTCCGCTGGCGGTGGCCGCCGCGGCGATCTCGAGACCCACGAAGCCGCCGCCGACGACGACCACGCGGGAGGCGTCGTCGAGGGAGCCCTTCAACGCGAGAGCATCGTCGATGGTGCGCAGATAGTGGATCCCCGCGAGCTCGGCACCGTTCACCCGCATCCGGCGCGGTGTGCCGCCAACGGTGAACGCGAGGCGGTCGAAAGCAATCGTCCGGCCGCTGCGAGTCACTGCCGTGCCCGGTGCGGCGGCATCGTCGTCGAGCGCGACCGAATCGACCCACTCGCCGCAGATGAGCGTGATGTCGTTTGCCGCGTAGTAGTCGGGGCCGCGGAGCGCCAACTCGTGCTCTGCGGCCTTGCCGCTGAGGAAGGCCTTAGAGAGCGGGGGGCGCTGGTAGGGCGGCCGGGTCTCCCCGCCGATCACGGTGATCGGTGACGTGTCGCCCAGCTCGCGCAGGCTGGTGGCGAGTTGCAGGCCGGCCTGGCCGGCGCCGATGATCAGGGTGCGCGCGGACATGCGCGAGGTTGCGATGTGGTCCATGGTCCTCCTTCAAGGGTATGACCATTAGACCACAACGCGTGTCCGCGCTCACTTCTCCGCGACGCGTTGCGCCGTCCGCTCCAAGTGCTGGGCGAGGATCGTCTGCGCGCGCGGGAGGTCTCCGTCCGCAATGGCGTCCACGAGCTCGCCGTGTTCCTCGGTGCCCTTGAGGCCCATGTGGGGGGCGACCGTCTTCGCCGCCCGGAGGGAGGAGATCAGCGGGCCGTGGAAGCTGTGCATCAGTGCTTCGATGGCCGGGTTGTGCGTGCAGGCCGCGAGCCGCACGTGGAACGCGGCCGACATGTCCATGGAATGGGCGCCATCGGCCCTCGCGTCGGCCACGAGCCCTCGGAGCGCGGCGATGTCTTCCGGCGTAGCCCGTTCGATGACGAGCGGAAGGATCCCGAGCTCGAACACCTGGCGCGCCTCCGTCGCTGCACTCGCGGTGATGGGCGAGAGCGTCAGGAGGTGCGCGAGGTTGTCCCCCACGATCTCCGGCGAGGGGGAGGTCAAGAAGGACCCGCCGCGGGCCCCGAGGTTCACCCGGATCAGTCCGGTCGCCTCCAGGACGCGGAGCGCCTCGCGGACCGTCACGCGACTGACGCCCAGCTGCTGGCAAAGTTCGCGTTCGTTGGGGAGGCGGTCGCCCGGCTTCAGCTCGCCGTCCCTGATCAGCTGCTTAATCTGTTCGACGATGACGTGATAGGCGCGGTCCACGCTCACCTGGTTGAAAAGCTGTAGGGGTGTCGACTTAGCGGGGGTTGCGGACAACGCCGTCTCCTGTCGTTCAGGTGCGCCGGGGTCAGCCCGACGCACAGGTTGGGCGCCGGCGGCTGCCACGCCCCAGGCGGGGGGCACACCCCTGATGATACCGGCCTGTTGACGAAAGGCTCAAAGGTGGTATGGTCATGCCATTCAACTTATGAGTTCGATCACACTGGTGTGCTCGGATGAGGGCCCGCCCTCGGCCGGAGCCCGTGGATCAAGACGACGTGAAGGGCTTTCGATGGTGTCAGCGACACGAGGGAGTGTCAGACGAACGGTGTATCTGGTCCTGGCCTGACCGAAAGGAAAGGCGATGACCGATGTCATCGAGATGATTGATCCTGTGACGGGAGAGATCATCGATCAGCAGCAGATCGCGGAGCAGCTGCTCGCGGAAGCGAAGGAGAAGGGCGTCAGCCTGGTCGGCCCGGACGGGCTGCTCGCCGGGCTAACGAAGCGG